>JBNASH010000035.1:0-152595 GCA_049720475.1 Minisyncoccia bacterium
TTTAATTTCAAAACCCGCCTTCTCTAAAATTTCTTTGGGCTCAAAAAATTCTTCATCCCGAAAATCCTTGAAGGCAATTACAAATAATATTTTTTTCTTTTCCATTAAATTAAATTTTTAACGACAATTTAAATTATTGATTGTTATTTTCATTTGTTGAATTAGTAGTTTCATTACCAGCAGCAGCTTCGGTTTCAACAGCTCCTTCTTTATCTTCTTTCTTTTCCGCTTGTTTTATTTTTATCGTTTTCTTTGGTCCTTCAATAATTCCGGCGGCAACAAAAATATTGTGAACAGTTTCTGATGGCTGGGCGCCAATTGATAACCAATATTTTGCTCTTTCCGCATTAACGGAAAATTTATCGGTTGAAGGATTATAAAATCCGAGGTCTTCGTGATAACGACCATCTAACTTTGAACGTTTTTCAGCTACAACAATTCGAAAAGAAATTTGATGTTTTTTGCCAACTGGTTTTAATCTGATTACTAACATAGAAATTCAAGTTTAACCGACAAAATTATTTACATTCAATAAAATTGATTATACACAAATAATCTCAAAAGTCAAAGTTTTACGCCAATTTTTTATTCTACTTCTTCCAATTTAAGAGAAACTGCTTTGGAAACGCCTTCTTCAGCCATAGAAATTCCATAAAGAATTTGAGCCATTTCCATTGTGGCGCGATTATGAGTAACAACAATAAATTGCGTTGTACCAACCAACTCCTTTAAAATTTTAGCAAAACGTTGAGCATTCATTTCGTCCAACGCCGCATCAACCTCGTCTAAAACCACAAACGGCGGCTGCATAGCCGAGACAATCGCAAATAAAATACTAATTGAAACCAAACTCCGTTCGCCGCCCGATAACATTTCTAAACTTTTTATTTTCTTCTTTGGCAAATCAACAAAAATTTCCAAACCAATTTCAAATTCCTCTTTTTCTTCGCCTTCTTTATTTTCTTCATTAACCATCTCCCCTTCTTCTGGTTTTGGTTCTGATTTCTGTTCGGCGCTAACATTATTATTATTTTCTTCTTTTTCTTTTCTTTGTCTTTTAAGAATTTTTGTGACGGACAATTTTGCCCGACCACCACCAAACATCATTCGAAAATATTTATTAAATTCTTCATTAATAATTTTTAATGCTTCGGAAAATTGCTTATCAATTCGTTCGGTTAATTCCTTAATAATTGTTTTTAAATCAGAAATGGCTTTAATCAAATCCTCTGATTGCTGAGATAAAAATTGATAACGCTCCTCTGTTTCTTTGGCTTCTTTTAAGGTTAATTCGTCAATTTCACCAATTGTTGCTAAATCGCGCCGCATTCTGATAATGCGCATTTCTAAATCTTCAAGATTAGAAATGTTGTTTTCTTTCAAAATTTTCTCAATATCAAAATCTTTGATTTTCTCCCATTGGAAATCATTGCTGTTTAATCCTGCCTCCTTAATCTTTGTTAATAAATCCGACTCTTTTAACTTGTTTCTTTCTTCTTTCAAAAATATTTCATTGAGTTGCTGCTCCAGTTGATGAACAAGGGAGCGCTGTTTTTGAATTTCTAATAAAACATTGTGGGAGTCCTTTCCAACTTCTTCATCTTTTTTCCGCAGTTCATCAAGCTGCTGATTATATTCCGAAATTTTTTGATTAAAATTTTCTATCTGCTGATTAATTTTTTGTTTTTCGTTTTCTAAATTTTCAATTTCTTTATCATTAGAATTTTTTTGAGGTTCTTTAAAAATTTCATCAATGCGTTCGATGATTTTTTTGATCGTTAATTTTATATTTTCTAAATCTAAATCCAAAGATGATGCTAACGTCTCTCTAATGTTTTGGAGAGTATCTACTAATTGATTTAAACTGGGTTGATTTTTAACTTCTGGTTTAAATCGTTTTAATCCCTCAATTTGCCCTTCTAAATGTCCTAAATTCTTTAACAAAACCCCTTTTTCTTTTTCCAACTCATCAATTTGTTTCCTCAAATTTTGAAAATGCTGGGAAAAATCCGGTCGTCTTTTTTCTAATTCTTCAAATTGTTTTTCTAAATCTTTTAATTTTTGCTCTTCATTAATTTTGCTCTCTTCAATTTTTCTTCTTTCTTCTTCTAAAACATTTCTTAAAGAATAGATCTCTTTAAAATTAGCGGCGTAGTAAGCGTTTTCCAAAAGCGATAAAATTTGTAAAATTTCTTCCCTTTTTTGCCAGCGATTAATTTGGCGCCTTAAAGATCTTAAATGTGGCTTCAATTCTTCAAGCAAAGCTTGAGTTTTATCTAAATTAATTTGACTGTTTTCTAACTTTTTTTTCGCATCTTCTTTTTTTAGCTGAAGCTCTCGCAATCCCAAATTCTCTTCAATCATAATTCGGCGCTCTTTGGGAGAAGCGCGCAATAAAGCGTCGGTTAAACCCTGATTAATAATTGTTAAACCTTCACTACCAATTTTGGCCCGAGCCAAAAGCTCAACAACATCTTTTAATCGCACGGGCGAATCATTAATAAAATATTGATTCTCACCACCGCGTTCCAACCGCCGAGTAATAACTACTTCTTTAAAATCTACTGGCAATTCATTGTTGCTGTTATCCAAAACAATAGAAACTTGAGCTAAAGACATCTTGGCTTTGCTCGGCGTTCCATTAAAAATTACTTCTTCAGAATGAGCCACTCTTACTTTTTTTAAATCCCTCTCGCCTAAAACCCAACGAATGGCATCAACAACGTTTGATTTGCCGCTGCCATTGGGACCAACGATGGCGGTGAAATTAGCGGGAAAAGAAAAAGTTGTTTTATTGGCAAATGATTTAAATCCTAAAATTTCTAAAGATTTTAACTTCATATTTTACTTAGCTTTCTTTTTTTCTTGAAAATCTTGCCAGGCCTGACGACTTAAAGCTTTTTTTGCCGCCTCTTGTTCAGCCAGACGTTTTGAGGAACCCTCTCCTTCATCAACTAATTTATCATTGAAAAAAACACCGACGCGAAAATGCTTGGCATGATCTGGCCCCCACTCATCTAATGTTTTATAAGAGGGCGTCACATTTAATTCTGCTTGAACTTTTTCCTGCAGCAAACTTTTTGGATCTTTATAACTTCCTTCTTTAATAATTTTTTCCAAATTATCTTTGATTAAAAATTTTTCTATGAATTGCTGACATTTTTTATAGCCGCCGTCTAAATAAATAGCGCCGATTAAAGCTTCGAAGGTGTTGGCTAAAATATAACGACGGCCAACGCCAGTATCTTTGGCTTCTCCGCGTGAAACTAAAATATAATGGCTAAAATTTAGTTTTTCGGCAACACTCGCTAAAGTTTCCGCCTTAACCAAACTAGCTCTTAAACTTGTTAAAAATCCCTCATTTTCATTGGGATACTTTTTAAATAAATATTCACTGATGACCAATTCTAAAACCGCATCGCCCAAAAATTCTAAACGCTCATTATGACCCAAACGCCATTCATGATTTTCATTTAAATAAGAGCGGTGAGTAAACGCTTGTTTTAATAAATCAATTTTTTTAAATTTTAACGATTTTGCTAATTGTTCAAATTTATCTTTTGCCATTTACTTTTTATTATAATTTTTATTCTTGTTGTGATTTTTATTGATCGGACTTTAATTCTTCTTTTGATTCTTCTTTGGTCTTTTGTTCTTTAATTAATCCTTCCTCTACCATTTGGCGGTAAATAGTGCCCAACACACCATTAACAAATTTACTAGAAGATTCACTGCCAAAAGTTTTTGCCAATTCAATTGCTTCATTAATAGCCACTTTTGGCGGCACCTCATCTTTTGGACCAAAAACCAGCTCTGAAATTCCTAAGCGAAGAATATTTCTATCGGTTAAATTAATTTGTTCCAATGGCCACGCTGGGGCTGTTTTTCTTATCATATCATCAATTTCCTCAAAATGGTCTATTAAATTTTTGGCTAATCGATAAACGAAATCAGGTTCGTCAATTAAAGGTAGGGCATCTTGCATGTTGCGCTCAATGATTTTCATCAAATCAACATTTTTATTCTGCTTCGTGCGATAAAAATCCCATTCATAAAGCGATTGGAAAAGAATTGAGCGGCAAAAATGGCGCGTGGCCATAGAGTTTATAAAGAATTATTTTTTAATTTCTTTCTCACGACTCTTTTTTTCTTTTTTAGAGAGCTTGGCTAAAACATCAACCACTTCTTTGTCTTTATAATAACCGCAGTTGGGGCAATAACGATGAGGCATCATTGCCGCGCCGCATTTCGGACAGGCTTTTAAAGAAGCGGCTTGAAGTTTTAAATGTGATCTTCTGCGTCTAACTTTGCCGTGAGTAGTATGTTTTGTTGGTACACCTCCCATAGTAATTTATTTAGAAAACGACTTTTTAACCTATCAAACTTTTGTTTTATCTTACTGAAACAAAGATTTTTTTCAAGATTAACTAAACAACGCCGATTTTTTGTTTAACTTCCTTGAGAGTTTTTTTGGCTATTTCTTTTGCTTTTTTGCTTCCTTCTGTAAAAATTTTTATTACCTTCTTTTTATTTTTCAAATATTCCAATTTTTTGTTGCGCGCAGGCATAAAATATTCAATAATGGCTTCGGCAAGATTACCTTTAATTTCAGCGTAATGCAGATTTTCGATATTAATCTCGCTATCATTCTTAAATAATTTTTTAAATTCTTTAGGACAAAATTCTTTATACATCAATAATAAATTTCTGATAGCGGCTTGCATCTTTTCGATTTCTGGATGATTAACATAATTGGCGCGCACTTCAAAAACAAAATCATTTTCTGACAAATGAATGCGCTCAAAGAATTCATTGGTAGCAGAAGTAGCAGCACGAATACGTTGAGTAATAATTTTTGGATCATCTAAAACATAGATATAAGAATCAGGTTCTGATTTAGACATTTTCTCTAAAGGATTTTTTAAACTCATTAATCGAGGAACATCGGTTAAAAGCGCTTTTGGCTCAGGAAAAGTTTTACCAAAATAACGATTAAAGCGGCGGGCAGATTCGCGGGTAAATTCCAAATGCTGCAATTGGTCTTCGCCAACAGGAACCGCTTCGGCTTTAAAAGTTAAAATGTCAGCTGCCATCAAACAAGGATAAGTAAAAAGTCCAGCATTAACATTGCCTGGTTGTTTTTGGCTTTTGTCTTTAAATTGAGTCATTCGTTCTAGTTCGCCTAAAGGAGTTAAACAACTAATTAGCCAGGCAACATCTAAAATTTCTTCAACTTGCGATTGAACAAATAAAATGGATTGGTTGGGATTAAAACCCAAAGCCAAAAAATCAATCATCATATTTTCAATCATTTCCTTCTTTTCTGTTTGAGAAACTGGCGGGTCGGTAAAACTATGGTAATCAGCAATAAAAAACAAACACTGATTGCTTTTCTTGTTTTGTAAATTCAACCAATTGCGAATGGCGCCCAAATAATTGCCTAAATGGATAACACCTGTTGGTCTTATACCGCTAATAATCCTCATATAACTTAATTTTAAATAAATTTTATTAAATCGCAATAATATTTTTTAAAATAATCCCGCTCTTGCCAAAAAAATGGAAATAAATAAGATGGATTTAGAACTTTAAGGAGGTGAAAAATGAGATCTTTAAAAATTTTAAAATGGCTTATTTTGCTAATTTTTCTCATTATTACTTTTGTTTGCGCCAATCATTCTCTGTCAGCCCGCTCTTACTACGATTATTATATTCTTGTTGATTTAAAAGAATTGAGGTTGATTTTGAAAAACCCTAATACTTATGAAATTGTAGAAACTTATCCTATTGCTGGTCCCGCCTCAATTAATTATTTATCTCCCCTTCCCAAAATTGGAGAAATTTCCCGAGTTGTTTTTAACCCCACTTGGCATCCCACAGAAAACATCAAAGCTAACTATCTAAAAAAATACAAAGTCATACTCCCTGATGTTATTCCGCCTGGCCATCCATTAAACGCTATGGGAGCAGCAGCGCTTTATCTCGAATTTAATGGCCGAGAATCAATCTATCGCATTCATGGCACAAATGCACCATCATCAATTGGAAAATACGCTAGCAGCGGTTGTATCAGAATGTTAAATAATGATATTGAAAAATTAGCCTCAGAAGTTTTAAACAAAAGAGTCAAGGTATTTATCTTTTATGAAAAAATTCCGGTTGAATAACCGGAATTTTTTATTTTAGATAATCGCTCGGATTTAAATGGGGAAGTTTTCTTTTAAATTTTTCGATAATTTTTTCTTTTTCTTCTTTGGTAGTAGCGTTTTTATAAAGTTCTTTTAATTTTTTAATTGTTTGGCGTCTTTTTTGTCTTAAACGAATCTGCAATCTCCTTTTTTGTTTCCCTATTTTGGCCATAGTCATTATTTTTCAAACGACCTTTGTCAAAATAAGAAACAAAAATTATTAAAAATAATTTTTAATAATTTTTCCTAAAAAATCAAGTTGGGCTTGTTTATTTTTTCAAAAAATTTATACTAAAAGCGTACCCCCTAAGAAAATCAAAGGTGGGTCAATTCTCTTTTATGTTTAAGCTTAAATCTCCATATAAACCAGCTGGTGATCAACCTAAAGCCATCAAACAACTTGTCACTGGCCTCAAAAAAGATTATCGCTTTCAAACTCTTTTGGGTGTGACAGGCAGTGGCAAGACTTTTACAATGGCCAATGTTATTCGTGAATTTAATAAGCCCGTTTTGGTAATTGCGCCTAATAAAACTTTGGCCGCTCAGCTTTATCGTGAATACAAAAATTTTTTCCCGGAAAATGAAGTGTGCTATTTTGTTTCTTACTATGATTATTATCAGCCCGAAGCTTATATTCCTTTAACTGATACTTATATTGCTAAAGAGGCGGTGATCAATGAAGAAATCGATCGCTTACGCCACAAAGCCACTTCTGCTCTTTTAAAAAGAAAAGATGTTATTGTTGTTGCCTCGGTTTCTTGTATTTATAATCTCGGTCTTCCTTCAAATTATTTCAGCGCTGCCATTCATTTGGAAACAAACCAGCCTATTACCCGCAATGATTTAATCAAACAATTAATCAAAATTCATTTTGAAAGAACTAATAGCGATTTGAAAAGAGGAGCCTTTCGCGTCCGAGGCGATGTTTTTGAATTAATTCCCGCTTCTGGCGAAGTTATTCAACGCATCGAATTAAAAGACCAAAAAATTTCTCAATTAGCCATTGTTGACCCAATAACCAGAAAAATTCAGCAAGAATTAAACGAATTAATTATTTTCCCCATTAAACATTTTATTTCCACCACTCCTCAACGCGAACAAGCCATTCAAAACATTAAAGAAGAGTTAAAAGAACGCCTTGCCTTTTTTAGGAAAAATAAAAAATTTTTGGAGGCCGAACGATTAGAAAGAAGAACGCTTAATGATTTAATGATGATAAAAAATTTAGGCTATTGCCATGGTATCGAAAACTATTCTCGTCACCTACTTAATAAACTACCAGGCGAACCACCAGAAACGCTTTTGTCTTATTTTCCTTATAAAGATGGCAAACCCGATTTTCTAACTATTATTGATGAATCCCATATTGCTGTCCCACAACTGCGAGGGATGTATGAAGGCGATCGTTCAAGAAAAGAAACTTTAGTTGAATATGGTTTTCGTTTGCCTTCTGCTTTGGATAATCGACCATTAAAATTTAAAGAATTTCTTGAGCGAACTAATCATATTATTTTTACATCCGCCACGCCAGGACCTTTTGAAATAAAAAATTCAAAACAGATTGTTGAACAAATTATTCGTCCGACTTTTCTTGTTGACCCGCCGATTGAAATTCGACCGGTTTTTAATAAAAAGAAAAATTTAAGCCAAATTGATGACATTATCGAGGAAATCAAAAAAACAACGCGCGTTGGTGGAAGAATATTAATTAATACCTTAACGAAAAAAACCGCGGAAGAGTTAACGGATTATTTAAATAATTTAAATATTAAGGCGAATTATATGCATGCTGATACCAAAACTATAGAACGTGCTGAAATTTTAACGGCTTTTCGGCGCGGCGATTTTGATGTTTTAATTGGCGTCAATCTTTTGCGCGAAGGATTAGATTTGCCAGAAGTAGAGATCGTGGCAATTTTAGACGCTGACCGGGAAGGGTTTTTAAGAAGCGAGGTTTCTTTAATTCAGTTGATGGGTCGGGCAGCGCGAAATGTTAAAGGAAAAATTATTCTCTATGCGGATGAAATTACCAAATCTATTAAAAAGGCGGTGGCGGAGGCCAATCGTCGAAGAAAAATTCAGCTGGAATATAACAAAAAACACCATATCACTCCCCAAAGCATTCAAAAAGCCATTGTCGAATTAATCGATAAAGAAGATTTAAAATAATATGGAAGAAAAAATAAAAATAAAAGGCGCTCGCACGCACAATTTAAAAAACATTAATTTGGAATTGCCGAAAAACAAACTTATTGTTTTTACCGGTCTTTCCGGTTCAGGAAAATCATCACTTGCCTTTGACACTTTGTTTGCTGAAGGTCAACGACGTTATATTGAATCATTATCGCCTTATGCGCGTCAATTTTTAGGGCAGATGGAAAAGCCTGATGTTGATGATATCGAAGGACTTTCACCTGCTATTGCCATCAATCAAAAAGCGCTTTCTCACAATCCCCGTTCCATTGTCGGCACTTTAACAGAAATTTACGACTATCTCCGCGTTCTTTTTGCACGTATTGGCAAACCGCACTGCCCAATTTGCGGAACACCAATCGAAAAATTATCTCTTGAAGAAATTTTTAATTTAATTCTTGCCAAAGCCAAAGAATTAAAAGTTTCTTATGTTGTTGTTTTGTCCCCTGTTGTTTATGGACGCAAAGGTGAATACTACCAATTGCTCTATGATTTTTTAAACAAAGGATTTTCTGAAGCAATTATCGACGGGAAAATTTATTCTCTTCACGATCAAATTGTTTTATCGCGTTATAAAACTCATACCATTGAAATTGTTATTGACCAACCGCCCATCAGCGATTCTTCCAGATTGTTTGAAGCGCTGGAATTAGCATTAGAATATAGCCATGGTTTGGTAAATATTATTTTTCCCAATCAACCAGAAGAAAAAATTTTATATTCATCACGTTTTAGCTGCCCCAAAGATGGTTTTTCTTTTCCGGAAATAGAACCTCGTCTTTTTTCTTTTAATAGTCCGTATGGGGCGTGTCCTACTTGCCATGGGTTAGGCAAAGAAGATATTTTTCTTGAAACCATTTGTCCTGACTGCCAAGGCAAAAGATTAAAACCAGAAGCTTTGGCTGTTAAAATCGCCGGAAAAAATATTTGGGAAATAGTAAAATTAACCGTTGAAGATTGTTATGAATTCTTTATTAATCTCAGCGATAAATTATCCCAAAAACAAAAAATTATCGCCGAAGGACTTATTAATGAAATTTTGAATCGACTGGGCTTTTTATTGGAAGTTGGCTTGGATTATATTACGCTTGATCGTGAGGCCGAAACTTTATCTGGCGGCGAAGCTCAACGAATTCGTCTCGCCTCGCAATTAGGATCAAAACTTTCCAATACACTTTATGTTTTAGATGAGCCGACTATTGGCTTACATGAACGGGATACAGAAAAATTGCTCAATACACTGAAGAAAATAAAAGCGCTGAACAACACCATTATTGTTGTCGAACATGACGAAAAAACAATTTTTGAATCTGATTATCTGGTGGATTTGGGACCAGGCGCTGGTGTTAATGGCGGTAAGATAGTGGCGGCCGGGGAAACAAAAAAAATATTAAACGATAAAAAAATAACCTCTCTGACTTTAGAATATTTAAGACACGAACGGAATATCCCGCTAATGCCGCGTCGCAATCAATTAACCGAGAAAATTAAAATTATTGGCGCTCGATTAAACAATTTAAAAAATCTGAATGTCGATATTCCTTTAAGAAAACAAATTGCCATTACCGGCGTTTCCGGCAGCGGAAAATCATCCCTTATTGAGGTAATTTATAAAAGCATTAATCACCAATTGGGGCGATTTACCGAAAAAATGGAGTATGCCTCGAAAGTTTTAGGCACCGAATATATTCGAAGAATTGTTCAAATTGACCAAAGTCCAATTGGCCGAACGCCACGTTCAAATCCAGCCACCTACACCGGCGTCTTTACACCGATTCGCGATTTCTTTGCTTCTTTAGAAGATGCAAGAGCACGCGGTTATAATAAAAGTCGTTTTTCTTTTAATGTAAAAGGTGGGCGTTGCGAGGCCTGTGAAGGAGCGGGTTATAAACTCGTGGAAATGCATTTTTTGCCGCCAATTCTTGTCCAATGTGAAATTTGTAAAGGACGAAGGTTTAACCGAGAAACTTTGGAGGTTAAATATAATGGAAAAAGTATTGCTGATGTTTTGGATTTAACCGTTGATGAAGCTTTAGAATTTTTCGCCGATGTTTATGATATTGCCGCCAAATTAAAAATTTTAAAAGAAATGGGTTTGGGTTATATTAAATTAGGACAAAACGCAACAACTTTATCCGGTGGCGAAGCCCAAAGAATTAAATTAGCAAAGGAATTATCCCAAAACGCCACCAAAACAATATATCTTTTAGATGAACCAACGGTTGGTCTTCATTATTATGATATTGAGTTGCTTTTAAAAATTTTACGGAAACTGGTTGATCGAGGAAATACTGTTATCGTCGTTGAACATAATCTTTATTTTATTAATGCCTGCGATTATGTTATTGATTTGGGACCGGAAGGCGGTGAAAAAGGAGGAAAAATTGTTGCTACCGGCACGCCCGAAGAAATAGCCAAAAATAAAAATTCTTATACTGGATTTTATCTAAAAAAATTGCAACAAACCTTAAAACATTATGAAAAATAAAATTATTGAAAAAATTAAAAAAGCCCCTCATCAACCCGGCGTTTATATTTTCAAAAACAAAAAAGGAGAAATTATCTATGTTGGCCGCGCTGTTGATTTAAAAAATCGGCTAAAAAATTATCTAAAACCTGTTGATTTAAAAACAAAGGAAATGGTAAATAAGGCCGATCAATTAACTATCAAAAAAACCTCCAATCTGCTCGAAGCAATTATTACCGAAGCTAATTTAATTAAAAAATATAAACCATTCTATAACATTAAAGAAAAGGATGACCGCTCTTTTGTTTATATTGTTATTCCGAAAACCGAATGGGCTTTTCCAAAAATTATCCGAGGTCGAGAATTGGAAAAATATTTAATCTCTGATGCTTTTATTTTTGGTCCAATTCAAAGTTATTCTTTAGCTAAAAATTTTTTGCTCTTAATCAGAAAAATTTTTCCTTATAGCACTTGCCGTTTAAATCAAAACCGTCCTTGCTTTCATTATCAAATTGGGCTTTGTGCCGGCAAATGCATCGGCGCCATTGATCATAAGGATTATCAAAAATTAATTGATGCATTGATTGCCTTTCTTAATGGTCAAATTACAAAAAGCAAAAAATTTCTCAAAGAATACAGTCCCCAAAAATTAAATTTACTTTCCCAGATCGACGACTCCATTTTAATTAACAAAGAATTTTCCGAGATTAAAATCAGTCAAAAAATCGAAGGATATGATATTTCCCACTTTAGTGGCAAAGAAACAGTTGGGAGTTTGGTTGTTTTTGAAAATGGCGATTTTAATAAAAATGCTTACCGCCGATTTAAAATCAAAAATGCCAAGCCTAATGATGATTTATCAGCCCTTCAAGAATTAATCGAACGCCGTCTTAATCATCCAGAGTGGCCCTATCCCCATCTTATTCTTGTTGATGGCGGAAAAACCCAAATTAAAACCATTGAAAAAGTTTTGGAAAAAAAGAATCTCAAAATACCTGTGGTAGGTATTGCTAAATTTCAAAATGATAAATTG
This sequence comes from Minisyncoccia bacterium, assembly GCA_049720475.1. Taxonomy (GTDB): domain Bacteria; phylum Patescibacteriota; class Minisyncoccia; order UBA6257; family JAAZHW01; genus SKW32. The sequence goes on from JBNASH010000035.1 coordinate 11,882, forward strand.
GTTTTTGGAAAAAATATTAAAAAATCAATTAAAGATTTACTGCAAATCTCTTTTGATATACTCAAAAAAATTCGCGATGAGGCGCATCGTTTTGCCAATCAATATCGAAAGAAACTAATGAAAATTTAAAAAGCCACCGCTAAGGTGGCTTTTTGTTCTATTCGCTGGTCTTTCCATCAAATGGCGCTTCGTTCATTTCTGCTTCTTCCTTGGTTACTCTTACAATTCCATCTTTATGATGAGGTGGCGAGTAAATTGTATAAAGTTTTAGTTCTTCCGTTTCGGAAATGTTAATTACATTATGCTGGGCACCGGCTGGCACAACAATCGCATCGCCATCTTTCACTTGATACTCATTGCCATCAATAATTACTTTCCCCTCGCCTTTTTCAAAACGGAAAAATTGATCATTGTCAGGATGTACTTCCATACCAATTTCTTCTTTTGGTTTTAAACTCATTAGAACCAATTGACTGTTTTTCCCTGTATAAAGAACTTTGCGAAAATTATTATTCTCTAAAGTTTCTTTTTCAATATTTACAAAATAACCTTTCATATTTTAATTTAAATTAATTAATCGACCTTTTGCTCTAAAAATAATATCTCTTTTATTATCATTTTAACACAAATTAATTTTTAATCTAATTTTTTGACCATATAAGTATCTTTCAACTTATATCCCAATTTTCTAAAGTAATCTCGCACCCCAACACCGGCAATAACTGCCAGTTTTTTTAATCTAAATTCCTTTTTGGTGATTTGTTCCGCTTCTTCAATTAATTTTTTACCCAAGCCGCGATGTTGAGGCGCTAATTTTCTTTCAGAAAGAGGAACCAATTCTCCATAGGTTTTTATTTCTCGCAACAAGGCTGCGTCTTTTAAAGCTGGAAAAATTGGCGGAATTGAAAAATATGGTTTTCGCAGTCGCAATAAACTAAAAATTCTGGTTCGGTCTTTGTTTTCAAAACTTAAAAAAACTTCTTGCCCATTTGAAGCTTGATAATCTTCTCTAAATAAATAAATTTTTTCTTTGGGATTATAATTTTCCTTTACTTCCCGACAACGAATACAATGACATTGTAATCCTTTTTCTTTCATTTCTCTTTGAATAATTTCTCGTAGATTTGAAAGTTTTGTTCCGGCCACAATTTTTGGAGCGGGTATATCGCGAATGACACGAGCAATTCTAACCCAATAGGGCATCTTGATTTTTGCTCGGATTAACAAATCTTTTAATTCTTTATCGGAATAAGGACGATATTTTTTCTCTTGCCACAATTGATAAAGATGGGTGTTTTTTAAAACAACAACCGGATAAATTTTTAACCAATCTGGCTTAAAACGCTCATCATTAAAAACAATATCAAACATTTCCAAGTCTTTTTCGAAATTCGAACCATATAAATTAGGCATTAAATGATAAAGCACTTTAAAACCTGCTTCTTTCAAAAGAAAAGTGGCGCGCGAAATAATTTCATTATTTAATCCCGTATTATTTAATTGATGAATATCATCAAAAACTGTTTGAACGCCCAATTCAACCATTGTTACGCCCAACAGCCGCAACCGTTTAATTTCTTCTTCATTAATTAAATCCGGCCGCGTTTCAATTGAAACGCCGACAATGCGCGCTTTTGATTTTTCATTAATTTTAAAAACTTCTTCCAACGATAAATTCTTTCTTGTTCTTTTGTTATTAAAATTATTAGCCGCCTCAAAACATCGTTTAATAAACCAACGGCCGTAACTTTTAGGATAAAAAGACCAACTACCGCCAACGATCCGCAACTCAATTTTATCAATAGGATGTCCTTGATTTTTTAACATTTCTAATCGCTTTTTGACTTGTAAATAAGGATCATATTTTAAATCAAAGGCGCGATCAGCGGCCGGCTCACCCTTTAAATAGCTTTTAGGAAAACCTTTTTCAAAAGGACAAAAAATACATCGACCCGGGCAACCAAATGGCTTTGTTAAAACCGTGATATTAACAATGCCTGATAACGACCGCATCGGTCTTGTTTTTAGTATTTTTTCTAAAACCTCGTTTCTTTTAATGCTTTTATTTTCCAGTAATTTATGATAAGCTTTTAGTAGTTCTGTCTGTGTAATTAATGGCTTTTTATATTTTTCAGCCATTATTCGCTTTAACTCTTCCAATTCTTTTTTGGTTGTTATATTATTTTTGAGCGCTTCGTTAATAATAATTTTTGCTATTTCCATGGATGAAAATTTTGCTAATTTTTTACTTCAAAAGACCAAAGAAGATTATAACTTAATTGCCCTGGATTTTTCAAATAAGCGTTCTTTTAACCCTCCAGCGGTGGTGAAAAATTTAATTTTAAAATATTTTGAAATTAAACCAGAGAAAAAAATATTGGACTGGGGTTGTGGACATGGTCGTTATTACCCTATTTTCGAGAAAACCAATTATTATGGCATCGACGTTTCCGAAGAATTAATCAAAATTGCTAAAAATAAATACCCTCTTGTTAAATTCTTAGTTAATCAATCATTTTTATCGCTGCCATTCGAAAATAATTCCTTTGATTATTTAATCTGTCTCGATACACTTCATCATATTCCTTCAAAACAATACCGCCAAAAATTTGTTCAAGAAGCGCATCGCGTCTTAAAAGAAAACGGCTTAATTATTGTTACTGTTTGGGATCTTAATTTGTTTCACCTTCTTTTCTCGGGTAAATTCAAACGAATCGGTTTTATTATCAAATCATTGCTGAAAAAAATTTTCCGACAGACATCTTTGGAATATAAAGATGCTTTTATTCCTTGGGGCAACCAATGCTTGCGTTTCGTTCATCGTTTTTCTAAACATGAACTAAAACAATTATTCAAAAAGGCGGGATTTAAAATTATTGCCGCGGGCACGCTTAAACGTTCCGAGACTAACGAAAAAGATTTTTATCTTGTAGCCCAAAAATTAAACCTCAACAATAAAAGGTAAAACCATCGGACGACGCTGAGTTTCTTTAAAGAGAAACTCGCCTACTTTATCACGCAAATTATCCTTCACATAGGCCCAATTGGTTGTGTGATCTTTGGAAATTGTTTTTTTAATCACATCCTTAACAATTTCTTTTGTTTGATTCATCAAATCCTGAGAGTTTTTAAGATAAACAAAACCGCGCGAAGAAATTTCCGGATCACCTCTTAATTCTCCTTTTTCACCATCAATCACAGCCACAATTACCAACATTCCATCCTGCGCTAATTGATTGCGATCTCTTAAAACCACCTCGCCAACATCACCCACACCCAAACCATCAACCATCACATAATTAGCCGGCACTTCAAATTGAGTCGGAATAATCTGATTTTTAGTCACCTCAATAATTTGACCATTATTAGCAATAACAATATTTTGTTTCGGCATACCTAACTGTTCGGCCAAATCAGCATGGGCTTGAAGCATTGAATACTGACCATGAATAGGAATCAAAAACTTCGGCCGAATTAAATTAAGTATTAATTTTAGTTCTTCCTGCTGAGCATGACCACCGGCATGAATATCCATCATTTTATAATGAAAAACTCTGGCTCCTTGGCGATAAAAACTATCTTTTAAATTTTGTACTGTTCTTTCATTGCCTGGCACAACCGAAGAAGAAAAAATTACCGTATCACCTTTTTCAACCTTAAAGAATTTATGCTCGCGATTGGCAATGCGCATTAATACCGCTTTATCCTCGCCTTGCGAACCAGTACATAAAATTGTTAGTTGTCTTGAAAGCAATCCTTGCGCTTCCTGAGGAGAAATTAAAGTGTTTTTGTTAATTTTTAAATAATTCATCATCCGCGCAATTTCAACATTACTTTTCATACTATAGCCATCAATAACAACACGTCGATTAAATTTTTCTGATAACCAGATAAGTTGCTGCAAACGACTAATTAACGAAGCAAATGTTGCAGCAATAATCCTACCAGATGCTCTCTCAAAAATTCTTTCCAAATCGTCATAAATCGCCCTCTCTGAAATCGAATGACCGGGCTCTTCAGCACCAGTTGAATCTGCCATCAAAACCAACGGATTTCTTGAAGCCAAACGACTAATTCGGCCCAAATCAATTGGTTTATCAATAATTGGACTAAAATCAATTTTAAAATCTGACATATAAAAAATTGTTCCCAATGGAGTTTCTACGGCAAAACCCAAAGTATCAGGCACATTATGATTAACCAGATAAGGATGAACTCTAAAATGACCAAGGTTTATTGGCTCTAATTTTTCAGTATCAATTGCTTCAACATCAAGTTCTTTTTGATACGGAAAATCAGCTTGTCTTTTAAGAATAATTGCTTTTGTTAAAGGTGCGGTATAAATGGTCGGCGAGCCTAATTTTTCGACCACATAAGGAATAGCTCCAATATGATCATAATGCGCATGAGAAACAAAAATTCCTAATATTTTCTTTCGATTTTTTTCTAAATAATCAACATTGGGAATAATAAAATCAATACCGGGCATATCCTCCTCCGGAAAACGCAAACCACAATCAAATACAAGAATTTGATTTTTGTATTCAATAAAAGAAAGGTTTCGACCGACTTCGCCAACGCCGCCCAAAATACAAATTTTCAACTTTTCACCAGAATCTTTTATTTCTTTTTTATTTTTATCTCGCATCATATTTTTTTAAATTCACCAATTTAAATCGACTAAATTTTTAATAAAAGCGTTTTAATTAAAAAACGAGTGCCGCGGGTGGGATTTGAACCCACACCCCGAGAAACCGGGACACGGCCCTGAACCGTGCGCGTCTGCCAATTCCGCCACCGCGGCAAACTTATTCCAGTTTCGAATATAATTTTTTAATTGTTAACTCTTTTTTATATTTTTTATAATCAGTAAGAAATTTTAAATTTTTTAAACTTTTTGGTATTGGTTTTGGCAATAAAAATTCTAATAATGGTAATTTTTTGTAATTTTTGTTTGGTACAAAACGCAAAGAATTATCTTCTCCTTTTAAGCAATAATAAGCTGCTCCGTGATATTTGCGATAATCATCATAAACATTTCTCACATCATCTTTTATCCAATTTCCCACTTTTAAATTCTTTTTTGAACAATTGATCATCGTCATTCCAAAACCAATAGGCACAATAACTTTATCTCCTTTTTGGGCTAAAACTGCATAAACCTCTTTGATTTTTGAAGAATTCTTTTCTGGTTTTTGAAAAATGAAAACAGCTTCACCGTCTAAAATCTCATACAGCTCCGGTTCTTCTAATTGATGATAATGCCCATATGTTTTTGGAAATTCATCACCCAACATCACTGGATAAAGAATAGTTATATCATACCGCAAATTTCCCTTTTTTCTTTTTTCTCTCATTACTTTATAAACAACTGCTTTTGAGTTTTTTAAATTTCTAGTCAATAAGACTTCTTTTAAATCATGAATGGTTTTTTGATCCATAACTAGTTTTGGTTTAATGACTTGGTTGTAACTCTTTTTGTTTTTAAATACCACTGATGGACATTAAAATACCGATCAGCCGAAATATTAATTCTCTTTAAGTTTTCAATTTTTAATGAAGGCGTTGTAACCATTAAAACTTTTGGGTTATAAAGGAAAACGGCGGGCGCATCAGATAAAATCAAAGAATAAATTTTGGTCAAATCTTTGCTTTTTGCCTCTGAAGAAGCATTCATTCTAACTTCTTCAAGAAGTTTATCAACGACTTGATTTTCATATAAAGCAAGATTTAAGCCAGGATAAAATTTTTGTGAAGAATGCCAAAACGGGAATAAATCAGGATCTTGATTAATGATATTGCCGTAAATTAATGCATCATATAAGCGAGTCATTAAATAATTTTCTTGTAATTCTTGAGGATTAACAATTTGAATTGTAACATCGGCCCCGATCTCTCGCCATTGTTTTTTAAGTAAAGAAGCTGTTTCTATTAAAAAATTGGCTGAAGGAACAGTTAACGTGAATTTTAATGGTGTCGGGTTTTCGCCTTTATTTAAAACTTTTTCTAAAATACCATCTCCATCATTATCACTCCACCCGCTGTCTAAAAGAATTTGTTTAGCTTTATCCACCGAATATTCGTAATTTAAATCAGTTTCGTATCCTTTCATCCATCTCAAAAGTGGTCCTTCAACAGGCTCGGCTAATTGATTGAATACCTTGTCTAAAATTTCAAAACGATTAGTTGCATAATTTAAGGCATAGCGAACATTCTTATCAGCTAAAACGCGAGAAATGTTCCCATTAAAGAAAACGGCAAAATACTGGGGAAGAATGTAAGTATAAAGATTATGAGAGCGATTAATATTTTCTAAATTGTTGGCAGAAATGTTATTAATTAAATCAAGTTGATGATACTCAAAAGCTTTTAACATTTCGTTTTCGCTTTTATAAAATTTAACAATGTAATTATTAATGTAGGGGCGGCCATTGTAATACCGCGGGTTAGCAACAAAAATGTAATAATTTATATAACCCTTCTTATCAACATCAAACTTTTGGTATTTAAAAGGCCCGGTGCCAATTGGTTCGAAATTATATTGAGATAAACTTTTAATATTGACCAAAGGTATCCCATCAAAAATGTGTTTGGGTATAATTTTTTGTTTTAAATTTTCTTCAAAAAAGGCATAAGGATTTTTTAAATCAAAAGTTAAAGTATAATCACTGATCTTTGTCACAGTTACTCCCTGCCAAGCCACTCGATAAGGACTGTTAGTTTCTGAATTTTGAATGGTAGAAATAGTAAAAATAACATCATCTGCCGTAAAAGGAACGCCATCATGCCAAAAAACATCTTTGCGCAATCTTACTACCCAATGACGACCATCGCTGCTTTTCTCGTAAGAATCGGCCAAATCCGTTTCTATCCCTCCTTTACCATCACTTTTTAATAAACCACTATACACTAGATTACATAAACTCTGATCAATTTCATTGGCAGCAAAAACGGGATTTAAAGTTGTTGGCTGACCAACATAACCCTCTCTCACACTACCCCCCACCCTTGGCACAACAGTTGTTGAAGTAAAATAGTAATAAAGGCTATAGGAGACAATCGAGATTGCCATTATCACAACAGCTGACCAAAAAATTAATCGTTCAGTTCTTGAAAGCGAATGCCAAAAATTTTTCCAAAAATCTTTTTTGAAAAAATATTTAAATTTCATAAATTAAGCGCGGAGCAGAGCAATCAAATTTAACACAAAAAAAACTGCTGCCAAAATAATGGTTAAATAAAAAATTTTTTTCTCCAATCCTCGACGTTGCTGATAAAATTCTGTGCTACCGCCACCAAAAATTCCACCCAGACCAGTACCACGCTGTTGAATAAGAACAGCGCCAATTAATAAAATGGAAACTACAATTTGCGCAATGGTGATAATTGTTGTACTCATTATTTTTTAGAAAATAAATGAAAAATGATATTAATTATCGACATTATAATAGTTGCCCAAATTAATGGCCAACCTATCGGGATAACTAATCCTTCGATTAATTGAGTGGCAAGCCATAAAATAAAAGCATTAATTATTAAAGTAAAAAGGCCTAATGTTAAAGCAATGATTGGCGCAAGAATTAATTTTAAAATTGGTTTTAAAACAAAATTGAGAATACCCAAAACAAGAGCCATTAAAAATAAAACTTTAAAATCTGCGGAATAAGAGACATTCGGCACAATCTTAATAATCAGCCACAATCCTAAAAGATTTAATAAAACCTGCAAGCTTAAACGCGAAAGAAATTTCATAATTATTTACAATAATAAACAAAAATAGCAAAAAATCAACCTATTTTTTGAAAACAAAAAATTTATAACCGACAAAGTTCCAGATCAAATAAACAAGAGTGCCTATCGCCTTGGCCACGTTTTCCCATTGGCTGGCGCTTAAATTAAATAAGGGATGAATTGATGTGATGCCAAAAAGCACAGCCGAATTAAGCAAAAAGCCGCCGACACTCACACCAAAAAACTTCATAAATTCTTGGGTCTTTGCTTTCTCAGTTGACTCAAAAGTCCAATATTTATTCCAGAAGTAACTATTAATATTAGCAGTGAAAAAGGCAAAAAAATTAAACACCAGCAACCAACCACCTTGATAAATCTTTGTTAAATAACTCAAGAAATTAAGAACGCCGAAATCAATTAACGTGTTAAGAATGCCAACCAATCCATACTTTGCCAATTGCCAAAAAAGATTCGTGATTTTTTTAAGCAAATGGGCCATTACCACTACTAATAATGTAAGAATGGGAAAAATAATGATAAGTAGCCATCGGTAAGGCCAAAAATTTAGCAAGATATGCAAATTTAACCAAACCGGCCAAATTAAAAAAGCAATAATCAATCCCACTAAAAAACCCAAAATTAAATCTTTTTTTCTCATATGTTTTTTCGCGCTGCGGGTCCGGCAGGACTCGAACCTGCAGTGCTGGTTTTGGAGACCAGTGGTTTGCCAATTAACCGACGGACCCAAAAATATTAATCGGCATTTACTTTTTTAATTCTTTATGAACAGTTCTTTTATCACAAAAAGGACAGTATTTTTTTATTTCCAATTTTTTCTGGATTGTTTTTTTATTTTTGCGGGTGTAATAATTAATTCTTTTACACACCGTACATTGAAGTTTAATTAAATTCTCTTGTGGCATAGCATTAAAATTAGAAACGACTTTGTTTCCAGAGCCAGAGGAGGGAATCGAACCCTCGACCTCATTCTTACCAAGAATGCGTTCTACCACTGAACTACTCTGGCAATACCTTATATTTTAATCATAAAATCTAAATTTAAAAGAACAATTAGTGGGCGGGGCAGGATTCGAACCTGCGTAGCCACTAGGGCGACGGTTTTACAGACCGTTGCAATTGACCACTCTGCCACCCGCCCTTTAAAGATTCCGAGCCGATGGTCGGATTCGAACCGACGACCTACTGTTTACAAAACAGTTGCTCTACCGCTGAGCTACATCGGCAAATATGAATTTTTTAAAAAACTAGTTTTTTGCTTTTTTGCTTCTTTTTTTATTGTTTAACATCTCTTCTTTTTTCTCTTCAAAAATTTCTTTTTTCTCAATTTCGGCTATGTTTTCCTCTGTTGGGACATCATCTATATTATCAACCAACTTCTCTTCTTCTATATTATTAATTCTTTCTAAATTATCCAGATCAATATTGCTTAAATCAATAATTTCTGGTTCTTTTTCTGTTAACTCATCGTTGCTGACTTGGTGAATAAACGAATTTTTTTCCTTATTTTTATTTTTAAAAGATTCGATTTTTTTCTGCAATAATGCCTCTAATTTCAAAATTAAAATATGAATGCGCCTCATCAATTTCTCTATCAACCTTTCAAAAGCGCTATCTAATTTATCCCACGGAATTTTAAAAAAGCTTTTACCAATATGATTTTCAATCTGAACTTCCAATGATTGCTCCGTTGTTGAATCCAGACCTTCAACGGATTGAGGTATTTTTCTGACTACTAAAAAAATGATTATTGCTAATCCCAAAAAAAATAATAATTGTGAAAGAATGGCAAACATATCTTAAATTTCAAATCTAACAAATCTCTGAATTTTAATGTTTTCCCCTATTTTAGCAATATATTCTTTTATCACCTCCTCTACTTTTTGATCTTGATTTTTAATAAATGGTTGGTGGATTAAACAAACTTCCTGATACCATTTTTGCAACTTACCCTCAATAATTTGAGCAATAACTTTTTCGGGTTTTTTACTATCTTTAAATTCCGCTAAATAAGATTCTTTTTCTTTATTGATTAATTCTTCGGGAATATCGGCTTCGCTCACATAAAGCGGGGACATAGCCGCAATTTGCAAGGCTAAATCATGGGCCAATTCTTTGAATAAAGGATTTTTAGCCACAAAATCGGTTTCACATCGCAAATCAATCAAAACACCGATTTTGCCATTGGCATGAATATAAGCCTCAATTAAACCAGCTTTGGTTTCGCGACTTTCTTTCTTAGCCGCAATGGCTAATCCTTTTTTCTTTAAAATCTCTTGGGCTTTATTAAAATCTCCTTTTGCTTCTTCCAAAGCATTTCGACAATCCATAATAGAAGCGCCCGTTAAATCACGTAATTCCTTTACTTGTTTTAAATCCATATTTTTGTTATCAACAAAACGACTTTATTCTATATTATAATAAATTTTAATCATTAATAATAAAATTGGTAATAAACTCCACACTGCTTCGATGTAAATCGCTAGCCGGAATTGGATAAGTGATACCAGTTGGATCATTATCAGTATTTACCAAAGCAATAATTGGCAATTCTAAATGTTGAGCTTCTTTAACCGCATATTGATGTATTTTGGCATCAATAACAAAAATGGCATCGGGTAATTTTTGACAATTTTTTACACCAGAAAAAAGCTCTCTTAAATCCTCTAATTCCTTTTCAAATTTTAGTTGTTCCTTTTTGGTATATTTTTCTAATTCACCATTTTCTTTCTTTTTTTCTAATTCATTAAAATAAGCGATGCGCTTAGAAATAACCGCAAAATTAGTCAAAAATCCACCAATCCAGCGATTAATAATATAAGGATTGTTAGTTTTAATAGCAGCTGCTTCTGTAATATCATTGTTTGCCGGATTGGTATTTACAAACAAAACTGTTTTTCCTTCTTTTTTTAAAGAACCAAAAAATTCTTTGGCCTTAATTAAATTTTCGTATGTCTTTTCCAAATTTATAATTGTCTGATTGTTTTTTACCCCAACAATAAAAGGCTTCATTCGAGGATGCAAACGTGAAGTGCTATGGCCAAAACAAACCTTTGCTTCTGCCATTTCTTTGAAAATTTTTTCCTTTTCTAAATCAGGTTGAGTTAGATGGTTTTGGACGATTGTAGTCATAATAATAAAATTCTATTGAAATTTTTAAAAAATGCAAGTTTTAAAAGGTTTTGGCCTCTTGCTTTTTTATTTTTTTCTTATAAAATATGCTGTATATGAAAAAAGATGTCCATCCAAAATATTATCCTAATGCCAAAGTAAAATGTGTCTGTGGAAACACATTTGAAGTTGGCGCCACTGTTCCAGAAATAGAAATAGAAATTTGCTCCAAATGCCACCCTTTTTATACCGGTAAAGAAAAAATTATTGATACTGCTGGACGCGTTGATAAATTTAAAAAACGCTTAGAAAAGAAAACTTTATTAGAAAAAGAAGGTAGGGTTGCCAAAAAAACAAAAAAGGCAAAAAAAGAGAGCGGTAAAAAGAAGATTCTTAACAAAGAAATAAAATAAAAAATAGATTGATATCTCAATATATTGATCTTATGCCAGAAGCTAACTCAATCATTTTAGAAATAAGAGCTGGTGTTGGCGGCGAAGAAGCCGCTCTTTTTGCTGCGGAACTTCTGCGAATGTATCAGAAATATGCCCAAAAGAAAAATTGGCAAACAACTTTATTGGATATTAGTTATAGCTCTTTAAAAGGAATTAAAGAAGCGATTTTGGAAATTACTGGTGAAGGCGTAGAAATTCTTAAAAACGAGGCAGGGGTTCACCGTGTCCAACGCATCCCTGAAACAGAGAAATCGGGTCGCGTTCATACCTCCACTGCCTCAGTTGCCGTCTTATATAAACCAAAAGATGTAAAAATCGATATTCGACCAGAAGATTTGGAAATTTCTTTCTTCCGATCATCTGGTCCTGGCGGACAAAATGTTAATAAAGTAGAAACCGCTGTCCGAATTTTGCACAAACCAAGCGGAATAGTTGTTTCCTGCCAAAGCGAACGATCTCAATTCAAAAATAGAGAAAAAGCTATTGAAATGTTGAAGACAAAATTATATGAGGCTAAATGGACCAGTGATCAAGGAAAGCTTTCCGAAGAAAGACGCCAACAAATTGGCCGAGCCGATCGTTCTGAAAAAATTAAAACTTATAACTTTCCGCAAGATCGTCTCACTGATCATCGCTATAAGAAAAACTTCCATAATTTAGAAAAAATTATGGAGGGTGAACTAGATAACGTTTTTAAAATTTATCAGCAACCAAATAATTAGCTCTAAAAATATTTAAGAAATAAAAAGACCAGGATGAGTTGGTCTTTTTATTTTTTTAATATCGCCACCTGTTCGCTCAATTTAAAAATACCTAGGTTAGAATTTTGGATATCAGCTTCGTATTTTTGCGCCTTCTCTACCACCCACTGACCATAGCTATAAAGAAATTTTCTCCATTGACTGCCAGCGTAATAACGAGCCGCTGCCTCTCGTTCAGCAGCATAAGTTTGTTTATCTGCTCCCAAATCTTTCAGAAGCAAAGCCATAGCCACGAAAGCATCAACATTTCTCCAAGGTGAGGGTGGATTATTACCAGTGATGGCCGCTATTCTATCTTTATATTTCCACCAGGTTGAAGGAATAAATTGGGCCGGTCCCATTGCACCGCCATAATAACCATCAGCATTAGCACAAGAAACATAAACACTGTCAGGGCTGATGTTTAACTCCTGAACAATTTGAAGAAAAATTGGTTGATCCCTTGTTGGATGCATTGCGGTTTTCCAATTACACCGTCCAACATTTCTACCAAAGGCTGATTCTCTATCCAAAACCGCCAAAATCAAAGCTGGTCGCACACCAGTTTGATCTCCGGCAAATTTTGCCAATTTGTAAGCATCTTCAAAACGCAATTCTCCTCCGCCTAACAAACTAAAAATTCGACTTCTGATTTGACTGGCGGTTTGCTGTGTTTTTTTCAATAGTTCTTGATATTTACTCTCTTGACCTTTGGTAATTCTCATTAAATCATCTTTTTCTTTCTTTGTTGCTTCCAATTGCTTCTTTTGTGCTTCTTGTAGTGCTTTTAATTTTAAAACTTCTTCTTTTTCATTAGTTAAATTTTCCTTTTGTTCCACTAAAGCCGCCTTAAGATTTACTAATTGCTCAAGATTATTTTTGATTTGGGTTTGTAAACTAGTTAAATCGTTAACGGCAGTAAACGCATCCGATAAAGTATCTTCACTTAAAAAAACCACTAATAAACTTTTTTGACCTTCTTCATAAATTTTTTTCAAAGCATAAACAAGCATATCTTGTGTTTCATCGATATTTTTTTGTGTTTTGGCAACATTTACTTTAACAACGCCTATTTCGCTATCTAATTTCTCCAATTGCAAGGTAGTGGCTTTAATCTGAAGATTTAATTTATTAATTTGAGCATCTAAAAGTTTGATTGTTTGGTTTAGACTATTGGCTTGCTTTTGAAGAACGGCGATGTTCCCTTGATATTCATCAATTTGCGCTTCGAGTTCTTGAAGTTGTTTTTCTAAGGCTTGCCTTTCAGCAATATCTTCGTAAGAAAAAGCGATTGGCGCTATTAAAGGCGAAATGGTATTAACGGAAAAAATTAAAACAATTAATCCGGCCACAAAAAAATGCCGAACAATTTGAGGCAAACGATATAGTCGAGAAAATGATCTTCCCAAAGGATCCGGAAGGCTACCAAAAACAGTTTTCGCTCCTTTTGTTAAAACATCGGCTACTATTTTTGGTTTTTCTAAATTTTTACTCATTAAATTTATTCTGATTTTTCATCAGATTTTTCTTTTGATTGAATCCGTTCTGCCTTTTTCTCCTCAGTTTCAATTTTTACCTCTTCAATCGAAGGGGCAGCAACTACTTCTTCCTCTTTCGGCTCTACCACCGCCGCCACCACTGTATCTGGCGCCGCCAAAATTTTTACTTTTTCAGAAATTTTTAGATCTTTAATTAGTATTTTTGAATCTATCGTTTCTAATTTAGAAACATCAACTGGAATATTGTGAGGCAAATCTTGAGGCAATGCTTCTACCTCAATTTCATTTACATTTTTAATTAAAATGCCGCCAAAATTTTTAACCGCTGGCGATTCACCAATATACTCAACTGGAATGTGTGTTTTAATTTTCTGATCACGACGAACTTGATAAAAATCTATATGAATCGGCCGATGACTAATATAGTGATGCTGAACATCATAAATTAAAACCGAATGTTTTTTATTATCGTCTTCAACAATCAAATCAATAATATCAGTTTCACCAGCATTATTATAAACTTCTTCAAATTCTTTTTGGGGAACTGCTAAATAAATATTATCAATCCCTTTCCCATATAAAACCGCCGGTATTAAACCGTTTTTTAAATAAGATTTTGGAGATTTATTAATATCTCTAATAATTGCTTTTAATTGCATAGTGGTAGCATTTTAACAAAAAAAATGATTTTCGTCAATAAAAATTGTCTATAATCCTCTTTTTCCTTCTTTTAGTGCCTCAAAAACTAAAAGTAGGCTAACAATGCCGCTAAAAAATAAAAATGTTTCGAGATTGTGTTTATCAGCGAACCAATAACTCAAATACGGTGAATAAAGAATAGCTAGAACTAAAAAACAATATTCAATCAAAAATTGGGCCAACAAAAGCGCAATATAAGCCAAAAAAGTTTTTAATTTCTGTCTTTTTGACATTGGTGAAGAAAAAGCTGATTTTATTAATTTCATAAATTAATAACGCCTTTGATCAAATTCTCTTTAATTTTTTCTTCTAACGCCTCGCGGCCAAAATAGCGAATAAAAATTTCATTCCACAACGCTTCTTGTTGATGATACAAATATTTTATCCTCTCTTTCTGTTTAACTAACGACATTACATTATCAACCAGATCAAAACTTATTAATTCTTCATTGCCATCTTGATTGAGAAAATATTTTCCGACCCAACTGATTTCTTCCCAAAAACCAAAATCCTCTTCGATGCCCTCTAACCATTGCCCAAATTTAGCAATGTCATTTTCCGCTTTATACCAATGAACAGCCTCGGGATTAACATGAGGAATAAAAAGGCGGGGATCGTTTTCATTTTCTTTCGCAAGATACTGCTGAATAATTAACCACTGGCATTTGGCATTATCATCTAATTTTCCGCCCAAGTCACCTTTTAAAATCGTTATCAATTTTTGAGCAAAATCAGCCTCCTGACTATACTGCCGAAAAACATCGGAATAAAACTTTACTTCATAATAATAGTGCAAAAATAAAGCAATCATTCTCAACACTTCGCCCGGGATATTTAAAGATACGGGGATTAAAAAAATAACGCCAAATTCTTTTAAATGGCTGATATTGTGATATTTTTTTGCCACAAATTTCTCCGCCGCTCCTTTCCATTTAATTGATAACGCTTTCATTTTTACTTCCCTCTCTTCAAAATCTTCAGCCTTCAAATTTTCATATTGTTTAAAAAATACATTGTTTAGCCATTGATTATCTTCCACAAACCGCAAAGCAGCAAAAATTTCATCAAGATCTTCTTTTTTAACCATTTCTTCGGCATTGTCATAACCCAAATAAGACAAAATTTTTAGCGGCGGTTCTTTAATCAATAATTCTTTTGCTTTTTCTTTTTTGATGAAAAAACCTCTTAATGGTGGAAGATGGGCGCGAAGAAAATCTAAAACCTTTTGGCAATCAGCCACATTTGTTACCAAAACATTACCCAATCGTTGAACAAAAATTTTATCCGCTTTAGCAATTTTGTTAATTAAAGCAATGAAAATTTCTTCGGCTTTTTGACTCTTCACGCCCAACCGTTTTAATCTATCATCTATTTTTTCGTTATTTTCCTTCCACAATTGTTCCAAAACACCGCTTTTCCCCACACAAGCATTCATTTGTCTCTCTAAATTTAAAATGACATCAGGAGAACAACGAAGAATTTTGGCAATTTCTTCTTGATAATTAATCATAATTGGCCCTCATTTTATCTAGGAATAACCTCTTTCCATTCCGGCGCCGCTGCTCTGACATCAATCTTTTGGGTAATACTTTTAATCTCGTTGGCTGAATTCTTAACAGTAAGTGTAACATTTTTCGGACCAACACTAGTGAAAATAACTGTCGGATTAGGATCAGTGGATGTAGCAATGTTGGCTCCTTCAAAACTCCAACTCCATGTCTTTAGTGATGTTCCTTTTGGCGTTAATGATCTATCAAAGAATCTTGTCTCTTTGCCAACAACTGGGGTAAAAGGATCCCAAACAAATTTCGGAGTTAACTCTGTTACATCCTTAACTTTAGCAACAATTGATGTTTGGCTGGAATGGCCTTTTGAATCAGTAACGGTTAAGGTTACAGAGTAATTGCCTATAGTATCGCCGATTACCAATGGCGAACAACTGGTTTTATTTAAAGATGGATTTTCCGCTACTGCCCATTGACAAATTTTTATGTCTCCATCTGGATCAGTAGAAGCATTATATAGAGTAATGGTTGGGGTATTATTATCTCCATCTATTGTGCCACTACAATTAGTCATATCATCGGCCACACAACCAATTTTTGCTGTTGGAGGATTATCGCCAATTTCTGCTGGTGGAATAACTGGCGTTGGCGTTGGTGTTGTGCCAAATTTCAAACTAAAACTTATTGAACCGCTTTGTGGACAAGTTAAAGCATTGCGTAATTCTACACCGATAAAGTTATCGGGACCACCGCTAATATAAGAGATGTAATAAACACCAGGCGGCACAGCTGAAAAAGTATAAGGTACAATATTGCCAGTGAGAATAGTCGGACCAATCAAAAGATAAGACAATTTTCCATTCCACGGCTGATTATTATAAAGAGCTGTCACATCAATTTGACATAGATTTAAAGTTGAAAAATCAAGATAAAAAGTAACATTATCAGCTGGTTTAATTACCCTGCTCTGGGATTCTAAACCAACAAAAGAAGCATTAGTCGGACCACCTGATTGATAAATAAGAGAATACAAATCACCCTGGGCGTTTTGAATAGCCACATTATAGCTTTGAGGCTGAGTGCCGGAAATAACTGTAGGACCTGATAGAGTGTAATTAACATTACCATTCCAGACTTGGCCATCTAAACGAGCAACAATATTGATAGTGGCAACTTGAGGAACTACATTAACAGTAACATTACTACTGGCATTATTGTTATCACATGAAATAGAAAATGTTGTTGATTGAGTTAAATTAGCGATTTGTTTACTTCCTGAGGTAGCAACATTACCCGTCCATTGAGCATTAAAAGGAGTACTTGAAGCTGTACAACTGCTCACATTTACTGACGTCCACGTTAAAGTTGTATTAGCACCCTCTGAAACTGTAGTTAGAGAAGCATCGATAGTAACAATTGGGGTTTTGGGTTTTCCTATACTCACAGTAACACTATCTGAAACCGATGTACCATTTGTTGCCTTGCAGGTAATGATAAAAGTGGTCGAAGTAACAATATCAGGAACAGTATAACCGGCATTAACTGTCATTACATCCCCATTCCAATAAGTGTTCGCTGGGTTGGCACTAGCCTTACAACTAACAACATCTTTTGAACTCCATGCCAAAACTACATCATCCCCCTTATCTATCCAAACCGGACCATCAACAAAGTCATGACCGGGCGATTTCTGAACTTTCAAATCAACTGAAGAATTATAAGTAGCAATATCCACCTGTACCGGATCAGATAAAATATAGCCACTCCCCTCTCCTATTAAACCATAAGTAATTAAATAAAAATTGGTTGCTGATTGAGGATAAAGAGTAAGTTGCCCTTCGTATGTTTTTTCAAAAGCAGTAACGGTTTGGGCTTGAGTAGAAGAAATTAAACCAAAAAGTTTTTGGAAAATATTCTTTACTGAGAAAGAGTTCGCCGGTTCAACATTGCTAACAGAAGTAACTAAAGGATAAATCTGATTAGGATGAAATGGACAATCTGATGCATCACCCTCTGGCTTGCAAGTAGCATTGCCAATAACTAAAGCAATTATAGGCGGATTTGTCGATGATGGGACAGAAATCCTAGTGTTATAAGGACAAACACAACCAGCTGGCGCAAAAGGATCCCAAGCATTATAAGCACCATAAACCCAATCACAACCATGAGCTAAACATTCTTCTTCGGTGGGATATGTTTCTAACGCCTCAGCTTTTTTATTTAAATTAAACAGTTGGCTAAGATTATTTTTGATTGATTCGAAACTAAACTGCTTTGATGGAGCGAGAAATCCTCCATCCCAACCTGGCGGCGGCTCGTTAGGATTTTCTTGACGTGTTTTTGGATCTCTCTCTGGTTTATTACCTCCGCCTCCACCTGTTGAACTAGAGCCAGGACCATTAATTATTTTCCAATGCAAAGTAACTGGCTCGCCGATTTTTGAAATTTTAGTTTTATCAATGGAAAAATCATAAATCAGCGTCCTTTTAGCATCAATAGTTGAATATCCTTCCCATTTTCCTCCTCTTATACTTACCTGATGCTTATATTGCGCCGAAGCGGTTCCTTCGGTTGCTGATACAGAAATAGCGGGATATGAAGAAGGAGAGCCGCAGGGTTTACCCGAGATGAAAGCAAACCTTGATAATTCTTGGCTATCTTGCAACGCCACACTCATCGTACAACTGGAACAAGAATTCTGAAAAGTATAAGAAGAGGCTTTCTTTACAAACCAAGCAGGCCGAAAAGCAGAATTATTCTGGGCAGGATAAAAACAGATTTGAGTTTTTAAATTCGAACCCGGACAACTACCGGTTTCAAAACTTGGCAATCCAGAAGTATAAAAATTAATATATTCATTACCAAAAGAAAAAGATTTGGTTATATTAGACGAATATGTTGAAGAAATATTATAACAATCGCTGCGATAACTTAGATTAGCGTTATCATTAGAATAAGTTAATGAGCTTGGAGAGCATACTGGTGGAGTACTAGCTTCAGTACAATAACCATTGGGATAAACTGTAATTATCCATTCGCAACGATTATCTGCATTACAATCGCTTTGATTTGTGTAAGCTTGGCAATAAGTTGGAGTGGGGGTTGGAGTTGAAGTTGGAGTTGAAGTTGGAGTTGAAGTAGGAGTTGAAGTAGGAGTTGATGATTCAACACATTTTTGTGTTTTTGAATCCCACCAGCAACCAGCATCAAGACAATCTATTTTATTAGTAAAAGAAGAACATGATTGCGCTTTAATCTGATGTTTAATCACTATCCCAGCGACCAAAAAAACAAAAATTATTAAAATAAACAAAAAAGGTTTATTTTTAAAGATATTCATAATAATTAATTATTAAAAATGACCTTTGTTCATCCTTTTTATTATACTTCAAATAAAATTCTAAAACAATCAAGTTATGCTGTGGATATTATTCCCCTGAATTTTCCTAAATAATATTACAAATTACCTCCTAAAAAGGTTAATTTACTAGAAAAATAAAAAAGAGGAGCTAAAAAGCTCCTCTTATGATATAATTTAGTATATTAAAATCTATAAGCAACTCCCATTTGAACCAGAAAATGAGAAAAAGTCCTCGTTCCAAGTTCCTCATCATCAAAATAAATTACATCTTTTCGTTTTTCTATTTGAAAAGAAACTGGTAAAGAAAAATTACCTGCTCTAAATTGCAAGCCACCGCCAAATGTAAAAATAGTACCCGCCTTTAAATCAGTCATCTCAATAGAACGCTTATCCGAATAATACACACTACCTTTTGTCCCATCTGGATTAACACGCCAAAAAGTCCGTGTCCCCTGACCAAATTTAAATTCCCCATGGAAAATCAAATAAGGAATTCCGTTTTCCAGCACGGTGTAATCAATGATTCTAATAAAACCACCATCTGTTTTTCCAGCCCATTTCTTTACACTAACCATTCCAAAAGGAGTAATTCCCATTTTTTTGGAAAATTTCAATGTGAAGAGATTTAACTTTACCTCTGCTCCTATATACGGAGCAGTTTTTAACACAGTTAAATCATTTCGGGTGACATCTTTAAACAAAAAGTCCCCGAATCTATCTTCCAACCAGAAATAGTTGGACCAAATGGTTTCCTGCCAGAATTCTTTTTGAGTCTCTTTTTTTACTCCACCTATAACTCCCACATAGAATCCTTTAAAAATTCTTAACCGGAATGCCAATCTAATATCGGGATTATAGGTTTTCTCAACGATATCATTCGGCATGTTCCATTTATGTACCCAAAACTGTCCATAATCAACTTCCAGCTCCCAGCGATCCTTTTTCGCCTTTTCCTGAGCTTGAGTCGAAACGAAAAGAACAGCCACCAATAAAATAATACCCAAAAAAACTAACATTTTTTTCACTTCACACCTCCCTTTTCTGCCTTGTTTGAATTTGTTTTTCGTCTTTTGACGAAAAACAGCAAGGCAGATTTTATTTTCAAATTGCTACTTTAATATATAAACATTTTTAAAACGATGTCAAGAACATACTCGTTAAAGTTTTCTTTATAAGCTAAATGGGCTTAAATTTATTTATGACATTAATGAAATTTTCAAAATGTTCTATTTTTAACTACTTGACTTTATTTTAATCTTTTTATAAACAATACTTTTATTTTGTTTTGAAATATAAGATCCGAACTAAAAATTTTTAAACACCACCAAATGGCACTTCCTCTTTTTCTCCTTGTCAAAAATTTACTGGCGAAGAAAAAGTGATAATAAACGTGTCTTTTTTTAATTCTTTTTATGATTTCTGATACAAATTTTTTGCAAATTATTTTTTCTTTTTACAAATTAATTGTTGATAAATATTTATATGTCTATTAATAATATTTTTTAATTCTAATTTTCTTATTGAACCAATTGGTTTAAGGGGAGCCTTCTGATAAACTTCTATTAATGCCTGTGTAAATCTTTTTGGAATTTCTCTTATTTCATTGTCGGATACTTTATATATAGTAATCTTATCCCATTGTTCTTGATAAAATCCGACATCAGAAACAACAACATGACAACCACAATCTTTGGCTAATTCAATCTGACCGCTATGTGTTCCCCATTTGTATGGCAAAATAATGGCATGTGACTTTAAAAATGCTCTTGTTATTTCTTTATTTGAAATTTCTGGCTTTGAAATTATTCTTATTCGCCGATTATTAGAAACTATTTGATAAAAATTTAATAATTGATTTTTTAATTTACAGTATTGTTTATCTTCGTATAAATTTATTGGTTTGAAAATTAATTGGAGTTTGGCTTTTTTTAAACTGCTACATTGTAGAAAATTTATAATACTTTGAATATATTCTTTATTTTCTCTAAAGTCTCCTATAAGATATGTGAATAAATTTTTATCCTTTCGGCATGTTCTTCTTAATCTTCGAACTTCATCTGGATCAGCTATATATCCCGCTGGTATCACTTCTATAGGAAGATGGGGTCTCCCCCAATTATTTTCAATCCAATTCTTGGCCCCTACAGTCAAAGTTATAAGTTTATCTGCATATCTAAATAATAATTTTTCATATTTTCCTTTTTCTAAATTTCTAATTCTTTGAGGTTTAAGACTGTGCACAGTCCAAACAATTGGCTTTTTTATGGATTTAAAATAATCAAGCAACTTTTTAAATTGAGAAAGTGGCAACAGATTAAAAGAAAAATGAATATGAATAATATCATACGCTTCGGAAGGAAAATTTTTCTCAAGATATTCAGGAAAAGCTAACCCTTGTTCGAAAAAATCAGTATCTGGATTAACAAATACTATTGGAGTCTTATTCAATTTGCTCATATATGGGTGGCGCGCGGGCAGACTTAAAACTCTTATAATTTTCTTATGTGACATAAGCATTTCGTTTTATTAATACCCCTTGGCAAAAAGAGCAATTTTTCTAGTAGGTTTTTTAGAATAAATACACAGACCATCAACCTCATTTATATCTAATATATCTAAAGGAATACATCGAATGCTTGCTTTAGTTATATTTTTAATCTTTTCTTCAGTTTCGACAGTTCCATCCCAATGAGCAAATACAAAATTATGGTTATGTATTTCTTTTTGAAAATTTTTCCAATCTGATACTTTTTTTGTTTTTTCTTGTCTGAAATTTTGAGCGCGTTTGTATAGATCTTCTTGAATAAGATTCAGTATTTGTGGTACTTTTTGATTAATCTCACCAATATTGATACGCATTTTTTCGCCAGTATCACGCCGCACCACAACAACGCTTTGACTTTCCAAATCTTTCGGACCTATTTCAAAACGAAGAGGAACACCTCGTTTTTCCCAGTAATAATATTTTTCGCCTGGGTGAAGATCTCGTAAATCAACCTTAATTTCTCCATTAACAATTTTCTTCAAATCAGTAACTAAACTTTGGGCATTTTGTAAAACAATCTCCCTCTGATGATTATTATACCAAATAGGAATAATAACTATTTGAATAGGTGCTATTTTTGGAGGTAGTACCAAACCTTTATCATCACCATGGACCATAATAAGAGCTCCTATAACTCGAGTA
Organism: Minisyncoccia bacterium; assembly: GCA_049720475.1. Taxonomy (GTDB): domain Bacteria; phylum Patescibacteriota; class Minisyncoccia; order UBA6257; family JAAZHW01; genus SKW32. The sequence goes on from JBNASH010000035.1 coordinate 34,188, forward strand.
CTCAATCCCCAACTAGTCTGCCAACAATATTCTTTTTTGCTGTTTTTATCAACAAAATGAAGATTAAAAACTTCAGCAAAATTTTGACCTAAATAATGTGATGTGGCAAATTGCAAAGCTTTTCCATCTTGCATCATTGCTTCTAATGTATAAGTGCGAACTGCTCCGGCAAATTTTTCTGCTTCTGACTTAAAACCAGGTATTAAAGGGATGGCCAAGTATTCTTCCCCGAATTTTTGATACAAAGCCAAAATTTTTTGCGCAAACCCTTCAGCTTCCGAAGAAGAGACGTGGGCGGTATGTCCTTCTTGCCATAAAAATTCTGTCGTTCTTAAAAATAAACGCGGCCTCATTTCCCAACGAATAACATTTACCCATTGATTTATTAAAATGGGGAGATCACGGTATGAATGAATCCACTTCGCCATTGTTGGATACATAATTGTTTCAGAAGTTGGTCTTATAATTAAAGCTTCTTTCAATCTTTCTCCGCCAGCATACGTAACCACTGCCACTTCCGGAGAAAAACCCTCTAAGTGTTCTTTTTCTTTTTTAAGAAATCTCTCTGGAATTAAACTAGGAAAATAAACATTTTCTACTCCTAACTCTTTAAATTTTTGATCAAGAATTGCTCTAATTTTTTCCCAAATAGCATAGCCGTACGGCTTTAAAATCATGCTTCCTCTTATTGGTCCGTATTCGGCTAAATCTGCGGCTTTAACTACATCTTGATACCATTGCGAAAAATTTTTACTTCTTGGAGTGATTTTTTGATACGATTGCTTCCACTCCCAATTTTTATTCGTTGAATGTTGCATAAATATATTTTAATTTTAAATATTAAATCTTTTTCCGACTGGAATTAGTGTTTTTCTAAATGGGGATTTAAAAATCGCGATTCTTTCACTCCCCACCACCTCTACCTGTCCCCTTTCATCAACTATTATACCACTTTTTTCTGGAATTGCTAAAACAGGGGTTTTAAAATGAAAAAGAAAATTTTTCATTTTTTTACTCTCATCAAAAATTTTTTACTTTTTAAACTTAATTGTTTAATTTTTTAATAACTGGGCCGTTGGGTGTGTCCTCTACCCAATAACCTTCTTTTTTAATTTGTTCTCTAATTTCATCAGCTTTTTCAAAATTTTTCTGCTGGCGGTATCTTTCGCGTTTTTTCACCAATTCTAAAATTTTTTGGGGAATTTTTTCTTCTTTAATTTCGTTAATTTTCAATCCCAAAACTTTATCAAAATTTAGAAGTAATTTATATTTCTCGCCAGCGGAAATTTTTTGTTCTTTAATCACCTGCCACATTATGGCCAAAGCCTGTGGCATTTTTAAATCATCATTGATAGCCTGTAAAAATTTTTTCTGATATTGCAGGGCTTCTTTTGAAAATTTTTTATTTTTCTCTTTCACTGCTTCCCTTTTTATTTCGCGCACTTTTTCATAAAGATTTTCCAAAGCATTTTGCGCAGCCATCAACCCATCCCAATAAAAAGTTAACTTCTGGCGATAATGAGTGTTTAAGCAAAAATAACGATAAGCCAATGGATTAATTTTTTTCTTAATGAGATTATTTAAAGTAATAAAACTACCTTCTGATTTTGACATTTTGCCTTTGTCCAAAACCAAAAATTCGCCATGCAGCCAAAACTTGGCTAAAATTTTTTGATAAGCCGCTTCGGCCTGCGCAATTTCATTGGTATGATGAATTAAAATATGATCGATGCCGCCACAATGAATATCAAAAGGGATCCCCAAAAATTTCGAAGCCATAACCACACATTCTGTATGCCAACCAGGAAAACCTTTTCCCCACGGCGAATCCCACTCCATTTGCCGCTTTACTCCTTCGGGTGTAAATTTCCAAAGCGCAAAATCAGTTAAACTTTTCTTACCTTCAATTTGTTCAATTCGCGCATATTTCTCTAAATCCGACTCTTTTATGTGTTTTTTTAAATTTTTCGGCCAGAGTCGGCCATAAGTTTTTAACTTGGCAGTATCAAAATAAATTCCATCTTTAATACGATAAGTAAATCCTTTTTTCTCCAAAATTTTTATTAATTCAATTTGATCTTTAATTGTTTCTGTGGCCTTCACCCAAATATCCGGCTCTTCAATATTTAGATTTTTCAGATCTTTTTTGAAAGCCTTTGTATAAAATTTGGCAATTGCCCAAGCGTCCCGCTTTTCTTTTTTGGCAGCTAACTCCATTTTGTCTTCTCCGCTATCAGCTTGTGAAGTTAAATGGCCCACATCAGTAATATTCATCACGTGTCTAATTTTAAAACCATTGTATCGCAAAACTCTTTTTAAAATATCTTCAAAAATATAAGTTCGTAAATTGCCGATATGTGCATAGGAATAAACGGTTGGGCCGCACGTATAAAGCCGCACCAATTTATCTTTTAATGGCTTAAAAATTTGTTTTTTGTGTGTTAAAGTATTGAAAAATTTTATCATTGCTGTATCAAAATTTTAGCAAACTATTATTGCTTTTTCAATTACTAAAAAAATAGCCAATTTTTAAAGCATCTTTTTTACTAAATTTACCAACATGCATTCTTTCAAGTTCTTTCAAATAACCGCCGGTTTTTAATTTTTCGCCAAGATCACGCGCTAAAGATCGCACATAAAATCCTTTACCGCAAATAATTTTAACTTGCAAATAAGGCCAGCGATAACTAATCAATTGGATTTTTTTAACCTCAACCTTTCGTGGCTTTAAATTAATTTTTTTCCCTTCTCTTGCGTATTTATATGATTCTTTCCCTTTAATTTTAACAGCGCTAAATAACGGTGGCGTTTGCCAAATTTTCCCCTCAAAACTTTTCAAAATTTTTTCAATTTCTTTTTTGCTTGGTTTTTTTAAAATTTTCACTTTTTCTTTTTCTCCTTCTTCATCATCAGTTTTACTTCTTTCGCCTAATTTTATCACAGCCAAATATTCCTTTTCTTGTTGTAAAAATTCGTTTAATTTTTTAGTAGCAGACCGGCCTACGCCAACAACCAAAACCCCTTTTGCCAAAGGATCCAAAGTGCCGGCATGACCAACTTTATCTTTTACTTTTCTTTTAATAATATTTAAAACATCAGCCGACGTTAAACCCTTTGGCTTATAAACCGCAAAAATTTTTCCTTTAAGTTCTTCAAACATTTATTTCAAAGAAATGAAAATTTTTTCATCATTAATTTCGAATTCTTCGCCTTCCTTATCTTCTCCCCATCTTATATCCTGACACAAACATTTTTTCTTAATTTCCTCTTTAAATTTATTAATCACATTTTTAATTTTTTCTGAATCTGTATTTACTTGCAAAATCACATTTCTATCATCAACGCTTAATTTTTTCTCTTTACGCAATTGATTGATGCGGCGAGTTAATTCGCGCAGAATTCCTTCCTCTTCTAGTTCTGGCGAAATTTCCGTATCCAGCCAATTCTTTGAACCCAAAGCAATTTCTCTAACATTCAATTCCTCTTTTACCAAATCTTCATATAATTGATTAAACAATTCTTCATCAGCAAATTGAATTTGTTTTAATGGTTGCCGGATTTTAATTTGCGCTTCGGATCTTAAAGCCAAACCAATTTCCACTGCTTCACGTGTTTTCTTCATCCGTTCAATACTTTCTGAATTAATTAATGCTTCACTAACTTTTGGCCAATCTTCCAAATGCACTGATTCTTTTTCGCCTTTTAATTCTTTATAAAGATATTCGGCTAAAAATGGCATCACCGGCGCTATTAATTTTGATAACTCCATCAACACATAACGCAAAACTGCCACTGCTTTTTCATCGCCGTCTTTAAATCTTTCTCGTGAACGTCGAACATACCAAGTTGATAAATCATCAATAAATTCCGCAATTGGCCGATTAGCCTTTGGCAAATCGTATTCATTATACGCTTCAGTCATTTCTTTTTTCATCAATTCCAAACGCGTCACAATCCAAACATCCAAAACATTCTCCAATGGTAAAATTAAATCTTTAATTTCGTTTTTGGCATAAAGTTTGTAGAATGACAAAACGTTTAATAAAATCAAGATAACTTTTTTGAAAACCTCATCAACTTCTTTCTCGGAAAAACATAAATCTTCGGCTTTCATAACTTGGGAAGTTGTCAAATAGTATCGCACGGCATCAGCACTATATTTTTCCAAAACCTCGTAAGGATCAGTGTAATTCTTTAAATGTTTGGACATCTTTCGGCCGTCTTCCGCTAAAACAATACCATTGGCAATAACATTTTTAAAGGCAGCGCTATTTTTCAAAGCCGTCGCTAAAACATGAAGATAATAAAACCAAGCGCGAGTCTGATCAACACCTTCGGCAATAAATTCAGCTGGAAAATTTTTCTCAAATTTCTCTTTATTTTCAAAAGGATAATGCATTTGAGCGTAAGGCATTGACCCTGATTCAAACCAACAATCCAAAACATCCGGAATTCTTTTCATCACGCCGCCACACTTCTCGCATTTAAATGTAATCGGATCAATAAAATGTTTATGTAAATCGGTTATTTTCTCTCCAGATAACTCTTCTAATTCTTTAATTGAACCAATAACTTTTTTCTCTCCGCAATTTTCACAAACCCATAAGGGAATAACTGAGCCCCAGTAGCGTTGACGGGAAATTGCCCAGTCTTTTGCGCCTTCCAACCATTTACCAAAACGTCCTTCTTTTAAATGGGCGGGCACCCAATTTATAATTTCAGCATTTTTTAAAAGTTGTGGTTTGATTTCGGTAACTTTCACAAACAAAGAAGTTGTTGCGTAATTCAAAAGTGGCGAATCACAACGCCAACAATGAGGATAACTATGAGTATAGCGCTCAACATCAAAAACTAAATTTTTGTTTCTTAAAAATTCTATTACTTTTTCATCGGTTGATGTTGGCGCTTCTTTTGGTTTAACAGACAAACCTTTAAAATCAATAACTTCTTCTTTAAATCGACCATCCAATCCAACATGCTGAATAAAAGGCAGATTCTTTTCTTTGCCCAACATCATATCTTCTTCACCAAAAGCCGGCGCAATATGTACCACACCAGTACCATCCTCCACAGTTACAAAATTAGCAGTTTGAATAGTATAAAGCCGCTCTTTATTAGCTATTGGTTTATTAAGATAATAATCGAAAAGCGGCTTATATTTTTGATTAATCAATTGATCAACCGGCACTACTTCAATCAATGTTAAAGAATTTTTTAATTTTTCACTCTCAAATTTTGTTTTTAATTTTTCAAAATAATTTTTAGAAGCAATATAAATGCCGTCTAAATTATCGCTATTTTTAATTTCAAATTTTACATACTCAATATTTTCACCAATAGCCAAAGCGACATTGCCAATTAAAGTCCAAGGAGTGGTGGTCCACGCTAAAACATAAGTTTTGGGTTCGTTATTGAGCTCAAACTTTACAGTCACTGCCAAATCTTCAACATCGCGATAACCCTCCGAAACTTCAAATTGCGATAGAGTTGTCTCACACCGCGGGCAAATATGCATTGCTTTATAATCTTCATAAATTAAACCCCTTTCCCATAATTCTTTAAAAACCCACCAGATACTTTCCATATAATCAGGATCCATGGTTCGATAAGGATGCTCCATATCTACCCAACGGCCAAATCGTTCAATCACCTTTTTCCATTCCTCAGCATAAGTTAAAACACTCTGGCGGCAAGCTTCATTGAATTTATCAACGCCAATACTTTCAATATCTTTTTTTGTTTTTATTCCTAATTTTTCTTCAACAATGTTTTCAATAGGCATTCCGTGACAATCCCAGCCCCAGCGACGTTCCACCCGATAACCTTGCATTGTAAAATAACGCGGCACAATATCCTTCATTAAACTAGCTACCAAATGGCCATAATGGGGCGTGCCAGTCGCAAATGGAGGACCATCATAAAAAACATAGTCGCCTTTTGGCGCATCCTTTTTAACTGATTTTTCAAAAATTTGATTTTCTTTCCAAAATTTAATTATTTGTTTTTCTATTTCGGAAAAGGATAGCATATTTTTAATATTTTTATTATAAATTTTTCGACTGATTTTGTAAATGATTTTTAAAAGGCCGCTTGGAGTTCTCTCCAAGCGGCCTCAATTTCATCTCCTTACTTGGAGAGAACTACTTGCGGCCGGCAATAATTTGTTCCGCAATATTTTTTGGCACCTCCTCGTAATGATCAAATTCCATTGTCATAAAGCCACGACCTTCCGTTAAAGAACGTAAATTTGTAACGTAACCAAACATTTCAGCCAAAGGAACCTTGGCATCAATTACTTTACTATCCAAACGATCGGAAATTTGTTCAATGCGAGCGCGGCGAGAATTTAAATCACCGGTAACCTCACCCAAGAACTTCGCCGGTACAATCACTTGAACTTTCATGATTGGCTCAAGCAAAACTGGATTTGATTTTTTAACAGCATCTTGCAAGGCTATTGATGCCGCAATCTTAAAAGCAAATTCTGAAGAATCGACTTCATGGAATGAACCATCATACAATGTTACTCGAATATCCTGTAATGGATAACCAGCTAAAACTCCTTTTTGAGCTGCTTCTTTAACGCCTTTTTCAACTGCCGGAATAAATTCTTGAGGAATAACACCGCTTTTAATTTCATCAACAAATTCTAATCCTTTGCCGCGTTCCAAAGGTTCTACTCTTAACCAAACATGGCCATATTGACCGCGACCACCACTCTGACGGATATATTTCCCTTCGGCTTCGGCCATGCCTTTAATTGTCTCTTTATAAGCAACTTGCGGTTTGCCAGTATTTGCTTCTACTTTAAATTCGCGGCGCATTCGATCAACCAAAACATCTAAATGTAACTCGCCCATTCCTTTAATAATTGTTTCTCCTGTTTCTTGATCAGAAGCAACTTGAAATGTTGGATCTTCTTCAGCTAATTTTCTTAAAGCAATACTCAATTTTTCTTGATCGGCTTTAGATTTTGGTTCAATGCGCATCGAAATAACTGGCTCAGGAAATTCAATTTTTTCTAGAATAATTGGGTGATTTTCATCGCAAAGTGTATCGCCAGTAGTTGTATATTTTAAACCAACCAGAGCAGCAATATCGCCCGCAAAAACTTCTTCAACCTCTTCCCGATGATTAGCGTGCATTCGAACAATTCGACCAGCACGTTCTTTTTGGCCTTTAGTAGCATTCAAAATATAACTGCCTCGCTTTAAAACGCCAGAATAAACACGGAAATAAGTTAAATTTCCCACAAAAGGATCAGTAGCAATTTTAAAGGCTAAAGCAGTAAACGGTTCATCATCGCTAACTTGTCGAATAATTTCAGCACCGGTTTTTGGATCAAAACCTTTTGTTGGCGGTAAGTCCAAAGGCGATGGCAAATAATCAACCACACCATCAAGCAAAAACTGCACACCTTTATTTCTTAAAGCTGAACCACAAAAAACCGGCACGATTTTGCTTTCAATAGTCGCTTTGCGCAAGGCCTTGCGCAATTCCTCTACTGAAATTTCTTGCCCTTCTAAATATTTATTCATCAATTCTTCATCTGTCTCAACAATTTTCTCTACCAACTCATTTCTCATTTTCTGAGCTTCTTCAATTAAATTTTTGGGGATTTCTATTTCATTAATAAACTCACCTTTTTCACCAGTAAAGTTATAGGCCTTCATTGTTAATAAATCAATTATTCCTTCAAATTCTGATTCCAAACCAATATTCAATTGTACTGGCATGGCATTGGGATTTAATCTTTCTCGAATTGATTGAAGAGAACGCATAAAACTTGCTCCCATTCGATCTAATTTATTAACAAAACAAATGCGCGGTACATGATATTTATCAGCTTGATGCCAAACTGTTTCGGATTGTGGCTCAACACCAGCCACGCCATCAAAAACAACTACCGCTCCATCCAAAACTCTTAATGAACGCTGAACTTCAACGGTAAAATCGATATGACCCGGCGTATCAATTATATTAATTCGAAATTCTTTTTTGGCACGCTCTTCGGGAGTTTTGTAGGTTTGTGTCCAGAAACAGGTTGTGGCCGCAGCTGTAATAGTAATACCGCGCTCCCTCTCTTGTTCCATCCAATCCATTATTGCCTCTCCTTCGTGAACCTCACCAATTTTATGAGAAATACCTGTATAATACAAAACTCGCTCCGTTACTGTTGTTTTTCCAGCATCAATGTGAGCAATAATGCCGATGTCTCTGGTTTTTTCTAATGGATATTCTCTCATGTTTAAGTATCTTTAATTTAAAGGGATTAAAAAATCCGACTCGTTAAATTTACTATAAAGTGTTTACCATGAAAAATGAGCAAAGGCGCGATTGGCCTCGGCAATTCGGTGGGTATCCATTTTCTTTTTAACAGCATATCCTTCATTATTGCTAGCAGCAATAATTTCTTCAGCTAATTTTTCATAAGATGGTTTGCCTCGACGTGAACGAATCGCTTGAATAATCCAACGACAGGCCAAAGTAAATTGTCTTTCTGGTTTAACCAATTGTGGCACTTGATAGTTAGCGCCTCCAATTCTTTTTGATTTCACCTCAACAAGAGGTGAAGCATTTTTTATAGCCAAATCAAAAACCTCTAAAGGATCCTTGCCTGTTTTCTCTTTAATCAATTCCATTGCTTTATAAAAAATTTTTTCAGCCGTTAATTTTTGACCGCGCTGCATTAAATAGTTAATAAATCGAGTACATTCAACTCGATTATAAACTAAATCTGGTTCGAATGTTCTTTTTTTAGCACGTTTTTTACGCATAATTTATTACTTTAATAATTTATTACTTTATTGGGGCTTTTTGGCACCGTATTTAGAACGTTGTTGACGACGACCCTCAACACCAGCCGCATCCAAAACACCACGAACAATATGATAACGAACACCTGGCAAATCCTTTACGCGGCCTCCCCTTACCAAAACAACTGAATGTTCTTGTAAATTATGGCCGATACCTGGAATATAAGCCGTCACCTCAATCCCATTAGTCAATCTCACACGAGCTACTTTTCGCAAAGCCGAGTTTGGTTTTTTGGGAGTAGTTGTAAAAACCTTCAAACAAACACCGCGCTTAAATGGAGATGGATATTTAACCGGTCTATTTTTTAAATAATTAAAACCCCACATCAATGCCGGTGCTTTACTTTTATAAACTATTCTCTTTCTTCCTTTTTTAACTAATTGGTTGATTGTTGGCATAAATATGTAAAATACTTTAACAAATTAAAAGCGTAATGTCAAGCAATTTGCTTGTCTTTTCAATTTTTTATATAATAAAAAGGTATGAAAAGAGAAATACAATCAAAAATTAATTGGATTGATATCATTTCTCCAACAGAAGAAGATTTAAAATTTTTACAAGAAAAATTTAAACTTCATCCTATTTTAATCGACGAATTAAAACAACCGTCTACGCGTTCCAAAATTGAGATTTATGATAAATTAATGTTCGTCGTTTATTATTTCTCGAGTTATAACGAAATCGAAAAAACATCCGAAGCAATTGAAGTTGATTTTTTAATTACTGACAAAAATTTGATAACGGTGCACTACAAAAATTATGAACCACTTGAAGAAATTTTTAATTCCTTAAAAAACAATCTTTTAGACCCACATCTTAATCAAAGCCCAGCGCACTTACTCTACTATATTTTGGAAAATGGCTTAATCTTTTCTCTTCGTCAATTAACCCACATTCAAGAAAAAATCAAAACAATCGAATGCGATTTGTTTAAAGGCGAACATAAATCATTAATTGAAAGAATCGCTATCGTCAAAAGAGATATCTTAGACCAAAGAATTATTGCTCGTTTACAACATCCTATTTTAGAATCATTAAAGGTTAAGGGTATTAATTTCTTCGGAAAAAATTTAGAAATTTATTTTAATGATCTATTGGGCGATTATGAAAAATTATGGATGAGTATTGATAATTTAAAAGAAACGATTGAATCTTTAGAAAACACCAACAACACCTTTTTTGAAAGCCGCACCAACGAAATTATGAAAATTTTAACAATTATGGCTTTTATTACCTTCCCTCTTACGCTCTTTTCAAGTATTTTTAGCATGAATACAAAAAATACTCCTTTGGTTGATTCGCCTTATGGTTTCTGGTATATTGTCGGCTTAATGATTTTATTTGCTCTGATTTTCCTCGCTATTTTCAAAAAGAAAAAATGGCTCTAAAAAATTTTTTTAATTTCTAAATTGTTATCAAAAATGATTTTAATATTGTGATCAATGTCGGTTCTGAAAATTTCAGAACCGATTTTGTTTAAAAAATCAATCACTTCTTGATGGGGATGGCCAAATTGATTATTTAATCCCACACCAATCAAAGCAATTTTTGGTCTAAATAAATTAAAAAATTCTTCATTTAAGCTCGTTTTTGAACCATGGTGCGCTACTTTTAAAATATCTATCGATGCTTCATTACTTAAAAAATCTTTAATTTGTTCAAGAATTTTTTTCGAAACATCACCCAAAAATAAAGCGGAGTGGTTTAAATTTTTAAATAATAAAACGAGCGATAAATCATTCAAATCTTTTAAAAGCGTGGTTTGGGATGGCCAAACAATATAAAATTGGCTATCGTTAATTTTAATTTTATCTCCTTTAGCTAAGGTTATAATTGGAATTTGCTTTTGTTTTAGTTTATTTAAGAGTTCTTCAAATGATTTGGTTTGGTTATCAAAACCATTATAAATAAAAATTTGAGGCGGGTTTTCATCAATCAATTTTAAAAATCCGCCATAATGATCTAAATTAGCATGACTTAGAATCCAAACATCAATCGAGCGGTTAAAATAATGGCTGGTTTTAGAAAGCGCTTCTTCTATTTTTCCCCCATCGCCCGAATCGATTAATATCCTGCCGGAAAAAGGAAAATTGATTAAAGTCGCATCTCCTTGTCCAACATCTAAAAAATACAACTCGACAAACTTTGACGATTTTAAAATTTGATACCACAAAATACCATCGACAATAACGAATAAAAGAATGATAAAAACTAATTTAGTTTTGAAAAACTTGGGCTTTTGTTCGAACATTTTTTAATAAATAGACAAAAATATAGAAAGCTACCACCAACCAAAATATTATCTCCGAAAATCTGCCAAAATTCAAAGTGGCAAAGGGCAAACTACCAAACATTTTTATTAATAAAACTTCGAAATGTAATAAAAGATATGGGAAAAAACCAAAAACAATTCCCAACCACAAATTTAAATAAGATAAAATTATAGCTATAAATCCCAAAAGCATGGTGTAAGGAATCAAAGAAATAATTAAAACATTCGCGATTGGCGAAATCAAAGAAATATAACCAAAACGAAAAATTAACAAAGGCAAAACTGCCGATTGAGCAGAAAAAGTAGTTGCTATAACTTCCCGCCAATTTAAAAAAGAGGGTTTTTCAACCTGAAAAAGACGATTAAAAAACGGAGATAAATAAATTAGACCCAGCGTGGCCGCAAAAGATAATTGAAAGCCCATATCAAAACGCAAAATTTTTGGGTTTAAAAGAAGCATTAAGAATGCGGCAAAAAATAGGGCATTTTTAATTTGATAGGGTTTGCCAATTTTATAACTTAAGACCAAAATTCCACCCATAATACCCGCGCGAACAATCGATGGTGAAGCGCCCGTTAAAATAACAAAAAGCAAAATAAAAATGATGACCAACCAAAACGCTTTTGGCCGCGCAATGCCTAAAAAAATTAAAAACGAATAAACAGCATTGGTGATAATCGTAATATTAAACCCAGACAAAGCAATTAAATGTATCGTGCCAGTTTTTTGAAGGGCAACTTCTAAATTTTTATCCAGAGTTTTTTTCTCTCCTAAAAGCAAACCATTTAAAAAACTTTTTTCTGGTTCTGGGAAAACATTATTAATTTGTTTTTGAAAACAATTTTTAATCCCGTATAAAAAATTATTTAACCAAAATCCTTGATGGGAACCAATAACTTTAATCTGCGGATAATTAACTACCGAGTAAATATTGCTTTTAGCTAAATAAGATTTGTAATCGAAGTTGGAAAAAGACGCTGGTTCTTCAAATTTACCTGAGAAAATAATTTTATCCCCGTATTGAAAATTTTCATTATTGTTTTTTGTTTTTATTAAAATTTTGCCCTTCAAAGGCGGAGATAACTTTGCTTCAAAAGAAACAAAATTGTTCTGATAAACTGGCAGACTAGAAATAACAGCTGTAATATTTTGCATTGTTTTGCCATTTAACCATAAAGAAGAATGTGTTTTTTGGTATTGCTCATAAATTTGGAAATAAGAAAAACCGATGGCGAAAACTAACAAGTAAATGCCAAAAATAATTTTATTTTTAAACAAATACTCTTGGAAACAAAAAATTAGAGCAAATAAGAAAATGCTAATACTCGCTATTAAACCGGCTGTTTCAAAAAAAGAAGAAAAGAAAACACCAACAATAAAAATTAAAATTAATAAAAGAAATTTGGAGGGTAAATCTTTTTCATTAAGACCCCGCAAATAACTTTTAAACATAATTACTGGGAATAAATAATTTTTTCTAGAATATTTTTTAATTTAATTGGATCGTGACGCAGCAATCCTTTTTTACGTAATAAATCTTCTTTGATAATTTGATATTTTGACATCTGTTTTTTATCCAAAACAATTCTAACAAATTTCGAACCTTCTTCCTGATATTTCTTAATTCTTTTTTTATCAGGCTGCCGGGTGTTGATGACCACATAATTCAAAATATTCTTCCCAACATATTTTTCAAAAACTCGAATAAAATCAGCGGTAGTAAAATTATCGGTTTCGCCTTTTTTGGTCATAATGTTGGTGATAAAAATTTTTTTGGCTTTGCTTTTTTTAATCGTATCTTTTACTCCCTTAACTAAAAAATTGGGCAAAATACTTGTGTATAAATCACCAGGACCAATAATAATGACATCAGCTTTTAAAATTGCCTCTTTGGCTAAAGGATTAATTTTAACTGGAGGCTGAAGCCATATTTTTTTAATGGGAGGAGGGTTTTTTTCTTTACGACGATCAATGGCTGCTTCGCCATAAATAATTTGCCCATTTTTTAATTGGGCAACCAAATGACAATTTTGAAGAGTTACTGGAATAACTTCACCAGAAATATTTAAAATTTTCCCTGCCTCCAAAATGGCTTTTTGAAAACTGCCGGTAATGCGTTCGAGGGCTGTTAAAAAAAGATTACCAAAACTGTGACCATCTAAAAAATAACTCTCATTAAAACGATAATTAAAAAGTTTAGCTAAAATTTTGTTATCCGAATGAGATAAAGCAATTAAAGCGCGCCTCACATCGCCTGGCGGCAGAATGCCAAATTCCTCTCTTAAAATACCAGTGGAACCACCTGAATCAGCCATACTAATAATTGCCGACAAATGAAACGGCGAATTTTTTAAACTATTTAAAACTACAAAAACTCCAGTTCCACCACCAATTACTACTACATTTTTCTTTTTTTCTTTTTTCATATCAATAATATTTTTTAATAACTTTCGGGATTTTTTCAATAAGTTCAAAAATGTCGCTAGCCATTACACCCTCACCATATTTTTTGGCCGCTATCTCACCGGCTTTGCCATTAATAAAAGCCGCGACCTTGGCCGCTTCAAAAGGAAAAACTCCTCTTGCTAACAAAGCGCCGCAAATTCCCGTTAAAGTATCTCCGAAACCGCCTTTGGTCATAAATGGCGAACCTGTTTTATTTAGAAAAACTTTTTCTCCATCTGAAATAATATCAATATTTCCTTTCAATAATATAACTGTTTTTAATTTTTTCGCCCATTTCTTCACTTTTTCTTTCCGTTCTTTTAAATTATTGCTTACCTTCTCGCCGGTTAAAATTCTAAATTCTTCACTATGCGGTGTTAAAACCGCCATTTTATTTTTGAGAATTTTTTTATCTTCAGCCACTGCCCGAATAGCTTCAGCATCAATAACCATTGGCAAATTAATTTTTTTAATAATTTCGCGAATAGCTTTATAAGTTTTTTTATCTCTTTTTAATCCGCCGCCAATGATAAGTGCATCGAAATTTTTGGCTAATTCTAAAATTTTTGGCACATGTTTAATATGCAATTCGCCATCTAATGGATAAGTTATTAAATCTGGCAAAAAGGAAGCAACAACATCCATCGCTCTTTGATGACCAACAATTGTTACCAAATCAGCGCCTGCCCGCAAGGCTGCCACACCATTAAAAATTGGAGAACCGGTGAAACGCTCGCTTCCAGCAACAATTAGAACATAACCAAAATCACCTTTATGCACCCATTTTTTTCTTTTTGGATAATATTTTTTTAAACGCATATTTATTTTGCTATCCACCCACCATCAACCACTAAAACTTCTCCATTGACAAAATCAGATTCATCCGAAGCTAGATAAACCGCCGCCCAAGCAATATCTTCTGGTTCGCCCAAACGCGGATAAAGAGTTTGCGCCTCTAAAGCTTTTCGCTGTGTTTCATCTATTAATAAATCTTTTGTCATGGCTGTTTTGATAACGCCCGGCGCAATAGCATTAACATTGATTTTATATTTAGCGTATTCCAAAGCCATCTCGCGCGTCATCGCAATGATTCCGCCCTTTGACGCGCAATAATGAGCTAATTGATCAAAAGCAACCAATCCCGCAATCGAAGCAATATTTATAATTTTCCCTTTCCCCTGCTTCAACATAAAAGGGATAGCATTTTTGGAAACAAGAAAAACACTTTTCAAATTAACATTAATAATTTTATCCCAATCTTCTTCACTAATTTCATGAAATGGCGAAAATTTAACAATACCGGCATTATTAACAACGATATCAATTCTGCCAAAAACTTTTAACACCTCATTCACCATCTGAAAAACTTCTTCGCCTTTGCTAACATCGGTTTTGATAAAAATTGCCTCGCCATTATTTTTTCTAATTTCTTCAACTGTTGCCTGACCTCCCTCCTCCAACAAATCAACAACCGCCACTTTTGCTCCTTCTTTAGCAAAGATTAAAGCAATTCCTCGACCAATGCCTGACCCCGCGCCAGTAATAATCGCTACTTTATTTTTCAATCGCATATTTTTTAAAAAATTTTTAATCGCCTCTTTCACTATTATTTTAACACTAAAACAGCAAAAATAAAATTTAGCGGGATTATTTCAATCCCGCTAAATTTTATTTTTCTTTTATTCTCAAATTTTCTATTTTCTAAATTTTATTTTTGTGCCCGGGGAGAGACTCGAACTCTCACGACCGGTGAGGGTCATTGGATTTTGAGTCCAACGCGTCTGCCAATTCCGCCACCCGGGCAAATTTTATCTCCGGAGGCCTGGGTGGGAATCGAACCCACGTATAACGGTTTTGCAGACCGTTGCCTTACCACTTGGCTACCAGGCCAATTTTAAAGCTCTTTTATAAAAATATAAAATAATTTTTTAAAAATCAAGTTGGTCTTTTTAATCTTTAATTAATCTTTAATTTTATTCAACACTTCTTCTATTTCAGCCGCTTTTTCTTCTGATAAATCATAATGGATAATCAATTTGGGAACAGGATGCATTTTCAATTTTTTATTTAATAATTGCTGAAGTCGATAGATATTCATTTCAAAAAATTTTTGAATTTCTTCAGTTATTTTGGGATAAACACTGATAAAAACTTGTGCATGGGACAAATCTTTTGAAACACAAACCCTTGTCACTGTAATTAAAAAATCAGGAGGTAATAACATCTCTTCTTTTAAAATCTCAGAAAAAACTTCTTTGATTAAACTATTAACTTGTGCTAAACGATAAGATGTCATAGTTGGTCAATTATTTTTTTTATTAAATCTAAAATTTCATCTAAAGTTTTTTTATCTTTTGCTTCGATATTCAAACGCAAAAGCATTGGTTCGGTTTGGGAAGTCCTTAGGTTAAAATGAAAATTTTTTGCCCAGATGGTTATGCCATCATTTTTGATTACCTTCGCTCCTTTTTTAAATCGTTTTTCTAAACTCTTAAAAATTAATTGAGTATAACTGTTATTTTTTATTCGAAAATTCATCTCGGGCAAAATAATATTTTTTTGATACTTCATTACCAAATCCTCTATTTTTTCTTTGTGTTGGGCAAAAAATTTTAAAAGCATCAGAAAGGAAAAAATTCCCGAATCCGCAAAAAAGAAAGGCTTCCAATAATAATGACCTGATTTTTCAATGCCCAGAAGAGCTTTATGTTTTTTCATCGCCTTTTTGAAAAAACTATGCCCCGCCATCGAAAAAAAGACTCGAAAACTATATTTTTTTGCTAAATCCATTAATACTTTAGATGAACGATAATCTAAAATAATTGTTTTTGGCTTTTGATTTTTTACTGCTTCTAATAAAAATATGCCCACAATATCGCCCAAAACCATGTTCCCATTGGTATCAAACAAATATAACCGATCACCATCTTCATCAAATTGGATGATAAAATCGTTTTTTCTTTTTTTGATTAATCGCTTGCTAACTGGGCGGTGGATAAATTGAATGGATAAAGATAATTCTTTTTTTATTTTTTCTAAAATTAATTGAGTGCTTTTAGGACAACAAACTAAAATTTTTTTATTTTGAATTTTAGATAAAAAGTTTTTTATTTTACTCTGGGATAAAAGAAATTTAGCATAATCACCAACAAAATTTTTTCTAATGATTTTTCCTTTTGTTAAACCGATAGTAATTGGTTGATTCAAAAAATCTAAATTTTTCTTGAGCCACTCACCAGTTATTGCTTCAAGATTTTGATTATAAATTTTAAAACCAGTATATTTTTTTTCTAAATGCGATCCGGTGACGATAATTCCTAAATCAAATTTTTTTGTTTTAAGAAGATAATAAAGCATGGGCGTTGTAATAATGCCAGCATCGATTACTTCAACATTATTTTGGATTAAACCTTGAGCCAAACCTTTAATAATCGCCAACCCATTTGACTTGGCGTCACGCCCAATAACAATTTTTGGTCTTTTTTTATTTAAGTCTATAATTTTTGGCAAATAATACCCTAATCGCCAAGCAACATCTGGATTAATATCCGTAGGAAAAATTCCTCTAATATCGTAAGCTAACAAAATTTTCTTTTTAATTGAATCCATCTTATTTATAGTTTATAATAAAATTGCGATAAAAGCAAAAAATATGCTTTCTTTAGGAAT
This sequence comes from Minisyncoccia bacterium, assembly GCA_049720475.1. Classification (GTDB taxonomy): domain Bacteria; phylum Patescibacteriota; class Minisyncoccia; order UBA6257; family JAAZHW01; genus SKW32. The sequence goes on from JBNASH010000035.1 coordinate 51,392, forward strand.
TGTTGGTCTGCCCAACATTGGAAAATCAACTTTATTTCAAGCAATTACCAAAAAACAAGTAGGAATTGCCAATTTCCCTTTTACAACAATTGATCCCAACATCGGCATCGCTCCCGTTAAAGATGAACGATTAGAAAAAATTGCCGCAATTCAAAAGTCTGAAAAAGTTATTCCCGCCACCGTAAAATTTGTTGACATTGCTGGCTTGGTTAAAGGAGCCGCTCAAGGACTGGGGTTGGGCAATCAATTTCTCGCTCACATTCGAGAAGTAACAGCTATTGTTGAAATTATTCGATTATTCATAAACGAAAACGTTCCGCACGTAGAAAAAAATGTCGATCCTTTAAGGGATTTAGAGATTATTTCAACAGAACTAATTTTAGCCGATTTAGAAACTCTAGAAAGAATTTTTACAAAATTAGAAGGAGATATTAAACGCCACGATAAAGAAGCAATGGCTAAATTTGAATTAATCAAAAAATTAGAAAATCATCTCCAAAGTAATAAATGGATTTCTTCCTATCCCTTGAACGAAAAAGATCGTCTTTTAATAAAGGAGTATAATTTTCTCACGGCCAAACCATTATTAATTGTTTTAAATGTTGATGAATCTATTTCAGAAAAAGAAATTCAAAAAATTAAAGAGGAAATATTGAATGAGATGGCCGGCCAACTGCAAAGTGAAGATGTATTAGCAATGGATTTAGCAAAGGAATTGGACATGACAAATTTAACTCCTAAAGAAGCAGAAGAATTGGGATTAACAAGGGCTTCTTATTTAAATAATTTAGATGATTTAATAAAAAGGGGTTATCAAATACTCAATCTCATCACTTTCTTCACAACTACCGGTCCAGAAGAAACGCGCGCCTGGCCCTTGAAAAATGGCTCAACGGTATGGGAAGCGGCAGGATTAATCCATAGAGATTTTCAAGAAAAATTTATTAAAGCAGAAATAGTTAATTGGCTGGATTTTGTTGAATTAAAATCGTGGGCGAAATGTCGCGAAACAGGAAAATTAAAAATTGAAGGCCGCGACTACATTGTGCAAGACGGCGATATTGTTTATTATAAAATCTAATCATCTCTTGATTTTAATTTATATTTTTATATACTAAAGTTCATATGAATGCACTATTGATTCAAGAAGTAACCAAAGAACAACTAAAAAATATTCCAGAGATTAAAGCGGGAATGCATGTTCGCGTTCATGAAAAAGTAAAAGAAAAAGATAGAGAAAGAATTCAGGTTTTTGAAGGAATTGTTTTGGCCCGGAAACACGGCAAAGGCATTAATGCCACTTTTACCGTCAGAAAAATTGTTGACGGTATTGGCGTTGAAAAAACTTGGCCATTACATTCGCCTCTTATTGAAAAAATTGAAATTATTAAAGCACCAAAAACGCGCCGAGCAAAACTTTATTATTTAAGAAATCTTTCTGTTAAAAAGACAAAGAAGAAATTAAAGAAGGTGGCAGCGTTTAAAGAAATTATTAAAGAAGAGCCAACAATTGAAAAAAATGACAATCAAGAAAATAACAACCAAAAACAAGAGGAAAATATAAATCAAGAATAAATACTAACATAAAAACCATCATTTCGATGGTTTTTATGTTTTTATGGCTTGAATTTTTTTAGTTTTTTTCTATTATAAAATTAAGCCCAGGTGGTGGAATTGGTATACACACACGTTTGAGGGGCGTGGGCCTTTTGGCCGTGCGGGTTCGAATCCCGCCCTGGGCACCAAAATCAAATCAAAAAAGCAGCCATTCGGCTGCTTTTTTGATTGATGCTTTTACTATTTAATTCTTTTTTTAGTATTCTGAATAATTCCGTCTATTATGCCGTATTCTTTGGCATCTGGAGCGCTCAAATAAAAATCTCTGTCAGTATCCTTCTCAATTTTCTCTAATGGTTGACCAGTGTGTTTTGATAAAATCTCATTTATTTTATTTTTGATTTTTAAAATTTGTTTGGCAGTTATTTCAATTTCTACCGCTTGACCTTCGGCTCCTCCCATTACCTGGTGCAACAAAATTTCGGCATTGGGAAGCGCAAATCTCTTGCCTTTCGTTCCAGCTGCTAACAATACCGCCGCCGCTGATGCCGCTTGACCCAAACAAATTGTTGAAACATCGGGCTTAACATATTGCATTGTGTCATAAATCGCCAACGCCGAAGTTACAATTCCGCCTGGGCTATTGATATAAAATTGAATATCTTTTTTGGGATCCTCATGCTCCAAAAACAAAAGCTGAGCAATAATGCTATTTGCTACCGCATCATTAATTGGACCGCCCAAAAAAATTATTCGCTCTTTTAATAAACGCGAATAAATATCATAAGCCCTCTCACCAAATTGTGATTTTTCAATAACTGTTGGAATTAAATTAAAATATTCTTCTTCCATATTTTTGTTTTTTAATTATTGACTTGATTTTCTAAAAATTGAAAGACTTTTTCATTGGTTAATCTTTCTTTAGTATATTCCATAAGCGCCGACCTGTCAATTTGATTGATATCAACACCTTCCATTGCTCGTTGGTTCAAAATCTCTTCCATGGCCTCATTTATCTCTTCTGGCGACGGCTCACAATTTTCCAATTTGGCAATAGTTCTTAAAATAATAAATCCTTTTAATGTTTTCTCCGCTTCTTTTCTTAACTCTTGTCTCAGCTCTTCTTCTTTTTTGTTTATCTTTTTTAAATATTCCTCAAATGTTAATCCTTGATCTTCAATAAGATGCTTCAACGAATGGAATTGATTTTCGGTTTCACCATCAATTAAAATATCGGGCAATTCGATTTCGGTTTTTTCAATTAACTTTTCGAGCAATAAAATTCGCAACCGCTCTTTTTCTTTTAGATCCTTTTCCATTAAAATCCCCTCTCTGATAGAATTTTTTAATTCGTCTAGACTATTGAAATTCCCCAAACTTTTTGCCCATTCATCATTTAGTTCTGGCAATTGCCTCTCGCTAACGTTTTTTACTTTAACCTCAAAATTTAATTCTTTTGATCGCAAATTCTCCTTCCAATAATCATCTGAAATTTTTATCGAAATTTTTTTCTCTTCATTTTTGGATAGACCCTCTAGTTGTTCTTCAAATCCTTTGGGATATCTTCCCTGGCCCAAAATAAAACGATCAATTTCTGGAAATTCTTTTGTTAATTCACCATCAACAAAACACTTTGTTTCTATTTCAATAACATCATCTTTTTGAGCTGGTCGATCAACCTCAACAATTTTAGCACGAGATTTCTGTAACCATTCAACTGCTTCATTAATTTCTTTATCTGAAACTTCTAAAGTTCGCTTTTGCTTAAACACATCTTTACTAAGAGCCTTATAATCACCTAATTTTGGTTTTGGTAAAATCGCACTTTTTAGAGTGTATACAAATTCGTTTTGGGGAGCAATCTTTTTAATATTAACTTCTGGTTGACCAATTAATTCCAAATCTAATTCATTTATAATATCATTAAGACTTTTTCGAAATGCCAAATTGGCTGCCTCATCAAAAATTTTTTCTTCTAGATCAGTATTTTTGATTAATTCTTCTGGAATGTTTCCCTTACGAAAACCATTTAGGTTAACTTCTTTTAAAACCTTATCTTTGGCTAATTTCCAGAAATTCTCCATTTCTTCTGGAGATAACATCACCTCTAATTCAATTTGGGATTTTGGTAAATAAGAAATTTTGTGATTCATATCTAATTATCTTGCTTTTCCTCATTAATATTATCGACTTTTTCTAGGGTAACTTCTTCGGTAGAAGAATCTGCTTCTGCCTCAGCAACACCATCTTGAACAACTTGATCTGGCGCTGCCTCACTTCGAACATCTATTTTCCAGCCTGTTAATTTCGCTGCCAATCGTACATTTTGTCCTCCCTTGCCAATAGCTAATGATAATTGATCCTCTGGCACAAAAACTCTCATTTCTCGTCGTTGATGCATTTCTACTCTTGAAACTTTAGCTGGAGATAAAGCTTGGGCCACAAATTCTTCGGGATCCTCTGACCATTTAATAATATCTATTTTTTCTTGACCTAATTCATTCAAAACAGCCATAATTCTCGTTCCTTTTTGACCAACACAAGAACCAATAGGATCAACGCCGGCCACAGTAGAATGAACAGCCACTTTACTGCGAAAACCAGCCTCACGAGCAATAGCCATAATTTTAACTACACCTGAAGCAATTTCCGGCACTTCCATTTCAAATAATTTCGAAATAAATTTGGGATGACTACGCGATAAAATAATCATTGGGCCCTTAGTATTTTCCTGAACGGCTAATAAATAGAATTTCATCCTTTCACCAATACGATATCGTTCATTAGGAATAGCTTCATTATAAAACATCACGCCATCAACGCGGCCGAGATTAACATAAACATTCCTATTTTCTATTCTTTGAATAATTCCACTCACTAACTCACCTTCTTTATTTTTGAATTCTTGAAGAACTGTTTCTTTCTCCGCCTCGCGTAATCGCTGTAAAATAACTTGTTTTGCTGTTTGGGCAGCAATTCGACCAAATTCTTCGTGTGATTCTAGTGGAAAAATTATTTCTTCTCCTGGTTTAGCTTCGGGTTTAATGACTTGCGCCTCTTCTAGAAGAATATGGCGCTCCGGATTAAATTTTATTTTTTTCACCACATCGCCGTCTTTAATTTGTTGTTCAACGGCAGTTAATTGAGAGCCTTCTTCTTTTTCAATCTTGTCTCCTTCTTCCTCTTCTTCTTTTAACATATTTTTATCAACAACAATTTTTACTTGCCAAAATTTAACCTCACCAGTTTCAGGATCAATTTTTGCCCGCACAATATTGCTCTTATTCATATATTCTTTCTTATAAGCCGCGGCAATGGCTTGTTCAATTGCCTCTAAAATTTTGTCTTTGCTGATACCTTTTTCCTCAGCAATTTGATTAATCGCCAAAGAGAAATCTTTTAAATCAAACATGATTTTATTGATTAAAACGACACTTTCTTAGTAATAAAGGCCCGTTAAACGGACCTTTAATATATATTTTAATTTTAATAAATTATAAGATGATGTCAAGTAAATTATTTTATTTTTCAATCGGCAAATTAATTGGCGGTTCTCCTTTTTTCGCCTCAATTCTTTTAAGCATTGGCGCTTCCACCACTGTAACGGGGAAATGAAATAGCGTAGCCAACTCTTCAGTATTTAAAACCATTTTTGTACTAGAATTAAATTTGCGTTTCAAATAATTTTTAAATAAAACGGTTTTTTTCCAAAATTCTTTTTGTTCCTTGAATGGCCACTTGGCTTTAGGAATAGATGGTTTATATGGTTTAAATCCGTTCAAATGTAAAGTGTTAAATTGCCTAAAAAATCCCATAACGCTAGTGATATTTAAACGTGTAAAGGCGTCTCTTCGGTCTATATAAACGAAACGAATCGTGACATCAAAAAGAAGTTTGGAAATTTTTCGTTGGATAGCCTCTATAATTTCTTTTTCTCCCGGTGTTAAATTTTGTACTGAACCTGGTGAACCAGGGGAAGCACTCTCTTCCCACCATTCCGGCGGTGTAATTGGCGCCCGAAATAAATGATAGAAAAATTCTAAAATATAATCAAAATACGAACGTGGCACCGGCTCTTTTTTTCCAATTAATTTTGCTACAATTGATTCTCCTTCCTTTTTACAACTATCATCGGCTGGTTTAAATAAAATCTGAATCCAGATTTTCTCATCAGGATTTAGTTTGCTAACTGTTTCAAATAAACTGGCTAATGGATCTATTATTTTCTCATCTTTATGCGATTCAAAATAAGGATAAGTTTGAATGGGATAAGGAGATGGTTGAATCAGCATCAAATCCAAACCCCATAAATCCCAAAATTTATTTGGCAAAGAAGTTGCAAAAACACTTGTATAATCATCTACCTCGTTTATTTCTAAATCAGGATATTGGGCGTAAAGATTTGATTCTACCAAGTTTTTATATTCTTTTGGTGTACGAATATAAAAAGATACACCTTCACCATTACCCAATATTTCTGCGCTTAACCACAATTGAGTTTTGCCCTGAAAAACTCTTTCTTTCCAATTTGGTTTTGAAATTTGAATAGAGTGAAGCGCCGCAAAAATATCTTCCATCGACTTAAAACTCTTTTCGATATTGCGAGGAATTTTTATCTCAAAAATTGTATACTCAACCTTCTTTAAAAATTTCTTTTTTACATATTCCAACCAAAGAGCATAAATTGCCTTAATCAAAACCAATGGAACAACAATCCACCATACTAATTTAAAAGCCTTCCAAATGAAAAAAAGAATTCCTTGTAAAATTTCCAGTACTTCGCTCATCAATTTAATTATAATCTAAAATTATCTTTTTGAAGAAACCAAAGAATAACGGCCATCAGGCAACTTTTTAAATAATTGTTTATCCTGAAGGTTAATCAAAACAGTCATGTCTTTAACCAAACGTTGTTTCGCAACTTCTTTAAGAATATCTCGGAAATACATTGGTTTTTTCGCTAAAATTTGAATTAAAATATCCTTAACAGTTCCCTCTTGATATCCCCACTCTTTTAAAGCATAAATTCCCCTTCCTACCAAAACAAAAGGATCTCCTTTAATTAATTCATTGTGCAAACTATTAATAGAAATTTTTTTGTCGTCAAAATTTAATTCTTTGATCTTTTGAAGAATCTCTTCATAATGCATCGGCTGATTCATCTTCTTTAAAATTAAATAAGCTTTAGTTTTAACATTACGAGGTTTTATCCATTCCCAATCAATCAATCCAAATTCACCAAAAGGATTAAAAGCAAATTTCTTGGACACATCCAAATAAGAAACCACTAGATTTTCGTTATAAATTCGGAATTCTTTCATTGTTTTTCTTAACAACAATTGATATTCATCCAGCATTAATGGTTTTTTGTGAATTTTCACTTCTTTCTCAACAAACTTATAAATATTTATGGCTTTATTAAGATATTCCTCTTTTAAATACCAGTTGGAATAGATATTTGGTTTTTCCAAAAAATAATTGAAGTCAGGACTTAAATCTAACAAAAAATTAATATGGTTTGCCCATTGATTTTTTACCTTATCATTTGTCCAAAGCTCTATAGGATCCTCAATTAACAAAACCGGAGCTTCTTCTAATAATCTCTTTTCTCTTCTAATACCACCGATTATTTCCAACTGATATTTAATACGCTCCAAAATATCATTTAACTCATTAAGATTTTGTCTAAGTTTGTTTAAAGCAACGGATTCGATCTGACGAATTCGCTCACGCGTTAAACCCTTTTCCTTACCAATCGCTTCTAATGTCAGTGGTTTCTCGTTTGTCAAACCATACCTTTTTTCAATAATTTCTCTCTGCTTGTCTGGCAAAATTCCAATAAATCCTTTAATTGTTTGAAGTAAACTTTTGCTATTCATACTTTTTATTCAATAAATATTAAGAATAAATTTTCATTTTGTCAATAGCGGGTATTTCTTCGCCGCCGAGCATGAAAAGCCTGATAAATTTCTTTCAATTCCTTATCCGTTAAGTGAGTGTAAACTTGCGTTGTACTAATGTTACTATGACCCAAAAGCATTTGAACGGAGCGCAAATCCGCGCCATTTTGTAATAAATCGGTAGCAAATAAGTGTCTTAAAGTGTGTGGGGTGACTTTTCTTACAATCCCTGCTTTTTTACTGTAAAAATTTATCAAGCGCTGAACACTTCGCGGCGTGATTCTACCCAATACTTCATAATTTTTTGATTTCTTAAAAGTAACAAAAAGTGGTTCTTCAATATCTGTTCGTTTGGCTAGATATTTTTTAATTGCTTCTTTAGCTTCATCAGAAAGAAATACCAACCGAATTTTTCCTCCCTTTCCTTTTATACTAAACTCTCCCCTTTCTAAATTAACGCTATCGCGATTTAATTTACATAATTCTGAAACGCGCAATCCCGTCGCAAACAATGTCTCAAGAATTGCCTTATCACGTAAAGATTTTATATCATTTCCCTCCGGCGCATTTAATAATCGTTCTAATTCATTAAAACTAATTAGACTTATTTCATTGCGAGATGCTTTAGCTAACTCCACTTGTTCTGGTGCTAAACATTTAATTCCAATTTTGATTAAATATTTCAAAAAACCGCGCAGGGCAATTATATAATAATTTTGTGTAATTTTTCTCAGATTCTGTTGTCTACCCTCCAATCGGTTTAGGTATAACCTAAATTGTCTTATTGCCTCCTGATCAATTTCTTCTACTTTCAATTCATCTACTGATTTATTAGTATATTTGGCTAAAAAATCTAAAAATTTAGTTAAATAACGATTATAATTCTCCAAAGTTTTAAGGCTGCGATTCTTTTCTATTTCCAAATATTCCAGATATTGTTTTTTCAATTCTAATAAATTGTTTTTTTTCATATCCTACTTCCAATATTATAGCACCTCCGCTTCATCTTGCAAACTTTTAATCTTTGTGTTATTATCAATTCATATGCTAAAAAAGGAAGAAAAAACAAAATTAATAGCCAAATACAAAAAGCACGAAAAAGATACTGGTTCGCCCGAAGTTCAAATTGCCCTTTTAACCGAGCAAATTAATAAATTAACCCAGCATCTTAAAAAGCACCCCAAAGATAATCACTCTCGCCGCGGCTTGTTAAAAATGGTTGCTAAAAGGAAAAAGCTTCTTAATTTTCTGCAAAAAGAGTCTGTCCGCCGCTATAATAAATTAGTAAAAACACTGGGGCTAAAATAAAAATATGGTTATAAAATACAAAGATCAACGAGTGGCAGTTTTTTTTGATATTCAAAACCTGTACCATTCGGCAAAAAATCTTTATCAAGCACGCGTTGATTTTAAAGAAGTTTTAAAGACAGCGGTAGCTAATCGCAAATTAATTAGAGCGATCGCTTATGTTGTCAAAAGCGATGCTGTTGAAGGCGAAACATCTTTTTTCGAAGCACTTCAAAATATCGGGATTGAATTAAGAATAAAAGAATTACAAGTTTATCCTGATGGTTTAAAAAAGGCCGATTGGGACGTTGGATTGGCTGTTGATGCAATTCGCATAGCTCCTTCGGTTGATAGCATTGTTTTAGTTACTGGCGATGGTGATTTCTTGCCTTTACTAGATTATCTAAAAGGTATCGGCAAAATAGTTGAGGTTGCAGCTTTTGGCCGTACTGCTTCAGCTAAATTGAAAGAATCTGCTGATGATTTTATTGATTTAGAAAAAAACCCTCAAAAATTTTTAATTAAAAGTACCTTAATAAAAAAGTCGAAAAATAAATTTTTCAAACAAAATTATTAAAATTCCAAGAAACAATTTAGAGCAGAGGAGAGGACTGACGATCTTCTCCTCTGCACTAAATTAAATTGTTTCTTGGAAAAATTTTATCTCCTATGTTAGAAGAAAAAGTTTTTTCTTTGGAGGTGGCTGGTAAAAAATTAACAGCCAAATTTACTCCCCTTGCGCAACAAGCTAATGGTTCGGTTCTAATGCAATATGGCGAAACGGTTGTTTTGGTAACAGCCACTATGGGCAAAACAGATCGGTTAGAAACCGACTTTTTCCCATTGGTTGTTGATTATGAAGAACGATTTTATGCAGCGGGAAAAATATTAGGAAGTCGCTTTGTCAGAAGAGAAGGCAAACCATCAGAAAATGCCATTTTAAATGCCCGTTTAATTGATCGATCCATCCGTCCCCTTTTTAATCAGAATATGAGGCGGGAGGTGCAAGTTGTCGCTACTGTTTTAGCCATTGATGGCGAAAACGATCCTGATATTCCCGCTTTAATCGGAACATCTTTAGCCTTATCAACCTCTGATATTCCTTGGGACGGTCCAATTTCAGCCGTTCGCGTTGGTTTAGTCAATGGTAAATTTATCATTAATCCTTCTTTTCAAGAGAGAGAAACGAGCGATTTAGATTTCTTTTTAAGCAGTGCTGATGGTGTTATTACAATGATTGAGGTTGGCGCCAACGAAATTAGTGAGGAAAAAATGAATGAAGCCGTCGAATTAGCTCTAAAAGAAACTGAGAAAATTCAAGATTTTCAAAAAAAGATTATTAAGGAAATGGCAAAACCAAAAGCAGAAATAGTCCTTAAAAAAATCGATCCGGAAATTGAGAAAAAAACCAAAGAATTCCTCAAAGATAGATTAGAAGAAGCAATTTATACTACTGATAAAATCAGTCGCGTTTCCAAACTTCAACAACTTAAAAAAGATCTTGAGGATAATTTCCGAAACGAGGGAATGGATGAAAATCAGATTAAAGAGGCTTTTGTTATTTTAGAAAATGAGATAGACATTTTAGTCCATAAAAACATACTGGAAAAAGAAAAAAGACCGGATGGTCGAAAATTAGATGAAATTAGACCAATTTATTGTGCTGTTGGAATTTTGCCGCGCGTTCATGGTTCCGGCTTATTCATTCGCGGCACAACTCAAGCCCTCTCCACCGTTACACTTGCTGCCCCCTCTCATGGTTTAACTATCGAAACAATTGAAGAAAGCGACACTAAAAGATTTATTCATCATTATAATTTCCCTCCTTATTCAGTAGGAGAAGTTTCTTCGATGCGCGGTCCTGGCCGAAGAGAAATTGGACACGGTGCTCTCGCTGAAAAATCATTATTGCCAATCATACCAAAGAAAGAAGATTTTCCTTATACAATTAGAATTGTTTCGGAAATCTTATCTTCCAATGGATCATCTTCAATGGCCTCGGTATGTGGTTCTTCTTTGGCTTTAATGGATGCAGGCGTTCCTATTAAAACACCTGCCGCAGGCATTGCTATGGGATTGGTAATGGAAAATGAAAATAATTATAAAATCTTAACGGATATTCAAGGACCTGAAGATCATTACGGAGATATGGACTTTAAAGTAGCGAGAACAAAAAATGGCATCACTGGCATTCAATTAGATGTCAAAATTAAAGGTATAACTGTTAAAATTTTCAAAGAAACGCTGGAGCAGGCTAAAAAAGCTTGTCTCGAAATATTAAAGAAAATGAGTGAGGTTCTTGAAAAACCACGTCCAAATTTATCTCCTTTAGCACCAAAAATTTTTACTATTCAAATTAATCCCGAAAAAATTCGTGATGTAATCGGCTCGGGCGGAAAAACGATTAATGATATTATCAAAAAAACCGGTGTCGAAATTGATATTGAAGAGGATGGCACTATTTTTGTAACTGCCCCCACTGAAGAAGCTGGCAAGGAAGCCTTGGGAATTATCAAAAATATTACTTATGAATTCAAAGAAGGAGAAATTGTTACAGGCAAAGTCGTTAAAATTTTGGACTTTGGTGCAATTGTTGATCTTGGTTTTGGAAAAGAAGGTCTACTCCATATTTCTGAAATTGCTAATCGTCGCATTGAAAAAGTAGAAAATGAGGTTAAGGTTGGACAGGTTTTAACTCTAAAAATCATAAAAATCGAAGAAAATGGCAGAATCGCACTTTCACTTAAGGCCTTAAACGAAAATGGATCTTCAAGACAAAATAATCATTTTAAAAATAAAAAATAAATAATCCGCCAAATAAAAGAAAACCGCTCTATTTTTAAGAGCGGTTTTCTTTTATTATTTATTTTTCTTTTTCGCCTCTTGTTGTTCTCTTTTTCTAAACCCTGTTCCTACCGGCACCAAACGACCAATTATAACGTTTTCTTTTAATCCACGCAAATAATCTACTTTTCCTTCCAAAGCTGCTTTCACTAATACGCGTGTTGTCTCTTGGAAAGAAGCAGCTGCCAAAAAACTTTCGCTAGCTAAGGCAGAACGAGTAATACCTAAGAATAATTGAACAGCTTTAGCGGGTTTTTTACCTTTGGCTTTCAATTTTCTATTTTCTTCCAAAAATCTCGATTTAGAAACAATCTCACCAATTAAGAAATCGCTATCCCCTGGATTTTTAATTTTTACTTTATCAAACATCTGTCGAACAATAATTTCCAAATGTTTATTATTGATACTTACGCCTTCAGAAACATAAATCTTTTGAATTTCAGTCAAAATATATCGCTCAACGGTCTCACGATCAGTAACTTTTAATAATTCCTTAGGATCAATATCGCCACTGCATAATTTATCTCCAGCCTTTACTATATCCCCTTCTTTCACTAAAATCTTTTTGGTTTTAGGAATTGAATACTGATAAATATCTGAACTTTTTGTTTTGCGAGTTCGACTTTTAGTCTCTTTATCTTTGTTTCTTTTAGCTTTAACATGGATGAAAATTTCTTTTTCTTGTTCTTCAATTTTAACTATCTCGCCATCCACCTCACTAATAATAGCTTTATTTTTGGGAGTCCGCGCCTCAAATAATTCTTCGATTCTTGGCAAACCATGGGTAATATCTTGACCAGCTACACCACCGGTATGAAAAGTTCTTAATGTTAACTGCGTACCTGGTTCACCAATTGATTGAGCAGCAATAATACCTATTGGTGTGCCCGGCTCAACCGGCTTATTATAACCTAAATCATGTCCATAACATTTAGCGCACACACCCCATAAAGTCTTACACGTAATTGGAGAACGAATTTTAACTGCTTGAATATCAGATTTTTCAATTATTTCTGCTATTTGAGGAGTAATAACCTCGTTAGCTTTTATAATTGTTTTATTGTCTATTTTAACATCTTCCAATACTGTTCGTCCGATTAAACGTGCGCTAAAACGATGTCCATAATCTGCTCCGTCTGTACGATAAACAGTAATTCCTCTTTTAGTTCCGCAATCTTCTTCAGTCACAATCACCTCTTGCGCTGCATCAATTAAACGACGAGTTAAATAACCAGCATTGGCAGTTTTCAAGGCTGTATCACTTGATCCCTTACGCGCACCATGGCTAGCAATAAAATATTCCAAAACGCTCAATCCTTCTTTATAAGAAGAAAGGATGGGCAATTCAATAATTTCGCCTTTTGGATTTTGAACCAAACCTTTCATTCCCATCATCTGGGTTAATTGTCCCCACGAACCTCGGCTACCAGAATCAATAATTTGAAAAACAGGATTATTTTCTGGTAATACTTTAGTGATATTCTTGGCAATTTTGGACAATCCTTTCTCCCACGTTTTAATAGTGTGTGTTCTTTTTTCGTCACGCGCCAAAAAGCCTTCATTAAATTGTTGTTCGATTGTTTGAATTTCCTTACGACTTTCATTTATAATCTCCTCCTTGTCAGAAGGAATAACTAAATCTGACATCGACCAGGTAATGCCAGAAATAGTAGCATAATGAAAACCCAACATCTTAATTTTGTCTAATAGATCAATTGCCGTATTGGAATCAAAATGACTAATAATATAATCGGTTAATTTACTCAAGAACTTCTTTTCAACAACTTCTCCAACAAATGGAAAATCCTTCGGGAAAATATCATTAAAGATAATTTGACCAGCCGAAGTCTCAATTAAAACGTTTGGGTTTTCATATTTTTCTGCCACCAAAACATCCCCCATTTTCTTGAAATAAAATTCTTTATAGGGTTTAATTTTGATCTTGGCTTTTAGATCTATAATTTTGTAATCGTAAGCTATAATAACTTCTTCTGGCGAAGAAAAAACTTTTCCTTCTCCTTTTAAATTATCAAAAATTTTGGTGAGATAATAACAACCTAGAATAATATCCTTTGTCGGATTAATGATTGGTTCGCCATTGGCCGGTTTTAAACAATTCAAAGAAGAAAGCATAATTTCTCTTGCTTCTTTCTGAGCTTCCTCGGTTAATGGCAAATGCACAGCCATTTGATCACCATCAAAATCCGCATTAAAAGCCGTGCACACCATGGGTGGAATCCTTAAAGCCAGATCTTCAATTAGCACCGGCTTAAATGCTTGGATACCCAAACGATGCAGTGTTGGAGCACGATTCAACAAAACATAACGATCTCTAATAACTTCTTCAAGAATTGCCCAAACTTCAGCTGGCCCTTGATCAATTAAACGGTTTGCGCTTCGGATATTAAAAACAATTCCTCTTTCTAAAAGTTTATTAACCACAAATGGTCTGAATAATTCCAAAGCCATTACTTTGGGCAAACCACATTCAAAATGTCTCAATTCAGGTCCAACCACAATTACAGAACGACCAGAATAATCAACGCGCTTTCCCAATAAATTCTGTCTAAAGCGACCTTGTTTACCTTGCAAAATATCGGAAAGAGATTTTAATGGTCTCTTTTGAGCGCTAGATTGAATTTGTGTTTTACGAGCACTGTTATCAATTAACGCATCCACCGCTTCTTGAAGCATTCTTTTTTCGTTTCTAATAATTACTTCTGGCGCATTTAACTCTAAAAGTTTCTTTAATCGGTTATTACGATTAATCACTCGGCGGTATAAATCATTCAAATCAGAAGTAGCATAACGCCCTCCATCCAAAGCCACCATTGGTCTTAAATCTGGTGGCAAAACAGGCAAAACAGTCAAAAACATCCATTCTGGTCTCAGATTGTTTTTAATAAATGAGCGGATTAATCTTAATTGAAGAAGAATTTTTTTCTTATCACCCTTCTTATTTTTAAATTCTTTAATTAGTTGTTTTTCTTTCTTTTTTAAATCAATTTCTTTTAATAATTCAACAATTGGTTCGCTTCCTATCCCAGCTTCAAAGACATGTCCAAATTTTTTGCTTAAATTAAAATACTCACTTTCAGAAATAATTTTTAATGGGTATAAACCATTTAATTTTTCTACGTTGTCTTTATAGACAGTTTCTAAAAGATTTAACTTATCTTTAGGAGTACTTTTCTTTTTGCTTTCATATTCGGACTTTAATTCTTCTAGAGCTTTTTTTCTTTCTTCATCATTAACTTTAGTAATAATGTAAGCTGTATAATAAATTACTCTTTCCAACTGTTGCTGATTAACTCCTAAAAAGAGGGCTATTGGAGAAGGAATATTTCTTAAATACCAAATATGAGCAACAGGTGATGCTAATTTTATATGTCCCATTCTTTCTCGACGTACACTAGAACGTGTAACTTCAACACCACATTTATCGCAGATAATGCCTTTATAACGAATTCTTTTATACTTTCCACAATAACATTCCCAATCTTTCGTTGGTCCAAAAATTCTTTCAGAAAACAAACCATCTTTCTCTGGTCTTTGAGTTCGATAATTAATAGTTTCGGGTTTTGTTACTTCCCCATAACTCCAAGAAAGAATTTCTTCTGGAGATGCTAGTTTTAATTTAATTGCTAAAAAATCTTCTGGTAGCATATTTTATTCTTCTTTTGGTTGTTGATTTTGACCTTGATTATTTTCTAAATATTTATTATCTTCCATAGCTTCAGCAAATAATTTACCCTCACTTTCTTTCTCTTCTTCCGCTTTAGCCTTTTCTTTAACCCCAATTAATTCAATACTTAAAGCCAAACTCTTTAATTCATTAACAAGAACATGGAAAGAAGCGGGAATATTCGGACTCTTAAATTCTTGACCCCGCACAATTGATTCATAAGTGGAAATTCTTCCTTTAACATCGTCCGATTTGATGGTTAACATTTCTTGTAGGGTGTAAGCAGCGCCATAACCTTCCAATGCCCAAACTTCCATTTCGCCAAAACGTTGACCACCTAATTGCGCCTTGCCGCCCAAAGGTTGCTGGGTAATTAAAGAATAAGGACCAATGGAGCGCATATGGACTTTATCCTCAACCATATGCACCAATTTCATCATATAAATATATCCAACCATTACCCTATTCTCAAAAGGCTCACCAGTTCGGCCATCATATAAAACAACTTTCCCATCTTCAGGCAAACCAGCGTTTTTTAGCTCTTTTTTAATATCTTCTTCTGTTGTTCCGCTGAAAACCGGTACAATCGCTTGATAACCCAATTCATGGGCTGCCCAACCTAAATGAGTTTCTAAAATCTGTCCAAGATTCATACGCGAAGCAACGCCTAACGGATTTAAAATAATATCAACTGGCGTTCCATCCTCTAAATAAGGCATGTCTTCTACTGGAACAATTTTCGAAATAACACCTTTATTACCATGACGACCGGCTAATTTATCTCCTGCCCTAATCAATCTTCTTTGAGCAACTTCAATTTGAATACGTTTAATAATACCCGGTTCTAATTTATCGCCTCGATCACGAGAAAAAATTTTAATACCAACTACTCTTCCTCGTTTGCCGTGTTTCAAAATTAATGAGGTATCCTTAACATCGCGTGCTTTTTCACCAAAAATCGCTCTTAATAATCTTTCTTCTGCTGTTAATTCGCCTTCTCCTTTTGGCGAAATTTTACCAACTAAAATATCACCGCTTCTGACTTCCGCACCAATTCTAACAATACCCTCTTCATCTAAATCTTTTAGTTTTTCTAATGAAACATTTGGAATATCTAAAGTTGTAATCTCTGGTCCTAATTTTGTCTCTCGAACATCACAAACAAAATCTTCGATATGGATAGAAGTAAATAAATCGTTTTGAACTACTCTTTCAGATAAAATTACTGCATCTTCATAATTAGCGCCACCCCAAGAAATAAAAGCCACTAATAAATTTTTACCCAAAGCCAACATACCATCTTTTGTTTGTAAACTATCAGCCAAGACATCGCCTTTGCGAATCTTTTGACCTTTTTTAACTATTGGTCTTTGGGAAATACAAGTATACTGATTGGCTCGAACAAATGTTCGCAAATGATAAATTTTGTAATCGTTGCTGCCTTTTATTTTTATTTTAATATGTCGCCCATCAACTTCCACTACCTCGCCATCAACCTCACTAACTAAAACATGACCTGAATCGCGCGCCGCCTTACCCTCTAATCCAGTGGCTACTAACGGCGCTTCACTATACATATAGGAAACGGCTTGGCGTTGCATATTCGAACCCATTTGGGCACGATTAGCATCATCATGTTCCAAAAATGGAATTAAAGAAGTAGCAACACTTAAAATCTGAAATGGTGAAACATCGATTAAATCAATTTGGTCACGATGGTAAAAACCTGGCTCGCCTCGATATCGAGCTTCAACCAATTCATCAATAATTTTTCCATTTTTATCAATATTAACATTAGAGTGAGCAATATGATATTTTTCTTCTTCATAAGCATCCAAATAAACAATCTCATCTGTAATATGGCCTTTATTAACCTTGAAATAAGGTGTTTCAATAAAACCGAATCGATTTAATCTCGCAAAAGTTGATAAATAAGTAACTAAACCAACGTTTTGTCCTTCAGGTGTCTGAATTGGACAAATTCTGCCATAGTGAGTCGGGTGAACATCTCTCACCTCAAAACCAGCTCTCTTACGATGCAAACCACCCGGACCCATGGCTGATAATCTTCTTTTGTGTTCCAACTCCGCCAATGGGTTTTCTTGAGCCAAAAATTGAGATAACTGAGAAGTGCTGAAAAACTCCCAAACAACAGCCATCATTTGCCGAGCATTTATTAATTGAGCGGGTACTAAATTATAAATATCTAAAGTGGACATTCTTTCTTGAATAGTTCGGCGCAAACGCATTATCCCCACTCTTAAACGATTTTGTAATAATTCTCCCACTGGCCGCACGCGTCGGTTGCTTAAATGATCAATATCATCTGGTTCGGCTAATTCGTTATTATTGGAACTAATTATCAATTTGATAACCTCAACTAAATCTTTAAGGGTTAAAGTCTTCTCTTTTATCTCGCCATTTTTACGATTAAGACGTTGGTTTAGCTTAAAGCGACCAACCTCTCCTAGATCATAACGATCTTCTCGGAAAAACATTCCATCAATTAAACCTTTAGCATTATCTGGAGTAGCCAAATCGCCCGGCCGAATACGTCGATAAATTTCCACATAGGATTCTTCTTTTGTTTTAGCAATATCCTTTGCCAACGTTTTTTCAATATATCTTATCTTTCCATTATCAACATCGGCAAAAGTTTTTAAAATCTCTTCATTGGTTTCTAATCCAAAAATCCTTAATAAACAAGTTGCTGGCACCTTCCTTTTCCGATCAATTTTCACATAGATAGCGGAGTCCAAATCAGTCTCAAATTCTAACCAAGAACCGCGATTGGGAATTAATTTAGCACCAAATAATTTTCGTCCGCGCACTTGAATCGCTGTTAAATACAAACCGCTTGAACGAATAATTTGGGAAACAACCGTTCTTTCAACGCCATTCACAATAAAAGTTCCCCGGGAAGTCATCATGGGTATTTCTCCAAAATAAACTTCTTGAATTTTAGTCTCGTTCGTTTTTTTATTAACAAGTTTTAATTTAACCCTAAGCGCCGCTTCGTAGGTCAAATTTTTTTCTTGACTTTCTATTTCATCAAACTTTGGCTGATCAAAATAGTAATCTTCAAAATATAATTCTAACTCTTTACCCGTATAATCTTTAACAGGAGAAATTTCATTAAATAGCTCCCTTAACCCCTCTTTTAAAAACCAATTATAAGAATTTATTTGAATTTCTGCTAAATGTGGTAAATGTTTTAATGTTTCTAAAAATCTAGGGGATTTGGCAAAAATTTTTTGGGGCAGCATAATTATTTTATAAATCAATTATATTGTTTGACACTTAAAATTGGATTAATAAAGAAACATTGCCCAGGGGGGCATTAATTTATAATTTTTTTATCTTTTTATCAAAAATTGAGTCAAAGTTTTGAAAAATAAATTATTTTAAATTATTTAAATAAAGTAACTAAATTTAGTTGATTGTATACTATACTATTCAAAAAATTTTTTTTGTCAAGTATTTATTAAGCGATTAATTCTGCTTCCGGGCTTCAAATTTTTCATTCTCATAAACTAATAAAACTTTGTCACCAGCAGTAAAATCGTTTCTCAAAATTCCCTCAGCCAATAAACTTCTAATATTGTCGCTAATAGCATTTCTTAACGGCCTTGCGCCATAAACCGGGTCATAACCAATTGCCACCAATTGTTTAATTACCGATTCATCAAAAATCAGTTCAATACCTTTTTCTTCTTTGAGATTTTTTGCCAAATCATTGAGCAATAAATTGGTAATAGCAATTAAATCTTCCGGTCGAAGAGGTCTAAAAACGATAATATCTGAAAAACGATTAAGTAATTCTGGTGGGAAATATTCGGTTAATCGCTTTTTTAATTCCGCTGCAATATCTTTAATATCAACTCCTTCTTCAATTCGTTGCTTAATTAAATTAGAATGAGCGTTGGATGTGGCAATAATGATAGTATTTGTAAAATCAATGATTCTGCCAAAATTATCGGTTAAACGACCATCATCAAAAACCGAAAGAAAAATATTAAGCAGATCAGGATGAGCCTTTTCAAATTCATCAAGCAAAATTAAAGCGTATGGTTTTTGACGAATTGACTCCGTTAAAATACCTGCCTTATCTCCTTCGGGCGTCCCAATAAAATCAAAAATGCTTTTTTTGTCCTGATATTGCGACATATCGAAACGAACCATTGCTTGTTCGGAACCAAACTGAATGCGCGCTAATGTTTTTGCCAATTCGGTTTTACCAACACCAGTTGGTCCAACAAAAAGAAAAGTTGCAATAGGACCGCCTTTTCTTGATAAACCTGCCCGGTATTCTCGCAAAGCCCTACTCACTTCTTTTACTGCCTCTTCTTGGTCAATTAAACGTTCGTGAATTATTTCTTCTAGATTAAGCAGTTTTTGCGCCTCTTCTTTGCTCGCCACCGTTAGAGGAACGTTAATTTTTTGTTGAGCCACCCGCACAACATCTTCGCTTCTTACTATTTTTTGACCCAGATTTTTAACATCAGCAACTACTTCTTTCAAAAAATCATCAGCACTCAAAGGTAAGAGTTTGTCTCTAAAATATCGATGAGCGATATTAACAGCGTTTTTAATCGCCGGATAAGTAATTTGGATTTTAAATCTTTTTTCTAAAATTAAAGAAGAATAAATCAGAAAAAGTATAGCCTCATTTTCGCTAATTTCTTCTACTCTTACAGTTTCAAATAAACTAATAAAATCTTTTTTGTCTTCTAATTCTCTTTTAAGAATATCGGGTGTGGTAGAGCCGATTGTTTGAATCCCTGATTTAGATATCATTGGTATCAATATTTCAGCGGCTTGTAAATAACCCTGCGTTGAAGTTTTAAATAAATTATGAATATCAGGAATAAATAAAATAATATTATGGGCGACTAAAATTTCATTGATAATTTTTTTCAATCGTTCGGTAATAGTTATTGCATCACAACCCGCCACCAACTCATCAATTGACAACATTACTAATCTTTTATCAAAAAGTTCTCGCGGCACTTCATCTTTACTAATCAAATAAGCAACATGTCTGACAATAGCGCCAATACCAACTGATGGTTCACCAACTAAAAGAACATTATTATTGCTAGCCCGAGATAAGATATTAATTACTTGCCTTAATTCTTTTTCATGACCAATCAAAAATCCAACCTTTTCCAAACGCGCTAAATTAGTTAAATCAGTGCTAAAATTATCTAATGTGGGCGTTGGTCGAGCGGTCCAAGCGCGATTCATGATTCTTTGTCTTTTGTGTTTAAATTCTTTTACAAAAGCGCGTCGTTCTTCAGGTATCACTCGCCATTTTTTAACCTGACTTGCAAATTCGGCAAAAACAGCTGCTAAAGTGATATCTTTTTCATTCAGTCGAAAATAATTTTTTAATCGCTCAATTTCGCTGTTTTGAATATAAAAAATTGCCGAAAAAACATCTTTGCTTTTAATATAATTTCTATCGCGCAAAAAATAAGCGGCAGCCACCAATTCACTCACCATCTTAATAATCTCCCTCTTCGCCTTTTTTTCTGAATTTTTGCTTAATAAATCATTGATGGCCGCTTCAACTTCTTCGGGTTCAAGTTCTAATTTTTTAAAGACATCTCGAAATCGTTTGGATGTTACAAATTCATTTAATAAATGCAGATAAAAATTGCCACCTTGTAAAATTGTTTTATCATAGGCGGATTCAATTATCTTTCTAATAGAAATTTCACAATAAGGCAAAAGATTTATTTTTAATTCGGGGTTTTTTAAAATTTGTTTTTCGAATTGACGGTTAAAAATTTTTTCGGGTCGATTCAAGTTAAGCAAGCGATCAAGAATAAAAAGCACCAAAAAATAGCCCAAAAATCTCAACGAAGATTCCCTCATTAAAATAAACATTACTGCTAAAACAGTAATTCCAACCCAAAACAAAATAACCATCCAACGCACAAAAACTCGTTCAAAAAATGTCATCTCCAAACGCGTATCACGATAAAAAAATTGTTCTTTGTTGCCAACGATATTCATACTAAGCAATAGCTTTAACTAATAAAAAGAAGGGCACAAAAGCCCAGAGTAAATAACAAAACATTACAAAAACGACCACAATTAAATAAATCAGCGACCCCAATAAAATTCTTAATGTTCTAAAAATAAATCCTAAAATATAGCCAACAATGGTTCGATCTTGATAAAGAGGTTCAAACCAGTGTCGAATGGTGATTTTGACCGCAAAAATTTTATCCAATTTTTCTAAGTTTTTTAAAAGAAAATCCCAAAAACCAACAAAACTATTAACATACCAATCTTTTAAAAAGATTTTGATTCTTTTAAAAGCAAGGGAAAAAAGGTAAAAAATGGCGAATCGATTCATAATTAAATTATATATCAAAATATTTTATTTATCCATTTGCCTCAAAGAAAATTCACAGCCACAATATTTCTGATGATAAAGATTTAATTTTTTGGCCAATTCTCTCGTTTTTTTCCACAATTCTTTTTTATCTTTTTGAAACATCTTTTCAATCTCTGAAAAAGCTAAAAAAGTAATTTCTCCATTCAAACTCATTTTCCTGCCTATTTCATTTATTAAATCTTCTGATTTATAAGGGCTAATTGGTAGTGTTGTTGAAAAATATTTAATTTTGTTTTGAAGCGCATAATCTATTGTTTTCCCCAAACGTTCTTGAAAACAAACTTCGCATCTTTTTCCTCCTTCGGCTTCTTTTTCTAGCCCCTTTACTTTTTCTACCCAACTATCATGATCGTACTTTTCAACAATTAAATCCACTTGATACTCTTGAGCCAATTTTTTAACCGATTCCAAACGCTTGTAATATTCCTCTTCTGGCCAAATGTTTGAATTGCAATAATACAAAATCACTTCAAATTTTTCTTTTAAAAGTTCGATGAGATAAGCGCCACAAACTGCGCAACAAATATGTAATAAAATTTTTTCTTTCATATTTTATTCTTCTTTATCGCCTGACGAATTTCTCTGATTAAATCAAGATAAAATTTTAAATTATGGAGAGTGGCCAGACGGTAATAAAGCAGTTCGTTATTTTTATAAAGATGGTGTAAATAGGCCAGACTAAAATTCCGGCAGTTTTCACAATCACAATATAGATCTAATTTTTTACTACTTTCTTTATATTTGCTTTTGCCAATTTCAACAATCTCATATTTTAAATTATTGTTAATTAAAATATTCTTATTTTTTCTCACAAAAAGCTCGCCATGACGCGCATGGCGCGTTGGAATCACACAATCAAACATATCTATACCCTTTAAAATAGCTTTAAAAATTTGTTCTGGGTAACCAACGCCCATTAAATAACGTGGTTTATTTTGCGGTAAATGCGGGATTAAAAAATCTATCATCTCAAACATTTTCTTCTCTGGCTCGCCAACAGCCAACCCACCAATCGCATAACCATCAAAATCAAGCATTAATAATTCATTTAAGCTTTTTTCTCTTAAATCCTTATAAATTCCTCCTTGAATAATTCCAAAAATTAAATTTTTAAAATGTGTCCGCTCAGCATAACGCTTTGATCTTTTGGCCCATAAAGTAGTGATCTCCACCGCTTTTTTGACTTCTTCTTTTTTGGAAGGATAACCCACGCAATAATCCAATACCATCGCAATATCAGAATTAAAATTTTTTTGAATGTCTAAAACTTTTTCAGGGGTTAAAAAAATTTTTTGGCCATCAACTTCTGAACGAAATTCTACTCCAGCTAAGTTAATTTTTCTTAATGGCGATAAAGAAAAAACTTGGTAGCCACCGGAATCGGTTAAAATCGGCCTCTGCCAATTCATAAAACCATGGAGTCCATTTAATTTTTTTATAATTTTATCGCCCGGTCGTTGAAAAAGATGATAAGTATTGGCTAAAATAATTTCCGTGCCAATATTCAAAAGATCATTGCTTGTTAAAGCCTTAACGCTGCCACGAGTAGCAATAGGCATAAAAAAGGGTGTTTTAATTGCTCCATGTAAAGTTTTTAATTCACCCAAACGGGCAGCGCTTTTTTTAGATTTTTTAATTACTTTAAACATATTTAAAATAAGGTGCTGGTTGGAGCTATTACTTCATTTTCTCCAAAAATTTTTATCTTTCCATACTCGCCATCAAAACCAGGTCGAATATTTAATTTACCATTGCGCACCCGATCAATCGCCTCTTTTAATTCATAGCTCGACTCTTTTTCAATTTCTTTCAGATCCACATCTAATAAAATTTTAAGTTCGTTACCAAAAATATTAATTAATCTTTCAAATTCATTTTGAACCTTTTTTGATTGCGGTGTTGTTTTTAAAACCTCGGCCAAAATTTCTTCTAACGGAACCATCTTTTTGTATGGCGGCCGATCTTTAGCAATATAATTTTCATCCCGATCAGCCAAATCTTCCACTCGATGCATTACTCCAATGGTCAATGGCCGGTGGCATTTAGAACAAATGTTGTTTAATTTTTTGCTTTCCTTTGGCGATAAAACTACATTACATAATCTATGGCCATCATAATGATATTTCCCTTCTTCTGGGAAAAATTCAATAGTGAAAAGAAACTTTTGTGAATTTTTGCGATAATTAACCGGGATGCCAAATTTGATTGCTTCAATAATTTCTTTATAAGAAAGTTCGGTATCGAAAACATTTGCTTCGCGACCAATTTTTGATAAAGAATGAGAGTCGGAATTAGAAATAATGGCTAAATTATCTAGCCGGGATAAACGCCAATTCATCTGAGGATCAGAAGACAAACCCGTTTCAATAGCAAAAATTTTAGGAGTGTATTCTTTGCCGAAGCATTCCTCTAAAGAATCGAATCCCGACATTGAGCCAAAAAGCGAAAACCAAGGCGTCCAAATATGAGCAGGGATTATAACAATTTCATCTGAAATAGAAAAAAGAAGCTTACAAAGTTCAATTGTTGATAATCCCAAAATCGGCCGACCATCAGATGCTAAATTCCCTTGCCAACTTAGAGCCACATTAATTTTTTCCACCACTTCAAAAGATGGCGCTAAAATTAAATGATGAATTCTTCGCGTTTTACCGCCCTGAGAATAAATGCAAGAGATTTCTGTTGACAAAATAAAGCGGCTAATGTTTTTTTCATCATTGTCTTTCTTAAATTTAAACAAACCGGGTTCAGCCGGCTCTAAATTTTCTTTTAATTCTTGAAACCATTGGGGATGGGTAAAATCGCCTGTTCCTAAAATATTAATCCCTTTCTTTTTCATCCATAAATTTAAATTTTCAACCGTAATATCTCGCGCGGTCGCTCGAGAAAAACGAGAATGAATATGAAAATCGGCAATTAACTTCATAATTTATAAATATAAATTGTTTCTAATTTTTTAGGAGATTCTATTATTTTTATCGGTTTTAAAGTGGGAAAGGTAAAAGTATTAGAAATAACAATTGATCCTTTTTTCGCTTCTTTTTTTATTTTTGGTTCTAATTTTAAAAGAAGTTCGGGAAAAAGAAAAGTATAAATATAGTCAAATTGCGATAAATTAACTTTGAATATATCGGCGCAATAAAATTTTAAATTAGACCGACGATTAAAAATTTTTGCAAATAAATAAAGCAGTTGATTATTTTCATAACCAACAAATTGAACCTTTGGAAATTTTTTGGCCAAGTCATAAATAAATCCCCCATCGCCAGATCCTAAATCACAAAAACTATTATTTGGTTTCAAAATATCCAGTTCTTTTAATCGTTCTACAATAATCTTTTTTGATTTCACAAAGGGCACCCCTGTCTTTAAACTTGAGATCCAAAAGGCCAAAAAAATAAATAATAAAACAACTCCTAATAAAACCAAAACAAATAAAATAAAAAATAAAATAAAATAAGCGAATGGCAAAGAGAAATCCATAAAGCAATTATACCGCAAAAAATCAAAAAAGAAAGTTTGAAAAAAAAGATTTTGTCATTATAATAACAAAAGAGTATTGGCCCTTGGAGGCGTGGCCGAGTGGTTTATGGCGCTGGTCTTGAAAACCAGTTGAGGGCAAAACCCTCTCGGAGGTTCGAATCCTCCCGCCTCCGCTAAATAAAATATCCCACACTTTGGTGGGACATTTTGTTTTTTATTTTCTACATTTCACAGCGGTTTTTTTATCAAAATTAATATCGAAATCATCAAAAACTGGTTTTAGCCGATTCTGAAAAACATAAAGCAGAGGAATCATTATTTCCCGCATTTGCGGATGAGAGGCTGGACTACAACGTAAAGCAAAAATGTGTCGCCATTCACGCAGATTTGCCGTAACAAAAACTTCGGTTTTTAAAGAATTAGGCAAAACACTTCTAGCCTCTTCGGGTTTTAAACCATGTTTTCTTAAATTAAAATAAAATTCTTCAGCGGCCTTCATTGCCTTTTCCCAAATTTTGTATTCTTTTGTTCCTTCTTGCAAAAAACAGGGTTTAATAAAAATCAGCTCCCCTTTTTTCTGATAATCACAATAACGCGTTGATTCCTGAGTATAACTCGCTATTCGATGTCTGACTAATTCATGGGATACGCCCCGATCGCAAATGATAATAACAGATATTTCCACGTGTTCCAAAACACTTTCGTGGCCCATTTTAATCAATCTTCTTACAAAATCTTCAGCTGATTCCGGAGTAATTCTGTCTTCGCTTTTGTGCGCAATTCTACCGGCTCGTTCTATTTTTTTCAAAATAGATTCCCTCTCTAAATAAGTGACAATTTCAAAAGACGGCTCAATAATTTGCATTATCGCCTCCTTATTTAAAAATTAAATTGCCATTCCTTTTATACTCTATTTTTTATTCTTTGACAAGTTTTTTCAAAATTTCTTGAAGCTCTTCTTCAGAAAAGAAATTAATGGTAATCTTTCCCTTATTGCCGCGTCTTTTCACTTCAACTTTTGTGCCAAAAATTTCTTCTAATTTTCTTTCAATCTCTTTTTCCAAAGCATCACCCAAATCGCTGACTGAAACTTCTTGATGTTTTTGAACAAACTGACCAAGAGGCATTTCTAAAATACGCCTTGTTAAAATTTCAGTTTCTCTCACCGTTAATTTTCGCGATAAAATTTCACCAAGCAATGCTCTTTGCTTTTCCGGATTTTGAATAGTCAAAAGTAAACGAGCATGTGACTCAGTAATTTTTCCTTCTTCCAAAGCTCTTTGCGCTTCAGAAGGTAATTCTAAAAGCCGCAACATATTCGCCACATAAGCGCGACTTTTTCCAATACGTTCCGCAATCTCTCTTTGTGGTAAACCAAATTCATCAGCTAATTTGGCAAAACCCCTAGCAGTTTCTAAAGGATTTAAATCTGCTCTTTGAATATTTTCAATAATGGCAGCTTCTAATTTTTGCCTCTCTTCCAAAGACGGCCGAACAATCGCCGGCACTCTTTCCAATCCCAATAACTGCGCCGCCCGCAATCGTCTTTCACCAGCAATTAATTGATACTCCACTCTTCTTCCAAAGTCCGTTTCTTTCTCAATGCGCGAAACAATCAGTGGTTGTAAAATACCATATTCACGAATAGAATCAGCTAATTCTTTAAGTGATTCATCATCAAAATTTTTTCGTGGCTGATAAGGATTGGGTTTAATTTTATCAACTTCAATTAAATATACTGCCTCCCGAATCGGACCCAAATCTTCTTCAATTAAATTCTTCATTTCTTCTTTTTGTTCTGTTTTTTCTTCAATCTTTTCTTCAGTCTTTGGCTCATTAAAAATTATTTCTTTTTCATTTCTTTCGCTCTTTAATTCTGGCCATAAAATTTCTGGATAAATACCTTGTTTAATCAAATTGCTAATCGCTTCCTGAACTTTTGGTTTGTCTTCGGGATAAGTCACGCCAAACCATTTATCTTCAGTTGGCAAAACTGTTACCTGAGCTCGTTTTTCGCGCAATAATTGACCAATAATTTCAGAAATATAAAATTCGCTTTTCTCTGGATTTTGAAGATTTAATAAAAATTTATAAAAACGCGTTTCCAATTCATAAAAGATACTGGGCGTAAAACCAAAAAAATTCATTGAAACAATTTCATCGCCCGTTAATTTCAACCAGGTATCAAATTCCTCAAATTTAATTCCATCTTCGAATTTTTGAATTTTTGTTCGTTCTTTTAAATCAATTAAATATCCTTCGGGTGAAATTTCACAAACGCCGCGCGAGACAGCACCGTAATCTGAAAGAGTGTTTTTCAATTGATAACCAATCATTAAATAGTGGTACAAACCTTCTTCATCACTTAAATCTTTTAACGCATCGGCCATTTTAATAAAAGCATCGCGACCATAAAAATCATCGGAATTAATAATAGCAAAGTTAGAGTCAATAACATTTTGGCAAAGCAAAATTGCATGGCCCGTTCCCCAAGGTTTCGTTCGGTTGGCCGACAAAGAAAACCATGATGGTAATCCTTTATTTAAATCTTGAAAAACATAAGAAACTTTAAAAATTTTTTCAGCTTGATTACCAATCTTTTCTTTAAAAATTTCTTCTATATCTTTGCGAATCACAAAAACAACATGATTAAAACCAGCCTGTTTGGCATCATAAAGAGAATAGTCAATGATTAATTCTCCATTAGGACCAACTGGATCAACTTGTTTTAATCCGCCATAGCGACTGCCCATTCCAGCCGCCAAAACTACCAATGTTAAATCTTTACTTTCCATAACTTTTATTTTATTAAAGCAAAAAAATAAACAATTGACAAGAAAATTTTTTAAAATTAAAATTGAATTGTTGCTACTTGAAAAAATTTTAGAATACGCTAAATTTTTATAAAGATTGCCCAGGTGGCGGAATTGGCATACGCGGAGGACTTAAAATCCTCTGTCTTTCAAAAGACTTGTGGGTTCGAGTCCCACCCTGGGCACAAATGAGCGAAGCGAATTTGGGCCCAGGGAGAAAGCCAACTGCTTGGCTTTCGTTGGGACGAGAAAGCCCGCAGCGATGGGCGAGTTTGAGCGAAGCGAAAGGCGAGCACCGCGAGGGGCGGCCTGCGAGAATCTGCCCTGCCTGCCGGTAGGCAGGCGTCAGGCAGATTACTTGTAGGCGAGTCCCACCCTGGGCACATTAGAATCTATAATTTAGAAAGTAGAATTTAGAAGTTAGAATTTGGGATTTAGTAGGCCAACGGATATCCTTTGGACATCCGTTGGCCTAAAATTAAATAAAAAAGGCGGCTACGCCGCCTTTAGCTCAAAATTAAAATTATAATCACCACTAAAATAACAACTTCTACGACAACAGTCACCGCTGGCCACCGTTCATAGCAATACCGGTGAAGTTCTTTCAATTTTCTAAAAACAAATGTTACTATTGAACAAATAACATCAACTATAAACTGAAAAATAGCCTTAAACATTTTTCCCAATGCCCTATTTACTTCCTTGGTTTTGCCAAAAATAATGGCAAAACCATAAACTAAAATAATCGGCAATAGGAAAAATGATAATAAATTTATCAGCTGTTGCATTTTTATCCTCCTTTTTCAAGAATCTAATTTTATAATATAATTTTTTAAAAATTTGTCAATAATATAAAAATCTAATAAAAGAAAGCCCCCAACTTAGGTTGGGGGTTGTTATTTTTATGCGTATTAGTATTATGCGTAGTCTTGAGCTTTCAACACGATCTTTTTACCTCTCTTCAATTCAACATCATACGCGTTTTTAGAATCAACCCTCTCTGTTTTTTGGGGGGTAATTTTGTAAACATACCACCCCCACTGTCTACCTTCTCCAGCACAATAATCAATTTGACTTTTAACCACCACTACTGCTACTTTCTTTCTGTAATCGATGGCCTTATCAATTACCTGAGCCTGAACATAAGGAATGTCGGAATTCGTGTAAGTGGGAATATTCAGAGGATAACCAGCCAAAATATAACTTGGCATAGTGGCGTTACGAGTTTCGGCTTTGAGAATCTTCTGAATTTCAGCTTCCACATGTCTCTTAAACTCTTCCTTTTCTTCAAGAGAAATTGATGTCGAATTATCTTCTCTCTCGGCTACTGAGAATGTATGCTTGAGAGAGAAATTATAATGGGAATTAATCAACACTACTTCAACCCGATCTTTGGTAATTTTAGATATGCGCACATCGTTGAAATTATAAGCTGGTCTGTCAGCATGTTGATCATAAGCATCCCGCCATTTGTAATACGTCTTTGCTCTTTGACCATCCCTGAACACTATAACATCGTGACCATATTCAGAACCGCCGGAACCATAATAGAACCATCTGGAAACAAGAAAAACAACTACCCTATGCTCGAGATCATAAGCTATTTTTACAATTTCATTATCAATTTCCTGAACCACTGCCCAAAATTCTGGAAGAATCGAAAGAACAGGAGTTAGATCGAGCAAATTCAACTGCTCCATTATCTTTTTCTGCTCTTTCAAACATCGAATCTGATTTTCGATCTTTTCAAGTTGTTTCTGCAAATCTTCTTTCTGCTCATTCTGTTCTAAAAGTGCAGGGTATTTTTTTTGGATCTTTTTTAGAACTTCTACCTGAGCTTTTTTAAAATCTTCCGATGAAATTTCATATTGCCGATCACCGCAGAATGTCAGCCATTTTTCTAGTTCTAGAAACGTTATAACTCTTTCACCCTCGTGACAACCACCACAAGTAGTAGGACGCTTGAAACTCCCGAAACCACCACATCCGTTGTAAATAGAAAGATTTTTAAGGCGAGACCCGATAATAATTTTCTCATCATCGGGCAGTTTTTTCATAGCCTGCAGACACTTTTCAAGCAACGCAAGTCGACTTTCTCTCCGACTATCTTTATATTTTTGCTGCCATTGAACAATTTCTTCTTGAAGGCTAGCGGGGAATCGTTTTTCAATTAGAATATTTCCCAAATTTTCAACCACATCGAAGTTTTCGAATTTTCTCAACTGTTCCTCAACTTTTTTGTACTGTGACTCGAGCTGAACAATTTTTTCCGTATAATCTTTTAAAGTTTTTAATTCGGCCATGGTAAACCTCCTTGGCCTTACTACTCTTCTCTACTTAAACCACTCCCTTTCGAGATTATGGCGAGAGAAGAGAGGCCGCTCACTTCGTGAGCAGTATAATGAACTGAATAATATTTTTCAGCTCAATATACTGCTCACGAATAGTTTGGAAGGTTTCTTTAAAAAATATCCCTTATTAAATTTTTAAATAGCTCTGCCACAAATCTAAATGAGCAAAATTGTCGCTCAAAGAGAATTCCGAAAAAACGATAAACGTTAAAAGTATTGAAATGTTTTTTCTCAAAATTCTTTACACGATTTTATTATAGCAAACAATATCCATTTTGTCAAGTCTATACATTTTGCCTCCAAAATGTTATAATAAAAATGTATGAATAACTCTATGCCCGAAATGCATAAAATCGACAATCCTTATTTACAAACAGGATGGGATTTGTTATTGCAAAGAGACTTAATTAAAGAATCGGGAATGGATAAATTTGAATGGATTGAAAGATATTCGCCGCTTTTCCGCCAGCTGGTTGAAGAAAAAGCCGATGAAATAAAAGAACTGATTAAAGATCCGGAACTTCTGAAAGAAACTTTCAAGAAATGGCTTTACGAAGATAAAGAAGAAACGATTCACTAATCTTTTTCTAATTTTTATTTCGCGGTATAATAAAAATAATGCTTGTTATCAAAGAGCAAAATATTAAAACATTTTTAGAAAAACTATCGGAAAAATACCAAGTGTTTGATGTTCGGAATGATTTATTGCCTTTTAAACAATATTTTCTTCCACCTGAAGAAAAAATTTTTGAAAGACGAAAAAATAAAATAAAGGTGGCAGGAAAACCAAAGCCATTGGTGCTTTTTGGATTAAATTTTTACGAACTTGAGGCCTTAAATCAACTGGATGAAATAATGGCGAAACCGATTGAAGATTATTTTTACTTTCAACGCCGCAATCAAAGTATTGTTATTGGTTTAATTGAAGAAGATATCGATAGTTTGCCAGGTGGCGAGATTGTTTTTCAAAAAATTAACAGCGATTCCTATCGCGTCTGGCTCAAAAGTAAAAAAGAAGAAAAATGGTTGAAAAAATACAAAAAAATTTTTGAAGAAGTAGAAAATATTGAGATTAGCTCTCCAATTTCACAAAAAAATGACGAATGGCATTTAGAAATGCGGCAATTACTCTTAGATCCCGAAAAATTAGCTAAAGCTGTTGAATGGTCAGAAAATCATCCGATTTGGGATGAATTGGCAAAAACTTGTTTGGGTTGCGGCATTTGTACTTTTATGTGTCCTTTATGCTACTGTTTTTCCTGGGAAGATAATAAAACGCTTGATGGCAAAAGTTATCGGATTCGTAAATGGACCGCTTGTACTTTAAACGATTTTGCTCTTGTTGCTGGCGGTCATAATTTCCGAAAAGAATTAAAACAACGCTATTATAATTGGTTTTATCATAAATTCGTCCGCGGTTATTATGAATGGGGAAAATCTCTTTGCGTTGGCTGCGGTCGTTGCCATAAAAATTGCCCAGCGCAAATTGATATTTTAAAAGTTTTAAAAACTATCTTAGCTGATTATGAAAAATCTCTATCTCCCAAAAATAGTTAAAATTAAAGAAGTTAAAGAAGAATCGCCCACCGTTAAACTTTTCCGACTCGAAAATAAATTTCCCAAAAACAAAGATGGAATGATTTTTATTCCTGGCCAATTCTTTTTAATTGGCGAAACGGGTTACGGCGAGGCTCCTTTTGGCGCCCTCTCCTCTCCTTATGAAAAAAAATATGTTGAATTCGCTATTCGCAAAGCCGGCAATGTCACTAATTATTTGCACACTCTTCAAGCCGGAGATTTAATCGAAATTCGCGGTCCTTATGGCAACGGTTTTCCAATTGATTTTATGAAAGAAAAAGACGTTGTTCTGGTTACTGGTGGCTGCGGCATCCCACCGATCGCCTCTTTAATTGAATATATTATTGTCCATCGGGAACATTTTGGTAATGTCTATCTACTTTATGGCGCTAAAAGTCCTGAAGAATTATTACTAAAAGATCGCATTGAACACTGGAAAAAATCAATCAACGTTATTCTAACAATTGACAAACCCCACCCAAATTGGCAAGGTCCCGTTGGTTTTGTTTCGGATTTAGTAAAAGAAATTAAAATTAATGAATTAGATGCTGTCGCTGCTATGTGCGGTCCGGGCCCAATGATGGATGCTTTAGAAAAAATTTTAAAACCCCTGGGCATTTCCGACCGTCGAATTTTTGTTAATATGGAAAGAAAAATGCAGTGCGGCATTGGCAAATGCCAACATTGCACGTGTGGCAAAAATTATGTTTGCTTAAATGGTCCGGTTTTTACTTATGATGAAATCGAAAATAGCCATGACTAAAAAAATAAATAAAAAAATTTCGGTTGGTATTTTTGACTTTACTGACTGTGAAGGTTGCCAAGTAAAATTAGTTTCTTTGCGAGAAAAATTTTTGAAACTTGAGGAAAATTTTGAAATTCTTGCTTGGCGTTTAGGTCAAGAAAAGTTCAACCCCGGCCCATATGATATCGCGATTGTTGAAGGAACACCAATTATGCCAGAAGAAGTGGAATTGCTTAAATCCATTCGGGAAAATTCTAAAATTCTTATTGCTTTTGGAACCTGTGCAGCTTTGGGTGGCATTCCCGCCATTTTATCTGAAAAAGAAAGACAATATTGGTACCAAAAAATTTACGGTCCGAATTACAAACCGCGTGGCATTGAAGCCCAACCTCTTTCCGCTTATGTGCCAGTGGATGTAATTATTAACGGCTGTCCAGTTGATGAGAATGAAATTTTAAAAATTTTTGAAGCCTTCATCGCTGGCAAAAAACCTTATCCCTATGATTATCCAGTTTGCTATGACTGTAAAAAAGCCGGCAATGAATGTCGCCTTCTTAAAGGATTGCCTTGTTTAGGACCGATAACTAAAAATGGTTGTGGTGCGATTTGTATTTCCGGTGGTTCAGCCTGTTATGGTTGCTTTGGTCTTCGCGATGGCGCCAACTTTGAAGCTCTTATCAAAATTTTAGAAAAAATCGCCGATAAAAAAACCGTCGCTTTATATCTCTCAATGTTTCACAAAAAAGATATTAAATATGATAACCAATGAATTTATTGCTAAAATTGAAGGTCATGGCAATTTAAAAGTCGATTGGAAGAATAATAAAGTAATTTTGGAGGTGGCTGAGGGAGAAAGATTGTTTGAAGGATTGTTAGTTGGCCGACCAGCTGAAGAAGCCTATTGGGTCACTCCCCGCATTTGTGGTGTCTGTCCAATTGCTCATAATTTAGCTTCTATTTCAGCTTTAGAAAATGCCGCCCAAATTAAATTATCCGAACCAATGAAACTTTTAAGAGAACTAATGCAATGCGCCCAAATGATCCAAAGCCACGCCCTGCATCTATTTTTCTTAGCTCTGCCTGATTATCTAGGTATTGATCGCGGCACAGAATTAAAAAATAAAAATCCGAAAGCCTTCCAAAATGCTTTAGCTTTAAAGGCTTTAGCTGATAATTTAGCTTTTGTTTCTGCTGGACGTAATGTCCATCCAACAACTCCAACTCTCGGTGGCTTCAATAAATTGCCAACTCAAAAAGATTTGAAAAGAATGCTCTCGGAATTAGAAAAAACCGAAGAAATTACTCATTGGCTGGAAAAATTCTGTGAAAATTTAAATTATCCAGATTTAAAAGTTGATTTGGAATTAGTAGCGATTAAAAACGATTTAATTTATTCTAGCAAAGGTGAAACAGTATCAATAAATGATTACAAAACAGCAATTGAAGAAGAAATTAGAGAGTTTTCAACTGCCAAGTTTTCTAAATTCCATGGCCGAGAAGTAATGGTTGGCGCTTTGGCGCGTTTATATTTCGAAAAATCCCAAAATAAAAATTTGGATTTTCAAAATCCATTTCATAACAACCTTGCTCAAGCCATCGAAATTAAACTCTATCATCAAAAAGCCCAAAAAATTATTAAAAAACTTTTGGAATTTGATCTAAAAAACATTCCTCATCAAGCTAAGCCAAATTGGCAAAAAAACTCTCAAGGTATTGGTGCAGTAGAAGCACCTCGCGGCGGCCTCTATCATGAAATTCACGTTGATGAAAAAGGCTTTATTACTTACATAAACATCATTACGCCAACCGTCCAAAATCTTACTTCAATCGAAAAAACCGCTCAATTACTTATTGAACAACACGCCTCTCGATCGCAAAAAGAAAAAGAAAAATTGCTTAATATGCTGGTAAGGGCTTATGACCCTTGCATCACTTGTTCAGTGCACTAAAATTGATATTCTCTAAAAAAAGAAAAGGGCTCGCCTAGCGAGCCTTTTGTTTATTTTTCTTATTGAAATTTCTCAGAGCTTCTTTTGTCAACTGCAATAATTTATCTGCTTCTTTTTGAGAAATTTTTTCAATAACTTTGCGGAAATGAACAGTCACCCAATCGCCTTCTTTTAAATCTAAATCTAGCTCATTTTGAACAATCAATTCAACTTTCGGACCCAAAGTCAATTTGTCCTTTTTTAATGTTTTCGTAATTGGTTGATAAATTACCCACCACTCCCTATTTGAAATTTTGTCGCTAATTTTAGCTGGATGAACAACACAATCATCAACTAACTCTTCAACAATTTGATGCATTTTTATCTGAATGATAGGAATCAAAGTCGAAGCATTATGAATCCACTCCTCTCCTTTTAATTCTGGATTGCCTTTCCAATAAAAAGAAACGACTTCTTCATCAAATGGTTCTTTGTGATTTAACTGGGCGATTCGGCGATAAAAATCATAACTTAAAAGGTTTTTTAAAATTTTTTCAATTCTTTCCGCTTCACCTTTGCCATGACGGAAATAATCATACAAATCATTGGAAAATTTAAGCAAACGAGCTTTCTCGCAAACATAAGAATATTTAGCAGCTAATTTTAATCCTTCCCCTTCCATTTTATCCCTCCTTTTTAAAGAGCTTTTAGTGATGGCTGTCATGATGACTGGCCTTTATAAAATTTAATATTTTTTTCGCTTCTTTCAAGGGTAGTTTGTGAATCGCCAAATCGCCGTGGGCCAAAACAAAATCGCCTTTTTTTGGTTTTTTCTCTTTTATTAAAGAAATATCGACAATATGAGTGTGACCTTCTCCTTGAACTACTGCCTTATCCTTTTCAATTTTTATAATTCTCATTGGTGTTGCCAAGCACATAAAATTTATTTATTTTCATTATAATATAATTTATGCTATAATAGAATAGTCGAATAAAAAGAGGGTCAATGAAAAAAGTTCTTGGTAAAATAGTTTTAATTTTAGCGATTGTTGCTTTTTTATTAAGTATTGCCATTATGGTTTTAAATAAAAAAGCTCCTCTACCACAAGAACAAATTGCTTTAAAAAATTGTTTAGAGAGCGGCGGCCAGGTTGTTTCTGCTTCCTGTTGTCTAAACACTTCTAATTTCCCTGATACTTGCTTAATTGGCGCTTGTGGTTGCGCACCAGACAAAAGCCACATAGTCCAAATCTGTGATTGCGGTCCTAATAAATGTTTTGATGGTAAAACTTGTGTAAATAGATAATTTTGACAAAATCATCTTCAAAGATTAAAATTATTTTAGCAATGGTGGCCTTAGTTCAGCGGCTAGAACGCCTCGTTGTGGCCGAGGAGGTCAGGGGTTCAAATCCCCTAGGCCACCCCAAACCTCCTAATCTCAAGGGGGTTTTTCTTGCTTAATTTTTAAAATTAATTAAACTTAAGGCGGAACTTAAAAATTTCAAAAAAGGAGGAATAGAATGAAAAAACATGATTGTTTTTTAACTATTCAAATTTTAGGAGAGGAGATCATTGCTCCCGTCATTGAAAAAATATTAAATAGTAGAATTACTAACATTCCCATTGATACTAAAAAAATCAACAAAACAAGTAATGGATGCCAGAAAATTTATGAAGTTAGTACCAGTTATAGATATTATTGTCGTTTCAATTTATACCAATTAATTTTCAATATTCATCGGAGATTTATCCCCGATCATAATGACTTTACTGCTCAATTTATTTTCGAATTTAAACTGGGTAAAAAAGAGCCTGTTTTCCGCAGTTGGGAAGCCTACAGATTCCAGGAAGAAAAATTAAGTCAAGAAGAATTAAACGCCATTAAAAATTGCCTCTTAGAATTCTTTGGCAATTTTTCAGAAGGAAGCTTTTAAAAATTATAATTTAATAAAGAGGCCCTATAAAAGGGCTTCTTGTTTTTTTAAAAAATCATGATAAATTATAGATGGCATTTAAAAAATTAAAGAAGGGGGTTTCGCATGAAAAGAAAAATATTTATCGCCTTAGTAATTTTAATAATGATTCTTTTGACAATTCTTTTTGTCATCGTCAGGAAAAAATCCGATAATCTTTCAACCACTCAAGTATCTCTTGATCAAAAAAAGGAAATAATTGATCTAAAAAAGCTCGATCCGGACATACGATTAATTTGGCTTTCTGATGAAAACGGCAAAAATTTAAGACCAGTTTTAATCCGTATTGGTATTAGCGATGGCCAATACACAGAAATAAAAGAAATTCTTTATGGCGAAATAAAAGAAGGTGATTTTGTTGTTACGGGCAAAACAACTCCTCAATCCAGCAGTTCCCAACAGGACATTAATAGAATTTTTAGAAGTTTAAGATGAGGAGGCGATCATGATCCATTTTTATAATTTAACCAATGGTTTAGAAATAGTTGATATCTCAAAATATCCCCATATCACCCGCATCCAATCTTCTCACATCGAAGGAAAACATTGGAATCATCTTTTTGCTCAATTAAGCGATGAATTACTGTTCTATCTGGCAATTGGCAAAGAATGTGTTATCGTAGACGCTTCACCAAAACCCATACGCTCCAGTCTTGCTCGCATTGGAATACCAGTTATTGTTTATATTTTATCTCGCATCTGGTTTCATAAAAAAATTGAACCCCAGACATTCGATAAACGATATCTTGAAAGTGTTTATCGTTCCTTAACAAGAAGCACAAAAAATAAGTTAAAATATTATCGAAAATTTTTGCTGACCGATAGAATCAGATTGAAATGTTTTATCGGTTTTACAAAGAATGACGGCAAATATCATATATTTAAAAAGAAAATCCAAAACCAAAAAGATGGCGATTAATCGCCATCTTTTTATTTGACAAAGAATTAAATCGGAATAATCTAAAAATGGCTCTTAAAATTTTAATAAGGAGGTGGCAAATGCATAAAATATTCAATGAGGTCATTTTAAAATTTTGCGAACTTTTTCAATTTTACCCAACGCTTAATTTGTTTTTTCTTGAGGCCCAAAAAAAGAAATTAAATAACATAACAATTAAGCCGATCATGATTAAAACAGAATTTCCTCTTTCTGGAAATTATATATTAGAAGGAAGAATTGAACTACAAGCACCAGCAATCAAAGCTTTTTATATAAAACAGTGCTATGAGGCGCTGGTAAAAGCTTATTACGAAAATAAAGAGGCTTTTGAAAAAGAATGTAGAAATACAATCGAAGAAGAAGCAGAAAAAATTCGAAAAAAAGCAATCCAAAGAGGTCTAAATGTCATCACTTTAAAAATACAAGAAGAAGAGTGTTAAAATAAAAATAGAAAAAGATGGCGATTAATCGCCATCTTTTTATTTGACAAAAAATTAAATTAGGTTAATCTAAGGGTGGTTTGATTAAAAATTTAAAAGGAGGGGTGAAATGAAAAAAATGAAAAATTTAGTTAAAAGAGCATTTTTGACTGTTTCAAAATTTTTTAAAATATACCCGTCCATTCAATTATTGATTGATGATGCCAAAAAAAAGAATGTTGAAAAATTGCTGATTATACCATATATCTCCATAAAAGAATCGTTAATGAGTAAAACGATAAAAAGGATTGATGGTTTCATTGAAATTACAGCAGAAAATCTTCCAGCTGTTTGCTCCATAGAATGCAGCGATGCTTTCTCTAATTATTTATCATCTGAAGCAGAAGATGAAATATTTGAAGATTGTAAAGAGTCTTTATTAGAAACGGCAGAAATGTTTAAAAAATACCTGGAAGAGCATAATTTTAAAGTTGAGATTAAAAAAGTAAAAATTTTATAATTTTATACACAATACGGGCCCAAAGGGGCTCGTTTTTTATTCTTCTCTCTTGATTTTCTTTAAATTCAAACTATAATAAAAATGTACTTTTTTAAATCGTATCTAAAGTCATTAAATTCTTTAATTTCGCTATAAAAAATTTGTGAAACCCTTTTTTGTAATTAAATCGCAATTTTTGAAAGGCGAAATCCACTCATATGGAGACGCTTATTTTAGCATCTTTAGCAACCTTAATTTTAGGAATTTTTATCGGCTATCTCGCGCGACAAAATATTATCAAGCGCGAAATTGCCTCCGCTGAACAAAAAATTAAAAGTCAGTTAGAAGAAGCCAAAACTAAGGCTAAAGAAATTATTTTAGCCGCCAAAGATAAAGCTGCGGCTATTTTGGATGAAGCTCAAAAAGAAGAAAAAGAAAGAAAAAAAGAGTTATCTGCTTTTGAACAACGTCTTAATCGACGCGAGGAGTTGCTCAATCAGAAACTCAGCGAAACCGAAGCCAAAAATCGTTCTTTAGAAGAAAACATCAAAAAAGTAAAAGAAATAAAAGAAAAAGTTGAGGAAATCCGGCAAGAAGCTCAAAAAGAATTGGAAAGAATTGCTGGTTTGGGCGAGGAAGAAGCTAAAAAAGAATTGTTTTCAAAAATAGAAAACACCCATCGGCAAGAAATTACTGAATTATTGAAGCGGATGGAAAAAGAAAAGCGTGATGAAATAGAAAAACAGGCTTTTAATCTTTTAGAAACTGCCATTCAACGATTGAGTAGATCAGTGAGCAGCGAAGTGACAACTTCTTCTTTTTCCATTCCAGATGAAGAAACCAAAGGAAAAATCATTGGCCGAGAAGGAAGAAATATTAGAACTTTAGAACGCCTGACTGGAGTAGATATTCTGATTGATGAATCACCAGATACAATCACTCTCTCCTCTTTTGATCCATTAAGGAGAGAATTGGCGAGAATTGCTTTAGAAAAACTCATTAAAGACGGCCGTATCCAACCCGCCAAAATCGAAGAAAAAGTTGAAGAAGCCCAAAAAGAATTAAACGAAAAAATCAAAGAAGCCGGAGAAAATGCTGCTTATGAATTAGGGATTTTAGATTTACCCAAAGAGATTATTTATCTTTTGGGAAGATTAAATTATCGAACAAGTTACGGCCAAAATGTGCTCCAACACTCAATCGAAGCCGCTCATCTAGCAAAAATGCTGGCCGCCGAATTAGGCGCTAATATTGAAGTAGCTAAAAAAGCGGCATTACTTCATGATATTGGCAAGGCTATTGATCATGAAGTTGAAGGTACTCATGTAGAGCTGGGAAGAAAAATTCTGCAAAAATACGGCGTTTCTGAAGAAATTATTAAAGCCATCGAAGCTCACCACGAGGATTATCCATTTGAAACACCTGAGTCATTTATCGTTGCTGCCGCCGAAGCAATCTCTGCTAGCCGTCCTGGAGCAAGACGCGACAGTCTGGAAAATTACCTTAAAAGATTGGAAAATCTTGAAAAAATTGCTCTTTCCTTTGACGGCGTTCAAAAAGCTTATGCAATTCAAGCTGGCCGGGAATTAAGAGTTTTTGTTATCCCGGAAAAAATCGATGATTTAGGGGCTTTAAATCTAGCTAAACAAATAGCCAATCGTATCCATGATGAATTAAATTACCCCGGCGAAATAAAAGTAAATGTGATTCGCGAAACAAGAGCCGTGGAATATGCTCGTTAAAGTTTATCCACACCCCTATTTGGAAACCGCATAAAATGTGTTATAATTCAATTAAATGGGGTTTCCACAAAAAGGTCGCTTAATTTTTAAAAACAATGACAAAAGAAGGATTAGTCGAGGCTATTTTAAGTAAATTTGAATTAGCCAGCAAAAAACAAGCTCGCGAAATTGTAGAAACTATTTTTGAAACCATCAAACAAACAATGGCTCGTGGCGAAGAGGTAGCAATTAGCGGATTTGGTACTTTTCGCGTGGCTCGCCGAGCAGCTCGCGAAGGTATTAATCCCCGCACTGGCGAGAAAATCCAAATTCCTGCTTCTATCAAACCTAAATTCCGCGCCAGTAAAGCTTTGAAAGAAGCTATAAAATAATTGTTTATTATTGCCCCAATAAACCAAAAACCCCTCATTTGAGGGGTTTTTGGTTTAAATTTTACCGTTCATTATCATTTTTGCTGTTCATTATTATTCATTAATTCCTTTAATTTCTTTAAGGCTCGATGTTGCAAAACTCGCAATGTTAGAGGACTTTTTTTCATAATTTTGGCGATTTCCCCATACGAAAGATCATCAATAAAACGCAACATCAAAATATCTTTTTGTTCTTCGGGCAATTGATTGATAAGTTTTAATATCTTTTTAAATTCTTCTTTATAATATAAATTTTCATCTAAATCTAGCGAATCTACGATTTCCACCCTAATTTCATCATTTAAACTCAAAGTCTCCTTTTGTTTTCTATAAAAATCAACCACTAAATTATGGGCGATTCTATAAACCCAGCTGCTAAATGGATTTTTACGGAATTGAAAATTTTTTAATGATTCCCACGTCCTTATAAAAACTTGCTGAGTTAAATCTTCGGCTTCTTCTTTATTGCCAACTTTTAAATAGATATAACGAAAAATTCGTTCGGCGAATAATTCATAAATTTCTCCGAAAGCTTCTTTATCTCCTTTTTTGCTTTTTTTTATCAATTCTTTAATGTCTTTTTCGGAAACTTCAGGCATAACTTTATTATAATAAATAATTATTGCGAAAATCAAAATTTTGTGATAGAATGAAAAATAAAAATATGTCGACCACTTATCAACCTAAAAAAAGAAAAAGAAAGAAAACGCATGGCTTTCTAGTGAGAATGCGAAAACCCGGCGGAAGAAGAGTTATAAAAAGAAGAAGACAGAAAGGTCGCTATCGCCTGACTGTTTAAATTTAATGAAAAAACGGGAAATAATAAGAAGAACTAAAGATTTTGAATTGATTTTTAATAATGGACAGAGAGAAAAAAACAAAGATCTTACAATAATTTATTTCCGCCATCCCCAAAATAAAATTAATCGCTTTGCCTTCTTAATTAGCAAAAAAGTTTCAAAAAAAGCCCATGAGCGCAATTTATTAAAAAGGCGCCTGAAAGCTATTTGTGACGAGCTTAATTTTAAAGAAAAGGGTTATGATTTAGTGTTTATTCCTCGGCCGTCTTTATTAAAAAAGAAATTCTCCGAATTAAAAGAGATAACCGAAAAATTATTGCGCCAGGCCAGTTTAATTTAATTTATGAAGTATTTTTTCTTGGGTTTAATAAAAATTTATCGAATTCTATTATCGCCTCAAACAGGCGTATTGAAAAATTTCTATTTTTTACCAGTTCATTGCCGTTTTGAGCACGAAGAATCTTGCTCTCTCTTTACTTATAACGCCATCAACAAGTACGGCTTAATTAAAGGTCTAAAAATGGGACTAATCAGGTTTTGTCGATGTAGTGGGTTTATTAAATAAATATGGGCAATTTTTTTCATATTGTTTTTATTCAACCAATATTCAATCTTTTAATCGCCATTTATAATTTTTTGCCAATCCACGATATTGGAATAGCTGCTATTGTTTTGACTATTATTATCAGAATAATCTTAGCTCCAATTTTTTACAAAAGTAGTAAGCAGCAATTATTAATGAACAAACTTCAACCCGAATTGCAAAAGATTCAAAAGGAATACAAAGACGATAAAGAAAAATTGGCTAAAGCCCAAATGGAACTTTTTAAAAAACATAGGGTCAATCCTTTTGGTAATTGTTTTTTAATTTTACTTCAACTTCCTATTATGATTGCTGTTTATCGGGTTTTTTTAATGGGTTTTGCTAGCGAAACGCTAATGAATAATCTTTATTCATTTATAAAAATGCCAGAAAACTTCAACCCTCTCTTTTTGGGAATTGTTAATTTAAACAAAGCCAATATTTTCATTACCATTATCAGCGCTGTGTTGCAATTTATTTCCACTAAAATGGTCATGCCCCAGACTCGCCCATCAAAACAAACCGATATTTTAGAGAGCCCAGCCCAAAAAATGACTGAAGTTCTCCAAAAACAAATGCTTTTTATTGGCCCAATTACCACTTTTATTATTTTAGTTAGCTTGCCATCGATTTTAGGAATTTATTGGTCTACAACAACAGTTATTAGCATCATTCAGCAAAAAATTCTTAAAAAGAAATTATCGGTCGAAAAAAACATTTCAAACAATGGAGCAAATAATTAAAACTTTATTATCATTTTTTAATATTGATGATGCTGAAATTGAAATCAATGACATTGATGAAAATTTATTAAATATTAATATCAAAACAGAAAATGGGAAAACCCTGATTGGCCCCCATGGCAATACTTTAAAAGATTTGGAATTAATACTGAGATTATTGGCCTCAAAAAATAATATAAATAAGAAAGTAATTCTTGATATCAATGGCTATCGAAAATTCCGCGAAGAACAATTGAAAAAATTAGCCAAAGAAACCGCTCATAAAGTAATGATTACCAAAAATCCAATTAAATTACCACCAATGAATGCTTATGAAAGAAGAATAATCCATATGGAATTAGCCATTAATCCTAATGTTACCACTGAAAGTGTTGGAGAAGAGCCCGAACGATGTTTAATAGTAAAACCTTACCCATAATCTCCTAAAATTAAATACCCGCTTCTTGCGGGTATTTAATTTTAAAAGTTTTTCTTAAAATACCTGGTTAATTTGTGTCTTCTTTAAGGCGTAACTTTTGGAATGGCTGTCGGTGTAATCGATGGTGTTGGTGAATTCGTTTGTTCAGAAATTGGTGGATTTAAACTATAAAGCGTTTTTGTTTTTTCATCGTAGAAGAAAAGGGTTTTATCATCTTTGCTTATTTTTATATCAGTGATTTGGAAAGTATTGTTATTTAATAATTG
This sequence comes from Minisyncoccia bacterium, assembly GCA_049720475.1. Classification (GTDB taxonomy): domain Bacteria; phylum Patescibacteriota; class Minisyncoccia; order UBA6257; family JAAZHW01; genus SKW32. Next base: position 94,765 of record JBNASH010000035.1, read on the forward strand.
CGCCTCCATTGTTTCCAAATTAATCTGATAAAGCATTTCGTCAATTGACACTACTCCCATATAATAAGCATCGGGCCAAACACCAGAAAAAACCGGATTAACAAAAATACTGCAGTAAAGAATGGGTGAAGAATGGGCAAAAACACATTTCTCCGGCAGAGTAATATTAGGAAAATCTGCCAAAACATAACCATCTTTATTAATTAATTGTAATTTTGGACTCACTCCATTAGCACTGGTAGTGAAGAGTAAACCGTATTGTCCCTTATCATCCCACTTTAAAATTAAACCGTAACCACTCACAAAAGGACTAAATATTTTATTTTTTAAATCAAATTTCAAAACAGTTGTCTCGCTTAAGCCACTGGGTTTTTGCGTAATATAAGCGGTCGTGGTGGTTGGCCAGAGTAAATTAATATCACTTGCCGCTTTAAAATCCATTAAAATTTTCCGATTGGCTAAATTTTTATCTAACTGGGCTAAATAGTTTGTTTCCTTAAAATTCTCTTGGTAATAAAGTGGGCTATCAGAATAATAGTAAAGTAAGTTTTCGCCATCAGGGGACCAAGCAGCAGTTTTAATATAAAGGTCCAAATTTTTAACTTCGCGCGTTTGAATATCTAAAATGCTAAAAGATGGTTTAGTTGCACCTTCTGCCACATATTTAATTAAAATTTTATCTTTTGCTGATGGTTGAACAGATAAAACGTTGTTAAAATTAACGCCCAAATCTCTTTTTTCTTCTTTAATCTGATTCTGGGAAAAATCAATTTCAAATAATCCTTCTTTGGTTAGATATTGCAACGTTGAAGTCCCACTCTGCCAAAAAGCCAAAATTTCTTTATTAATTAAGTTCCGCAAAATTGGCTGCTGTTTAATATTGGTAGCGGAAGTACCAGAAGTTTGCTCTGGCAAAAATGGGGTGGCAGTAATTGTAGGCAAGCCAACGCCTCCGCCTTCTTGCTGTATTTCCTCTCCAATTTGACTCGCTGGTTTTAAATAAAACCAGTAAAAAACAAAGGCAATAATACCTAAGATAAGAAGAATTAAAATTGTAGTTAAAATCATTTTTTTCATATGTTTATTCTGGTAATTTAATCGCCTACTGACTTCTGACAAACTGAATATAATTTATTACATACTTCTATACATTTAGATGATAGATCCGAACTAACTTTGCTACAAGCGTCCCTAATACAACTTTCTCTCAGCTTGGACAGGTTTTCTTGAATTTTTTTATCTTCTTCTTCCTTTAATTGTTTATCGCTTAATTTTGGTTGAATTCCTGGTAAATTTAATTTTACTAAATCAGGGTTAATGGTTCTTAAAATCAAAACCGATCCGAGCAGTAAAACCAAACCAATAATCGCATCTTTAATTTGCTCACGCGCTTCTTTTTGTTTTGAAGTATTATCAGCGCTTGTTGCATATTGGATACCCGCAATAGTAATTTGAATGATGACCGCAATTACGCCCGCATAAACTGCTAACTTATACAATCCAGAAAGATAGTCAGCCGGAGTTGAAGGACAACTGGGCAAAAATGGTTCTAGAGAAATTTCCATACAGCGCGAACCACCAAACCAATCTTCCGAAGTAGAAGCACTTGTATTGGTAGAAGCTGCATTACTAACTGTCTGGGGAGCGACTTGAACAGCCTGTTGAGCTAAAGCCACATTACTTAAAACAATGAACAAGAAAGTAAATAAAATATAGGGGTTTATTTTTTTCATTTTAAATTAATATTTATACTCGCGCTTGCTCTTATAATAATATCTCTTAAATCTTCAATGGTTAATTGAATTGAATAGTTTTTCTCTCCTTGCTCGGCTTTAGGCAGTATCAATATTCGCTCGTTATCTAAATCTGACACTCTTTCATTATTAATCCGCCACATATAATGCAATTGATTTGGATCATCACCGCCAAAGAAAAATGGCACAGCCTCAAGTTGTAATAAATCCCCAGTTGTTGAATATTGACCTTGAAGTATTTCTTTCTCTCCTAAAACTCTAAAGAAAATGGCTGGTTGCGCTAAATTAATTGTTATTGTTTTTTCAATCGGCTGACTTAAAACTGAAGTTAAAATTGAAACTTTTACAGTATAAGCGGTTTTATCAAAATCTTTTAGACGAAATCTAATTGATTTTAGACCCTGTCCTTCTCCTATTAAATTATCATTTACATACCATCGATATGTCCATTGATCAGAATTCAAATAACCTCCACTTTTTGAAGAATAGATGAATGGTTGAACTGATGTTTTAATAATCGCAAAGCGAGCTGGCAACGCCTTTCCTTGATATTCAACCGGAACCATTCCATCACTTTCCCAAGTTAAATAAATAAAGTTTTCGGGGGTTTTTGAAGATTGCGCAAAAGCAAAACTTCCCCCTATCATTAAGAGTGCCAACGCTAATAAAATTGAATTTTTTTGTTTATTGTTCTTCATTTTTTTGCGAACTAAGATTATTCGCCGTCTCTAATGCCTTGCCCGCTGCCGCTAATTCAGGTTTTATTTTCCCAGCGGCTTGTAATCCTTTTGCCGCCATCTTTAATTTTTCCGGATGTTTTTGTTGGAGATATAAAAAGACGATTGCGGCAGTTTTTGTAGGTAAAACTCCAACAAAAGGGATTAAATCAACGGCACTAGCCAACAACATAAATTCTCCTCGCAACCCCTTCATAAACAACCATAAAGTCAACGAACCACCACACAAAATATTTACCGCCCAACTAATAATTGTCCCAAATCCTGTTAACTGGAGCGCATCAACCAAATCTGATAAAACAGCAGCTGGCAATGGCCACATAAAGAATTCAATTGCAGAAATTTTCGGACCTGGAGGCGATTCATCAATTTCCTCTTCAGCTGACATTGTCCCTTCTTCCTCTTCTTGATTTAATTGTAAATCTTCATCTTCATAGGCCATATATATTATAAATAAATTTTATTAAAAGTTTAAGGTTATTAGGAAAGGCTTTTATCAAACATTTCCTTGGCTTTTTGGATTTGAAGCATTTGAGCAGGATTGGTGGTAATAATTTGATCCTCAGTATAAGAAGCAATTACTTTAATAGCCACGTGTTTTGCCCCAGCGAAAAATATCCCTTCTCCCACATTAGCGCTTAAAAGCAGCTGTTTTTCTGCTTCGGTTAAATTAAATGTTTCAGCCACTACATCAATGGAGGCGGGCGATTGTTTTAAGAGTAATTGCAAAGCGGAGTTTGTAATAATAGGTTTGCCTTGGGGAGATTTAATAAAATCCTCCACATCTTGGGTAATAGTTGTAACACCCATATGATACTTGCGACAACGTTTGACTAAGCCAAAAAGAAAATCTGCACCAGCTGGATATTTCATCATCCACCAAGCTTCATCAACAATTAAAATTCTTTTCTTCATTTGGGAACGGATTAAATTCCAAATAAAGTTTAAAACCATATACATAGCAATTGGCCGTAGTTCATCTTCTAAATCGCGAAGGGCAAAAACAACTAAACGATTATCAATATTAACATTGGTTGGATTGTTAAGAAAACCAGCAAAGGTGCCCCGGGTAAACTTAAATAATCGATCTGCCAATTCAGTACCTCCTTCCATATTTTCTAACACAGCCTGCAGATCTTCCATTAACGGCGGGGTTAATTTTGTAAAATCGCTTTCGGGTGTAATATCGCGTGAAGCATAAGTTTCAGCAATTGCTCTATCTAAAATCCCAATCTGCTCTGAAGTTAAATCTCCCAACATAATTCTTAATAAGCCGGTAAGATTCAAAATGTTTGATTTTAAAACCTCTTCCGGCGTTTCATCTGGCCGCGGAGGCGGTAAATCAAAAGGATTAATGTGATGCTCAGAAGTTAAGGAAATATTTATAAACGAGCCACCAACGGTCTCTGCTAAATGTTGATATTCTTTTTCTGGATCAATAATAATTACGTCTGTTCCCATCATCAAAGAACGCAAAACTTCTAATTTGCAGAAATAGGATTTACCACTACCTGATTTCGCGAAAATCACCATATTGCCATTTTCCAAAGAAAATCTATCAAAAATAATTAAGCTATTATTATGGCGATTAATACCATAAAAAATTCCTTTGTCCGAAGTTAAATCTAGCGAAATAAAAGGGAAAAAGGTGGAAACCGGTGAAGAATTTAAAGTAGAATGAACATTTAAATAATCTTTATTCAAAGGAAAACAAGACAACAAACCCTCTGACTGTTGGAAAAGCGCAGGTTTTATATAAACCATTCTCCCCTCTAAGAAATTAATGATTTTTTGCTCAATGGCTTCTAATTCTTTAAGATTAGAGGCGTAAATAGTTATATAAACTCCTACCTCAAATAATTTCTCACGTGCTTGTTGCAAAGCATCACGTAAATTTTCTAAATCTTGATAAGCAGTTTCTAAAATCGGGTCTCTAACCAATCCTTTTTCTTCTCTTTCCAAAAGTTGGGCTTCCACTTGAGCGACCTTCCTTCTTAATTGTTTCAAAGCCACTCCAGTATCAACGGGATGGATAAAAATGGAAACATCAACTGTTTGGTCAATGTTTAAAACTGGCGAAAACCAACCAGAAGTAAGATATCGAGGATAAGAAATAATATAGTGGGTTTTAGTATATAAATCGCCCAATCGGACGTAGGTTGATTCAATTTCTAAAGCCGGCGGTGTTAAAATTTCTCTAATAGTTTGCAACCCCGTCCGGGACGGTTTGGGAATTTTTATTTCTTCATCTTTTTTTTGTGAAAATGGTAAAATTGGCATATTTTATTCTATGGTTGGTTCTTCTAATTGTTCTAGCTCGGCTGTAATAGCCAATCCGACCCTTTCTTGTTTTTCAGGATTATAAAAATTGTAATACAACTCAATTAATTCCGGGGTTTTAAGACGAATGGCATTCAACCCCATTGCTTTCAAAGCTGAAATAACAGCAGCCACCCGGTGGTATAGTTGCATTTTGTTATTAACAAATTGCGTCTCTTTATCAACTTCTTGTTGGGGAACGCTGCTCTTTTGTTTACCAAAAGGCAATGGCAACTTTTGAAAAATTTGTGTTAATGGATTAGCACTACTTGTTGCAGAAATAAGAGAAGGAGAATAAGGTACAACAACATAAAATCTCTTTGTCATAATATTAGTGCTTTTGACAAGCTCATCTATAAAATTGTAATATTCCTGAATCTGCAATTTTAGAAGCTCATTTTTTTCATTCTTTTCCAACTCTTTAATTTTGTTTAAATAATTATCCAGATTAATTTTTCTAGAATGGACAAGGATTTGCAATGGAAAATCTAAAGAATTTAAAAGGCTTTGGTAGGCATTCAAAACTATCTCCTGCTCGGTTTCTGATAACAAATCAAAGTTAACACCCGACACCATCAAAACGGCTCTTAACGAACCATCTTTTAAAATAACGCAATCTTCTTTGATGGTTTCAATATCTATAAATTTTTCAGTGGAGGCAGTACTAATCATAATTGTTTATCTTTTTCTTCTAATTCTTTAGCAATTTTTTCCAATTCTTCGACCGTTAATCTTTTTTTCTCTTCTTGTTGAGAAACAACTTTTTTCGTTTCTTTTAATAAAGGTTTTGTTGCTTGGGGTTTTTTCCAAGTATATAAGCGCGGATTAATATAAAATTTTAAGGCATTAATCAAAACTTTGGAAAGGGGTTGTTCATTAACTTTCACAAACGCTAAAGCAATCGAAAATAAAGCAATGACAATACTAACTAAAATCCACAAACCCTGAGTGAGCACAGAATTCAAAATAAAAATCAAAACCCCGCCCCCTCCCAAAAATAAAAATTGACGAAGGGTTAATGGCCCAACAATTTTACTTTCTAAATTAATAAATTGTGGTACTTGAGTAGTAGGCATATTTTAATTCCTAAAATTTTAACTTTCTTAAATCAATAACATTTTCCGCCGGAATATCTGCTGTTGTCTCATTTTTAGATTCAACTTTTTCTTCTTGTTTCGGTTCTTCATCTTTCGGTATGAAAGATTTATTTTCTGGAGAAGGCGTCTGTTTGGCTTGTATCTCTTCTTGTTTCGATTCTAACTTTTCTTCTGGTGGGATTGGGGTTGTTTCTTTCATTTCTGAAGAAACAGCTTCTTTTGGTAGGAACGCTTCAACAATGGGGATTGGATTGACATCTTGAGGTGTTTGAAACGTTGAAGGCTCTATTTTTTGCTCTGTTATTGGTGGCGGTGGAGCAATTGGCTCACTTGATAATTTAATATCTGGTTCTTGTTTCTTTTCAACAAATTCTCTTTGTTCAAAAATTGGTTTTTCTATAGTACTAATCGGCTTGATTTCTTCTTCATGCTTTAATTCAATTTCTGAAACCACTTTTTCTTTCGCGGGTTTTACATCTTCAAAGCTAATCCGCCAAGGGGAAGATTCTTCCAAAACTGGTTTAAATTCCTCTTCTTTGCCAATAATCATTGGCTCTGTTGGTTTTTGAGTCTCTTGTGTGGGTTTTTTAAATTTGAAAAACGAAAGAAAAGTTCGCTTTGGTTTTTCTTCTTGTTGAGTTGTTGAGGTTGATTCTTGGATCGGAGGTTGAACAACAGCATCTAATGGCTTGGGTTCTTCTTTTTTGCTAGTCTCTGATAATGGTTGAATTCCGATATTTAATGTGCCAAGTGGTTCTTTTTGAGTTTCAATATTTTCTGGTGTTTTAGCTATTGATTCTTCTGTTTCGGCTATTTCCACTTTTTTTAATTCCGGCTGGCTTTCTTTTTCTAATTTTTCCATTGCTGAAAAACGATGATAAATTTTTTCTAAATCTTCTTTAAAAGGCGAGATGAATTTAGATTCTATTTTTAAAGCAATCTCCTTCGCCAATACCGGATGAATACCCAAATCTATTAATTTTCCACTTAAAAAAGCAAGGAAAACACTAGGATTTAATTTACCAATAAAAACATCGTGGGTTGCTCCGACCATCGCATCAAATTGATCATCGTTTAAATTATTTTGTCTTTCCAACTCTAAAAAATAGTCAGCCAATTCATTGCCTAAAAGTATTTTTTGAATTTTATCAGGCAACTTATCTAATCTTTGCTGCATTTCTTCTAATTCATTATCCATCTCTTTGCTTTCGTTATTAGAATTTTTTACTGGAATATTTGTATCATTCATATTTTTATTTTTATTTGTTCTTTTTATGTTATTGGCTTTCCACTCGAACTAACCAAAGTTGGTCCTTCTAAATTTTTCTTAAACCACATTCGACCATTAAAACCACTTTTTATTTTCTTTCTAAATTCTTTTTTGGTCTCCTCATCCATTGTTTCATAGGCGCGTTTAATTTCTGAAGTTAATTGGTCTAATTTAGGTAAATCAAGATTTCTCAGCTCGCTCGCTGCCTGTTCAGGATTTGTTTCAAGCTTTAATTGTATAACGCCCGAAAGAACAATAGGATCTTTAATTTTATCCAGTTTGATACTCTCAACTTCTATATCGGCTTTTCTAATAGCTTTAATCACTTCCTCGGACTTACCAGTTTTAACCGCTGATTGAACATCAGGATGCCACTCGGGATGATCTTTAATGATTTTCTTATAATCTTCTTTACTATATTTGCTTAACAAAGGCAAGGCTTTATCTTTATTCGAATCATCAATCCCGCCTTTTTTAGCTAAAACAGCAAACATCGCCGCTCTTTCTTCAGGTATTAAAGCAGAATTGGCCATTTGTTTTAACTGCTCTACACTCACATTTTCATATTTCTTTACTCTATTACTCCATTCCTTATTCTTAACCTCCTCGGCTTTGCGAGAAACATAACGACTAGCCATACCCAAACCGGTAAGACTAATAGCCGCTCTTGCTAATTCATTCTTACTAGCCGCCTTCTCTAAACCAGTTGCTGGAACATTGGCCGCTCTTAACGCCCATAAGGAAGCCTTTCCTTTAACAGCTCCTGATGCTTTCCTTCCTGTTTCTTTGGCAAAATCCAAAGTCTTCTTAGCTATTTCTACACCCATTTTTTCTCCAGCTATTAATCCCGCCACAATAAATCCTGCCACTAAAAACATCTGCATTACGCTCTGTAAATTGTACATTACAGAACTCATACCACCCGCTGTGAGTGTCCCTGGAATATGCAATTGCTTAACATGCGAAGCTGTTTCAAGAGCCAAATAAACGAAAAATCCCATTACTGGTGCTACAAAACACCACTGCAAAAATTTACTCCACCATTGTTTGGATATACCAGCCGGTGTGCCAGGAATTGAAATTAATGATATTACCCAGGCCAGCGGTGCAAAAATTAATAAAATCCATAACCAGAAAAGACGCACAAACAAAATACCAACCAAAGCACCAAAAATTATAATGACTAAAAAGCTAAAAACAATTGTGAAGGCTAACTTTGCTATACCCATCAGAGCAGTTTTCTCTTCCGCCCCTACCATTTGCGCTTGTATCCATGATGTCCATTCCGCCTCAGTCGAACTAGCTGTTGGCGTAGCAACAACCTGACTTTGCATAAATGTTTGCAACGTCAAAGCATCGGCTAAAGCATTGGTAAATCTTACCCCGCCCAATCCAGTAGGATCTGCCCCTAGGGAGCCAAAAATAAAATATCTGAAAAACATATTTGAAAAATCAATAATAGCCCCGCCTATCATTAAACTAAAATTAATCAAAATTGCCATAATAATCATTTTGACTAACAATCCTTTTGTTTGTCTTGATTGCACTCTTAAAATATAAGAAAAGGCGATATAAATTAAAATTACGATAAACAAAATATTTGCAAAATCACGAGCAATTCTCCAACCAGTTTGAACTACAGGCAGAGTAGTAAATGCCGAAGCATTAACTACTAAAGCCAAAATTTTTGCTTCTAAAATAATAATTTGGGAAGCAAGAAGAGCAATAAGATGGGCTACCCAACTAAAAATAGAATAGATTGCTGTTGAGGTAAAATCACCAATACTAAAAAGAGAGAAAGCGTGTGTTTTGAAAATTATGAAAAGATTAATAAACAAACCAAAAATCAACCCTTGAATTAAAGAGATTTTTCTAAATTTTATTTTTTGAATGATGCTTTTTATTCTTTTAAACATAACCGGTTAATTTTAGTATTGTGGTGGTGGTGATGGCTCTCTGCCACCACAATATTTTTGGCAACTTGTTAAACTAGTAAAATCACCATTAGGATCTAATTCACAAAGTCCCTCAACTTCGTTACAACTATAGCGGTTTTCAGATGGTGGAGGTGAAGGTGTAATCGAAGGATAACAAACTCGACTACATGAATCATAATCACTATAACTGCCATTGGGATCAGCTACACAAATTTGCAATTCTGTATCGCATTTAAAACGAAGCGTGGATCCAGTACAAACTGCTTCACAGCTTTCTTTAGAAAAATATGGTCCATTAGCATCAATTTCGCAAACTTTTGATCCGCCATAAGTTTTACAGGCATACCGCAAATTAAGCGATGGGCCAGAATCACCCTTTTCTGGCAAAGCCAACAATCCCTTACCATACCACTTACCACCAATTAACAATTCCTTAGCTGATTTTAACAAACGACTTATTAGTGCCTGAGCAATCATTTCTGAATAACCCTTAAGATCAGCTGAAGTTAGAAAATATGAGTCTGATTTCTCTAATTGATTGGTTAAAACTTTTGAAGTTAAATCTGATTTGGCTTCGCCCGGAATACTCACTACCTTTTCTACACAGATTTCTTGACCGGTAGCAGGATCTTTTTTGGTTTTAATACACCACTCTGTTGGTTTATAGCCACTCTGGGTTTTTTTCTCGGCTTCTTGCTGGGATTCAGATAATTCATTCTTTAAAGATTCTTGAGTCATTAAATATGCTCCGAAGGCATTATTCCAGGGATAAAAGGATTCTTCAAAAGCAAGCCACCCGCCATTAGAAAAATTATCATAAAAAGATTCGATATTGCTTACTACCCTTGATAAAGTACAAGTTGGAAAAGGAGGTTTACCAGGCAAGGTTGTCCCAACTCTAACTAAATAACGAAACGGCTCGCACAACTCCGAAAAAGGTGAATTTTCGATAAATCGACCAAAAGCCTCATCCATCACATCGCCGAAAAATTGTCGCCAATTAGTAACAAACTGTGGATCGCCAGTTGTTCTTCCGCTAATCCAATCAACTGCGTTAGAAACCAAACGATCCATAAATGTTTTCACGGCAATTCTGAGCAATAATTTTGTCATTTCAGCCATTTTTGCTTTTAATGTTGCTTTCTTTTTAGCTACCCATTCTTTACACTGCTGGGTAGTATCGGCGCCACCAGTATTAATAATACATTCACCCGAAATAGCCGTCCCACCAATGCCCAAAAAACTCAACGTACGACCTAACATTTGACAAACTGGATTTAAAACTACGGACAAAGCGGTATTAATCCAGCTTGTTATTTTTTGATAAATACCCGTAGAACAAACCATCACCTCGCCCCAATATTCGGCTATATTCTCATATACCGCTGGCTCCTGTTCCAAAACCGAATCTAGATCTTTTGGCGAGGGCAAAGGAACTTCGATTAAGGTTTCTGTTTGGGCTTTAACTTTTAAAGCATTAACTATGCCTTCCAAATTAAGAAGAAGAACAGCAATTAAAGTGATAATGGCAAAAGTTTTTTTACTCATTTAAAATTTGAAATAATTAATTGAACCATCGCCCTCCATTTTTTTCATCATGGCCACCATCCATTGTTGATAAGCATTATCCAAATCCTCTAAAAGTTGACTAGCTACCAAACCGCTTATTGGATCTTTTTGATAATTATAAAGCGCTTTTAAAATTGCTTGCTTTGTGTTTAAAAAATTAATCAAATCCAGATGTAAATTAGCATAAGATGAAGGAATGGGTAACTTCTTTAAATCATCAATGGCTAAACTTAAATCATTAATCATATCAACCAAAAAAGTCGGATCTTCATTGTCCAAAAAACTTTGCAACCTTTCCTGAAAAACATCATCGGTTATCTTATGATCAGCCAATACTTTCATTGCTTCTACAAAATATTTTAAAGAAGTGAAAGGTGGCTCTTCTTGAGAAATAAATTTTAATTCAGCCAAAGTTGTAACTGGTACATTCTCAAGAAAATAATTAGTACATTTCTTTATCATTTCATCACTAAACAATTCTTCATTCGGCACTTCTAACTGGCCGGATGATAAATCATTGTTGGCATTTAAAGAAATAATTTGTTGGGCTAATTCATTGGCCACTTTTGATGTTAAATTATCTTCTTCTTTAACATCCAGGCTTTCAACATTAGCTGATAATTTTTGCTTTGCTTTTTCTAAAGAAAAAGAAGTAGGCGCATTAATTTTTCCTGTATCAGTCAATGCGGCTTTACTTTCTTTTATATTTACTGGTTTATTGTTATGTTGAAAAATCAAAAACGAAACAAAAATAGCCAAAAAAACGATGCCAATACCCAATTTTAGAGATTTTTTTTCCATAGGAATTCTTTTTAATATTATACTACAAAAATTAACCTTGATTAAGTTTTTTGGCCAAAGTTATCCACAATTGAAGCGACAATTCAGAAGCTCTTATTTTTTCAGACAAATTTAATTCTCTCAAAGCATTTCTAATTTTTTCTTTAGCAAATTTTCTTGACAAATTATTAAACAGCGTCTTTCTGGGCTGTTTAAAAGCGGTTTTTAGCAAATCAATGATAAATTCTTCGTTTTTTAATCTTTGATTTAAAGATAAAGTCTTAAATTTAACCACGGATGATTCCACTTTTGGTGAAGGATAAAAATCTTTTGGTTTCAAATTAAATAACAATTTTGGGGTCGCCCATAAATTAACAATGTTTGATAATAAATTAGTCTTGTGTTCTCTGGCTAAAATTTTTTGAGCCACTTCTTTCTGAAGCATTAATACAATTACTACTGGCGGATTTTTTAATTTTTGAAAAAGACGTAAAAGTTGGCCTGTTAAATAATATGGGATATTACCAACAACTTTATATTTTTTGTAATTATTTGAGATTTTTTCCAAAAGATCACGAATATCTCCTTCAATAATCTTTGGCCATTCTTCATTTGAAACACTCAAACGCTTCTTTAGAATCTCAACCCATCCGCTGTCTTTTTCTACCGCTATCACATAAGGAGTTTTTTTCAAAAGTTCCCGCGTTAGATTTCCACTACCAGCTCCAATTTCAACAATTACATCATTTGGTTCAATTTCCAAAGCCTCAACAATTTTTTTTAAAGCTGATGTATTAATTAAAAAATTTTGTCCTAATCGTTTTTTATATTTCATATTCTTCATCATCAATTAATTCGATCTCCGGATAATCAGGGTCAACCATATCTTTGTATGGCTCAAGTTCTATTTCTTCTTTTAACTCTGGCGAAATTTCTTCAATAAAGCGCGAGTTTTCATTAATTTTTAATTGCCCAAACATTCTGCGCCGCGATGACCAAATTAAATAAACCTCTTCTTTAGCCCGCGTCATCCCCACATACATTAATCTTCTTTCTTCTTCTAATTCTTCATCTGAATATTGAGATTGAATATGCGGCAAAATGCCTTCTTCGGCGCCCACAATAAATACAATATCAAATTCTAATCCTTTAGCACTATGCAGAGTCATTAAAGAAACAAAATTTTTATCATCTTTTTTCTCATCCCCTTCTTCAAATAAAGTAATTTTTTCTAAAAATTCCGCCAAAGTACCTTTGTCATAAGCATCAAAATCCTCCGCCAACCTTATCAATTCCAAAACATTCTGCCATTTTTCAACTGGGTCTTTGGCGGTTTCTTTTAAATATTGCTCATAATTAATTTTATTTATGAGTTCTCGAATCAATTGAGCTACTGGTATTTTATCCATCATTTTCTTTAACTCCTCCAAAATTTCCAAAAATTCCTTCGCTTCAGCCAATTTTCTTATATTTTCCCAAGCTTTTTCATAATTTTCCTCTTTAAAAATCAAAGATGTTTTCTTATTCCCAATTTGTCGCGGCGGTACATTAATAATTCGCTCCAAACTCACCAGATCTTTAGGATTAACCAAAATTCTTAAATAAGCCAGAATGTCTTTGATTTCTTTTCTTTGATAAAATTTAATGCCGGCAAAAATTTGATAAGGTATGCCTGCTTTTAAAAATACCTCTTCTAAAACTCGCGATTGAGCATTAATTCGATAAAGCACGGCAAAATTTTTATACTGATAGTGATGCTCATTGATTAAATTCAAAATCATCGAAGCGACAAATTCAGCTTCTTCAATTTCATCCAGCGCCCTCACCACAAAAATTGGTTTTCCTTCTTCATTAACCGAAACCAATTGTTTTTCTCTTCTTAATTTATTGTTTTTGATTATTTCTTGGGCTGCCTTTAAAATATTTTTTGTTAAGCGATAACTAGTTCTTAATACCACCACTTTGGCATCGGGCCAATCCTTTTCAAAATTCAAAAAATTGCGAAAATCAGCCTGCCGCCAAGTATAAATTGACTGATCTTCATCGCCCACCACACATAAATTGCGATGTTTTGATGATAAAAGTTTAATTAACTGATATTGGGATGTATTTGTGTCTTGATATTCATCCACTAAAATATATTTCCAGCGATTCTGATATTTTTCTAAAATTTCTGTTTGTTTTTGAAAAATTTCCACTGGCAATTTAATTAAATCATCAAAGTCGAAAGCATTGTTTTGTATCAATTTATCTTCGTATAAACGATAAATTTTGGCGACTTTTTCTTGAAAAAAGTTCTCAGCATTTTTTTCATAATCCTCCACATTAATCAACTCGTTCTTTGCTCGTGAAATTTCATTTCGAACAATACTGGGCAAAAATTGATCTTTGGGTAAATTTAGCTCGGTTAAGCAATCCTTAACGAGTTTCAATGAATCATCTTCATCAAAAATTACAAAATTTTTATTGCGCTGAACAATTTTTAATAAATCTTTCAAAATATTTAGGCCTAATTTATGAAAAGTGCCAATAAAAAGTTTTTGGGAAAAATTGTTGTGTCCTAAAATTTTTTTGATTCGCTCGCGCATTTCTTCAGCCGCCTTATTAGTAAAAGTAATGGCCAAGATATTCTCGGGTTTAATGCCAGTGGCCAAAAGATAAGCCACTCGATGAGTTAAGGTTTTTGTCTTCCCTGAACCAGCGCCGGCAACAATTAAAAGCGGCCCTTCTGTAAAAAGCACCGCCTCTTTTTGATCCTCGTTTAGCCCCTCTAAAATTTTCAATTTATCAATCATAGAAGTAAGTTTAGCATTTTTTCTTTGTTTTTTCCAGCAAAATTGATGAAAATAATCGCCAAATAGCCAGTTTTTTGTTATTTATTGAAAACTTGACTTCTTTTTATCAACGGCTATAATAAAGAGTAATCCTTTAAAAGACACTGGTCTTTTAAGGAGAAAATAAAATAAGCTTATTTGTACACTTTTTGCCAATTTTAAGCGATTGTACCGAAAGATTGCGACTGAACTGAAAGTTTTTATTTTCAATTCAAAAAGTCTCTTTTCTTTAAAAGAGCGCTTGTTTTACTTTAGACAACCTCTTCCCACGGTTGTCTTTTTGCTTATTTTGGGGGCTATTCTAATTATTATTAATTATACTAATGAGAACAAACTTTTATCCTATAAAGAATCGGACCGCGGCGTTTTGGGTGGTCCGAATTTGATTATGAAAAATCTGGCTTTAACTAGCAACACTAACCCTGCTGTTTTTAGTCTTGCTGTTAATCAAAACATTAATAGAAATGAAGGTCTTGACACTTCTCCTAACCAGCCGGATTCTGAAATTTCTTATCTTATTGACCATAGTAGCTTACAAAATCCCAGCCCAATTCTCACAAGCATCAGAACAGATAAAAATGGAATTTTAATCTATAGAGTTCAAAAGGGCGATACCCTACTCAGCCTTTCCTCTGAATTTGGAATAAGTTTAGAAACTATAAAGTGGGCTAATAATTTAAAAAGCGATAGAATTGTTCCAGGCGAAGAACTAATTATTCTTCCTGTATCTGGTGTTTTACATGAAATCAAACCTGGTGAAACAATAGAACAAATTGCCCAACTTTATTCGGTTTCAACCGATAAAATCGTTGCTTATAATAACTTGACCAATTCTTCTTTAATTCCAGGACAAAAAATTATTATACCCGATGGTCGAATGCCAAGAACTTATAAAGTTTTCGCTGCTGCTTCTTCTCTTCCCGAATACCCTTATTATTATGTCATTCCTACCAGTGGATTTAATTGGGGCATTCTTCATAATGTCAACGCTGTTGACATCGCCAACCGCTGCGATACACCAGTTGTAGCCGCCGCCGAAGGATTGGTTGAAAAAGTAGCCTATGATAGCAGTTATGGCAATTATATAAAAATTCAACATCCCAACAATACTGAAACGCTGTATGCCCACCTTAATTATGTTCAAGTTAAAGAAGGCGATTATGTTATGCAAGGTCAGTTAATTGGTTTAATGGGCAATACTGGTTATGTTATTGGCTCCCCAGGCTGTCATCTTCATTTCGAAGTCAGAGGCGCCAAAAATCCTTTTGCCAAATAAAAATTTCCCACTTTATAAATTAAAAAATCGAGCTTCAGCTCGATTTTTTAATTTTCATTTTTGATACGATACCGCAATGCCTCAGCAATGTGTTCGCTTTTAATAATTTCAGACTCTTCTAAATCAGCAATTGTTCGGGCTACTTTCAAAATACGATAATAACTTCTCGCTGATAAATACCAATTTTCGATTGACTTCTTTAATAACTTTTCAGCTGAATCATCTAATTGACAAATTTCTTCAACCTCTCTCGATGTCATTTCGGCATTAGTAAAGATATTTTTCTTTAATCGAGAAAATCTGTTTTTTTGTATCTCTCGCGCTTTTTCAATTCTTTTTCTAATTACACTTGAAGATTCACCACTATTTTCTTGTTTTAATTCCTCATATTTAATCCGCGGCACTTCAATTTGTAAATCAATACGATCAAGTAGAGGACCTGAAATTTTTTTCTGATATCTTAAAATCTCTGAAGGTGAACAACGACATTCTTTTTCAGGATCGCCATAATAACCGCACGGACAAGGATTCATAGCCGCCACTAAAATAAAACGGGCTGGAAAAGTTAAACTCCCTTGAACGCGACTTACTGTAATTTCTCCATCTTCCAATGGTTGTCTTAAACTTTCCAAAACATCACGCGCAAATTCAGGAATTTCATCCATAAACAACACTCCGCGATGAGCCAAGCTAATTTCTCCAGGCTTAGGCCACGATCCTCCTCCCACTAAAGCAATTTTTGAAGCAGTATGATGCGGCGAACGAAATGGTCGGTTAATAATAATTGGATTTTCATTAGAGAGTAAACCGCAAATACTATAAATTTGACTCACTTCTAATGCCTCCTCCAATGATAACGTTGGCAGAATCGAAGGCAAAGCTTTTGCTAGCATGCTTTTCCCTGAGCCTGGCGAACCAACCATTAAAACATTATGACCTCCAGCCGCCGCAATTTCCAAAGCTCTTTTGGCCTGGTACTGACCTTTAATATCGGAAAAATCAATCGGATATTCATTAAATTTATTTAAATCAATCTCTCCAGTGCTTAAAAAACCCATTTCTCTTTTGCCCTCCAAATATTCAATTACTTCTTGTAAATTATTACATCCGACAATTTTTATGCCCTTGATTAAAGAAGCTTCATTAACATTTTTTATAGGAATAATAATTTCTTCAAATTTTTCTTGGGCCAGAAGCGCAATTGGTAAAATACCGGGTACTGGTCTTAAACTGCCATCCAAAGCTAATTCGCCTAAAAATAATTTTTTACTAGCCTCAAAATTTTTGATTTGTTTTGAAGCTAAAAGATAGCCAACCGCAATCGCTAAATCATAAGCTGATCCCTCCTTTTTTAAATCAGCCGGGGCTAAATTAACGGTGATTCTTTTGTTTAAACGCTGAGGAGCGACTGCCCCACTATTTTTTATAGCTGAGGAAACCCTATCCTTTGCTTCATTCACCGCCTTATCAGCCAAGCCAACAATATTAAAAGCATGAAGGCCGGATGATAAATCAACCTCTACTTCAATGACTTGGGCTTTTATTCCAATAACAGCCGAAGAATAAACTTTGGCGGTCATGGTAAACGAATTGGCAAAAATTACGATAATTGACGATTTTTCTTTTTAACACAGGCTATACAAATTTGCGCTGTTGGTTCTATCTTTAGGCGTTCAAGTTCGATTAAATTGCCGCATTCAACACAAATACCATACGTGCCCTTTTCCATTCTTTCCAAGGCTTGATTAATCCTGTCAATTTCATTTTCCCATTCCATTTTTAATGAAAGCAGATTATTTAATTCCTCAACTTCGTCAGCTTCAATCGAGGCATCTTCTGATGCCATAAAATCTGGCATTTTAATTGCCATGTCTTTCTCTTTTAAATTTAATTCTTCAACTTTCTTCTGAAACTCTTCTTTTTCCTTTTCTAGTAACTCTTTTAACTCTTTGAGAGTTTTTTTATCGTATTTTTTTCTTTTAAAAATAATCATGATGTTTTTTTATTATTTGACCTCAGAAACAATTTGATTAAAAATTTCTGGTTTGAATTCCGCTAATTGAGCTAAAATTTTTCTATCAATTTTGATATTGTTCTTTTTGAGCAAATGAATAAATTCATTATATTTTAACCCTTGTTGGTTAACCGCGGCTTTAATTTTTGTCTGCCAAAGACGACGAAAATCGCGTTTTTTTAATTTTCTTCCTTCAAAAGCATGCGTCCAAGCATGAAGAAGGGCTTCTTTGGCTAAACGTTCCTTTGATTTGCGTCCCCATTTAAAACCTTTGGTATAACGCAAGATTTTCTCTCTTTTCTTATGGGCAATTTTTCCTCTTTTTACTCTAACCATATTTTTATTGAAAAAATAGTTTCTATTTAATTTTAATATTTAAAAATTAAATAGAAACTTTAGAAAAATTATTATTTATTAGTAGAATGATAAGGCAAAAATTTTTTTATTGCCTTTTCATCGGCATTATAAAAAGATTTATAATGTCTCTTTTTTTGATTATCACGACCTGTTAGTTTGGACTTAAAATGATTTTGCTTTATGGGACGATGAAGCAATTTTTTGCTTTTAGTAATTTTTATTCTTTTGTGTAAGGCTTTTTTTGTTTTTAACATATTTTTAGGAAGAAATTGTTATAATTAAACCACGAGGAGCGCTTTTTATATCTTGGATGATTTTATAAGGATGATTAATGAAAGTTAAAAATTCTTTTAATTTTTTCTCAGCTAAATCCTTATGGCTTTTTTCTCGACCTCTAAGTATAAGTTCAATTTGAATTTTCAAACCATCTTCTAAAAATTCTTCAATTTGTTTTGCCTTCACCTCCATATCGTGTTTGCCTATATTAAAACCCAATCGGACATGTTTCATTTCATCACTTCTTTCTTTCATCCGCTTTTTTCTTTCTTCCTTCTCTTGCTGATACAAAAATTTGCCGTAATCACAAATTTTTGTCACCACTGGATTAGTATTGCTTGTAATTTCCACTAAATCTAAATTTTTTGATTGGGCCAAACTCAATGCTTGTTCAAGCGGCATCACTCCCAAATTTTGACCATTCTCATCAATTACCCTTACCTCTTTCGCTCTTATTTGATTGTTGATATTATATCTTTTTATTTTAGCGTTAAATAAAAAAATCGACCGAATATTTAGTGGAGATGGCGGGAATCGAACCCGCGTCGGCGAAAAAGTTGATTTTCAAGCTTTCCAGACAATCAGCCGATTTATCTTAAGGGTTAATATTTAAAATCGGCAAAATTATTAACCCCCGTCTTTGGTGTTAGGTTGCTTTTCTAGCCAAAGACACCTAGAAAAAGCCGAGCTCGATAATTTGACACCCTTCTGGCCTATCGAGCATCAGCCAGTCGGATGGGCTTATGCTAAAGCAAAAGCCAAGTTTCTGCTAAAATTGGCAGTTTTTCTTTCTCGCTTTTTTACGAGGTAGCGAACCCTCGGTCTGACTTGAAAATGCTTTTTCGCCTCGAGGCCAATCATCCCCATTTTAATAAATTTAATAATTTTTAAGGTTGCGGGCTATTTCTCTTTCTGTTTCGCGTTTTTTAATTATCTCTCTTTTATCGATTTTACGTCTGCTTCTACCAAGTCCTAATTCTACTTTAATTTTATTTTTTTTCAAGTAAACCATAAGAGGAATAAGCAATAATCGCTCAGTTTTCATTTTACCAATTAATCTGTTAATTTCTTCTTTGTGAAGGAGTAATTTGCGGCTCCGATCAGGCTGGTAATCAAACGGTGCGTTTTTTGCTTGCCAGGCAGGAATTTGCGCATTAATTAAATAGATTTCATTGCCATAAATCTGAGCAAAAGAACCATCTAAATTAATGTTTCCGTTTTTAACGGACTTCACTTCGCATCCCAATAACTGAATCCCCGCTTCAATCCTTTCTAAAATTTCATAATTAAATTCCGCTTTTCGATTTTTAGCTAAAATTTTCATAAAATTACTCACCTTTTATTACCGCTAAAGGCAATAGTTTGGCAACTTTTAAGGACAGATTGCTTTGATGAACGACATTGACTACTTCATTAATGTCTTTGTAAGCCTCTGGCGCCTCTTCGGCCAAACCCTTTAAACTTTCGCATTTTACTAAAATTCCTTTATTTTCTAAATATTTTACAATTTCTTTTGGTGAAAGAGTTTTAACAGCAGCCATGCGTGACATTCTTCGCCCAGCGCCATGACAAGTTGAATAAAAACTTTCTAAGCTTTTTTCCGTACCGACCAAAACATAAGAAGCCGTACCCATACTCCCTGGAATCAAAACTGGCTGACCAATTGATTGATATTTTAAAGGTATTTCCGGGTGAAAGGGCGGGAAAGCTCTTGTTGAACCTTTGCGATGAACTAAAACTTTTTGTTTTTTGCCCTCAATTTCATATTCTTCTAATTTAGCAATATTGTGGGCTACATCATATAAAATTCTTAGTTTTTTATCTTTACCCAAAATTTTTTTCCAAGCCTCTCTGATATAAAAAGTGATCATTTGGCGATTAGCCCAAGCAAAATTTGCCGCTGCACTCATCGCGCTAAAATAGTTTTGTCCTTCATCGCTTTTAAATGGCGCACAAACTAATTCTCTATCAGGCACGCTAAAATTATATTTTTTCATTAATTTCATCATTTGCTGAATATAATCAGTAGCTACTTGATGGCCCAACCCCCTCGAACCAGTATGAATCATCACAACTATTTGATTAAGAAAAAGGCCCATTGTTTGACTAATTTTCTCATCAAAAATTTCAGCTACCCTGAGAATTTCTAAGAAATGGTTGCCACTACCCAAAGTTCCCAGCTGATCTTGACCACGATTTTTAGCTTTGTTTGAAACCATTTTAGCATCAGCAAATTCTAAACAACCGCCCGCCTCACAAAACTCAATATCCTCTTTCTCACCATAACCATCTTCTACTAATTTTTTTGCTCCACCATTTAAAACTCTATCTAAACTCGAAAGACTAATTCCCACATCATGTCCTTTTCCCAAACCAGACGGAACTACTTTGGCAATAGCTGTGGCTAATTTATCCAAATATGGCTCTATTTCTTCTTTAGAATAATCGGACAATAAAATCCGCATGCCACAATTAATATCATATCCAACACCACCCGGCGAAATTACTCCTTCATCTGCTTTGATAGCCGCTACCCCACCAATAGGAAAACCGTATCCTTCATGGATATCGGGCATTGCTAAACTATAATTAACAATCCCCGGTAAAGTTGCTACATTTATCAACTGATGCAAAGATCGGTCGCGCATTGATTCCTCAAGCAACTTTTCGCTGGCGTAAACTCTTGCTGAAACCCGCATATCATCTCTCCATCCTTTAGGAATCTCCCACAAAAAGTCATTAATTTTAACAAAATCGTTTTTATTCATAAAACATTTTTATTATAATCGGCTTTTCAAAAATTAAAAATTGATTATTGTTTTTTCCGATATTTAGGTGTTACCCAAAAACCTAGATATTTTTTTATCATTAATCTCGTTTGAGCCTCCAATGCCGGCACACTACCAAAAAAAATTAGATTAATCGGAGTTAAAAACCACTGCAAAACAAAATAAACATAACGCCATTTGCCATAAGATGGCGGGCGAGGGGGCAAAAACCAAAAATTTAAGATCGCACAGGTGATAATACCAATATTTGCAACAGTTAAAATATACGAGGTTGTTTTTGGTAAATAAAAGGAAAGGAGGGTAAAATTAAATTTTGGACCACCTAAAACCAACGGCAGCCAACCCAAAAAGAAAATTATTAAACTTGTTGTTGCCCACGAATAAAATCCATCAAATAAAAAGAAACCATAAATTAATTTTTTCTTCAGGGGAATTTTTTTATTTTTTAAAAAACCAAAAAAGGCATAAGCAATATCAAAAGCGCCATAGGCCCAACGTCTTTGTTGTTTATATTGATTAACTATCGTTTTTGTAAATTTAGCATCAACATTTGCATCCATTGAAACTGGATAAAATAATGGGACAATTTCCCAATTGCCATCATAATACAAAAAGCACTGCCAAAAAATTCTTGAATCTTCAGAAACAACATTGGTTTGCCAAAAATCAATATCTACCAAAGCTTTAAATGGCATTGAGTGAGAAGAAAAAGTGGTCATTCGCTCTGGCCGAGCCTGCTGAATTAACTGAAAAAAAGTAGAAGAAAAAGAGATAACTCGAGCTAAAGCTGGCGCCTCCCAAATATTATTCGTAAAAAGAGGCACGGGCTGATAACTAGAATGCAATGGATTTCTAGCAGTTAAAAAATGATAAGTGAGACAACCAAAATAATCACTTGGGATAACTGTATCAATATCAAAATTCGAAACTAAAATATTTTCATAAGGAATATTTAGCAAATCAATAATATTTTTTTTGGCCTCGCGAGCCGCCCAAGCAGCATTAGCGCCCTTCCCCGCAATTTCTCCCTCAATATCTTTAGGATGAACTGTTATTAGAAAATGTTTAAAAACATTTTTAAATTCATCTTTAATTTTGATGATGGTTTCTTTAACCTCTTCTTGCGCTCTCTCTTCCGTAGCCAAAACAACAATTAATCGGTCAATTGGGTAATTAACGTTAGAAAGAGATTTTAAAGTAGTTGAGACGATTTCGTATGATTCGTTAACCATTGGCAAAATCACCAAATGATAAATTTCACGCCAATCGCTAATATTTAAATTATATTTTTCCTTGGGTAAATTTTTTAATTCCAAAAGCCAATTTTTTGCTAAATTTTTCCGAACAATTTTAAAACTATAAAAAGCATGGATGCTAAAATAAATCGTTTTGATCAACCAAAAAACATCAAAAACAATAATAAAAATAGCAGCAACCACTGGCCATTGCCAAGCTACTATAAAGACAGCGATTAGAGTCAACCACGAACACAAACCCGGTAAAATTTCAAAAAAACGAAATATAATTCGCTCTTTTTTTTCTTGTAATTCATCTGCCTTGCCTATTTTAAGATAATACAAATCAGCGGGAAGCATAGCAGTGCGCCTGGCGCGAATCGAACGCGCAGTCTTCGGCTCCGGAGGCCGACGCTTTATCCGTTAAGCTACAGGCGCTCCTTTTTTAATTTAATTCAAATTTAAAATTTGCCAAGACGAAATTAACGAACCGCTGGTTCTAATAAGCGCAAAGTTATTTCTTTTCTTGTTGCATCCAACTCAGCTTCGACACCAATAGGAATAGTCATTGGATAATAAATATCGCCAAAATCAACATTAGTTATAACTGGAATTTTGTATGGCTTTAAAATTTCTTTCAGAATAGTGTTCAAGGTAAAATATTTTGGTCGGCCGAATTTCTTTTCTAATTCCCTATCGGCTGAACCAACAGTAACATTTACCATTTTTCCAAAAATAATTCCCTTAACTCCTCCCTCCACAAAAAGACCCGCATTAATTAATCGAGTTAAAGCGCCTTCAATATCTTCGGAATAATCGCCATGCTCCTCAAAAAATAGAATGCTGTTAGAAACATCTGGAAAATAACGGGTGCCTAATAAATTAGCAAAACTAATTAGATTGCCACCGACTAATTTACCGCGAGCACGTCCAGGTTTCAAAATCTGCCATTTACTCCGTTTCAAAAAGGTCGTACCTCCTTCAAAACAAATATTTTTAAAAGAATTAATAGTATAACTATTAGCCTTCATAAAGAAATGTTCTATATTGAATCCATGAAAAGTAACAATTCTGCTCCGACGATAAATAGCATTTAATAAAGTAGTGCCATCAGAAAAACCAATTAAAACTTTTGGATTTTTACGGATTAAATTATAGTCCAACAGCGGCAAAACCTGATTGGCCAAATAACCGCCAACACTCATAAAAATAGCCCGGATATCTTTTCGAGCAAAAGCCTCATTTAAATCTTGAGCCCTCTCCTCTGGCGTCCCTGCCTTATACATTCCATAAACCACATCAACATTTTTTGAGGTTTCAACCACAAAACCAAGACTTTCCAAAGTCTTTAAACCACGGCGAAAATGCTTGAGATTGGTTATGGGCTGAGAAGGAGAGACAACAATAACCTTATCTCCTCTTCTCAACCTTTTTGGTTTTAACAGCGGTAATTGGCGAATTAATGTGATCATATTCTTATAAAATAAAAAGGACTCCTCGACAATCCTTTAAGTTTTTAATTATACTAAAATTTAAAAATTTATCAAGTTAGGGCAAATGGGGTTTGCCGCTTCAAAAATTAAGCCTTTTCAAAAACTTATTCCTCTTCTGATTCGTCCTGAATATTTTGTAAAATTAAATCATCCAGCTCTTTTTCAAAGTCATTATCGTTTTTAATAATTTCCTTTTCTTCTTTTTCAAAATTCTTTAAAGTCTCATTAATTTCTGCAAGCAATTTTTCGAATCCTTGATGAATTTCATTATATTCCTCATGAATTTTTGCCATTTCTTTTTTCACTCTTGCAAGAGTTTCCTCAATTTCATCTTTTTTATTTTTAACCTCATTATCTTGTTGGGTAACCATATTTTTAAATATTATTCGCCTTTTTCTTTGGGTAATTGAACAATAAAATCTTCAATAAGCATATTAATTCTTTCCTTTTCTTCTTTGGGTCGTTCTTTATAAAAATTTTTTAACAGCGAAACAAATTTTTTCATATCTATTTGATCATTTAATGAGGTTTTTGCTTTTTCAACAAATTGACTTTCGACAAATTGGTAATTTTCTTTATCTTTTCGCGAGCTGGCCTCTAAAAATCTAAGCCAATATTTCAAAAATTCCCTCACTGACATTTTTTCTTCAGGCATAACTTCTTTCTCTTCGATTTTGTTTTCCTGCTTTTCTTCTTTTTCTTGTTTTTCTTCGTTAATTGCAAAATCTATTGGCATTCGATTAATTACCGCCACAAATTCATTTCTTTTTTGAATGTAGGGGTAAATGTTGTTATTTAATTTATCCAACTTTTTATTTACATCCATCATCTGCCGCTCTACAGCTGCTTTTTCAGAAACCAATTCCTTTTTTTCTTGACGAAGCATCTTTTCTATTTCCTTAATTGTCTCATCGTTTTTAATTTTTCGCTCGGACAACCCTGCTTTTAACAAAACTTGATACAAATCGTTTTTTTGCTTTTCTAATATCATTATCTGTTCCTCATGTTTAGCATAAACTTTTTTCCATTTATTTTCTAAATCATTTTTGTGTTGATTTAAAATTTCTTTTCTTTTCTCCAATGGATCAATTTTTAATTGATAATAATCTATCAATCGTTGAGCAACAATATTTCTTTTTTCTACATATGCATCTCTTTTATTTTTATTCATTTCAAATTTTGGAGAAATTTTCTCTTTTTCGAGTAAAAGCTTCTCTCTACTTTCTCTCATTCTCTTCAATTGTTTATCAATACCTTCGACTGGTATATTGTTTTTTAAAGCATTTTCTCTATATTCACTTAACTCTTTTTCTGATTGATTAAAAATATTGATGCAATAATCAATCCGATCGAGATTGCTCTTAAAATTTGATAGTTTCTTTTCATAAACATCGATTCTTTTTTGATTCAACGCAATTTCTAATTTAGCAACTAATCTATTAGTGACTGGATTATTATAAAGTCCTTCATAAACTTTTTTCGCAATTTCTTTCCCTTTATCAGATAGTTTTTCAAATAATGACTTACTATCATCGGTTATGACGCTCATCAAATCAATTTCAACTCTTTTTTTCAATTCTTCCGGCAGAGTTTCCTCTTTGTTTGTCAATTTTTTTAACATATTTGGATCTAGTTTTTCAAATTTATTGCTCATATATTTAATTATACAACAAAAAGAGAAAAAAATCAAGAGGGGTCTTTAAGTGGTTAATTAGCTAGAAATAAAAATCTGGAAAGTTAAAGTGTATAAAATGGCCATTTATAAAAATATACAAAATCTGAGTCTTTTTTACAAGTTTGACTCTGCCAAGCATCAAATTCAAAAAATAAATTTAATCATTTATCAGTGGGCGCAGATGGATTCGAACCATCGACCCCAGACTTATAAGGTCTGTGCTCTAACCGCTGAGCTATGCGCCCAAGAGGATTATCAATATCCTCTTTTAGTTTATTAATTTTTTAATTTTTTTCAAACCCTCTTATTGGTTATTTTTCATTAAT
The DNA here is from genome assembly GCA_049720475.1 of Minisyncoccia bacterium. Taxonomy (GTDB): domain Bacteria; phylum Patescibacteriota; class Minisyncoccia; order UBA6257; family JAAZHW01; genus SKW32. Next base: position 120,503 of record JBNASH010000035.1, read on the forward strand.
TCCTCAAAATCTTCTTTTTCTATAATTTCCTTTTCTAACAAAGTTTTAACGAGAGCCTCCATTTGTTTTTTGTGGTTTTTAATTATTTTCTCTGATTGTTTAACCGCCTCATTAATCAATCTTTTAACCTCATTATCAATTTCGATTGCGGTTTTTTCTGAATAATTCTTCTCGGCAGTAATTTCGCGGCCTAAAAAGATTAGTTCTTCTGTTTTGCCAAAAGTAATCGGGCCCAATTTTTCAGACATTCCATATTTAACAATCATTTTCCGGGCTAATTCCGAAGCTTCTTTCAAATCATTAGCCGCTCCTGTTGAAACATCACCCAAATAAATTTTTTCAGCCACATAACCGCCCATTAATACTGCTAATTCAGCTAAAAATTGTTTTCTGGTTTGCAATCTTCTATCTTCCAGCGGCATTTTTAAAGTGTAACCACCGGCTTGGCCGCGGGCAATAATAGAAATTTTCTGAACTGGATCGGCCTCAGGCGAATGGTAAGCAACAAGAGCATGACCAGCTTCATGATGAGCAATAATTTGTTTTTCCTTTTCAGAAATTATCCGACTGCGACGCTCTGGCCCTAAAACAACTTTTTCAATTGATTCTAAAAGTTCGCTTTGGGTAATTTCTTTTTTATTTCTTCGAGCAGCCAAGATAGCCGCTTCATTAACTAAATTAGCTAAATCAGCGCCAGAAAAACCAGGAGTTCTTTCGGCAATTCTTCGCAAAAACACATCTTTGGCCAAAACTTTATCACGACAGTGAATCTTTAAAATTTCTTCTCTTTCTTTCAAATCCGGCAAATCCAAAACAATTCTTCGATCAAAACGACCAGGTCTTAGAAGAGCTGGGTCTAAAATATCAGGACGATTAGTCGCGGCAATCACAATAACATTCGTCTCACGATCAAAACCATCCATTTCTACTAAAATTTGGTTTAAGGTTTGTTCTCTTTCATCATGTCCTCCACCCAAACCAGCGCCTCGTTCCCGGCCAACCGCATCAATTTCATCAATAAACAAAATTGATGGCGCTGCTTTTTTAGCAGTCGCAAAAGCATCTCTAACGCGGCTGGCGCCAACACCAACAAAAAGCTCCACAAATTCAGCGCCCGAAATGTGGAAAAATGGAACATTAGCCTCACCAGCCACCGCTCGCGCTAAAAGTGTTTTTCCGGAACCCGGTGGCCCCATCAATAAAACGCCACGCGGTATTTTTGCGCCCAAATCAAGAAACTTTTTTGGATTTTTCAAAAACTCAACCACTTCTTTTAATTCCTGCTTTGCCTCTTCTAAACCTGCCACATCTTTAAAAGTCACTTTATCTTTTGGCGTAGAAATTTTAAGATTAACCCTGCCAAAAGAAAAGGCCTGTCCAACTCCCTTTTGGGCTTGTTTGTTCATCCAGAGGAAGAAAAGCAAAATTAAACCCAAGGGTAAAATAGTTTGAAGCAACAAAGCTCCCCAAAATAACCAATCCGAAGAAGTTTTAATATTAATATTTACTTTACTCAATTGTTCATTGCTTACGCCAAGATTTTTTAATGTTTCGATAATACTCACTCCATCCTCTTTATTTGTTTTTAAAACTTCATCTTTAGTTGTTTTAGCAACCACCTCATTACCTTGCGCTGTTATTTCTTTTATTTCTTCTTTTTGAATGAGAGAAACCAATTCATTCAAAGAAATCTTTTTTTCTTTGATTGGCATTGCTCCACTAAAAAGATAGGAAAAAATAGAACTTAAAATCAAGAAAATAATAATACCTAGAGCTAGATTTTTTAATAAGTTTCTCATATTATTTTAAAATTTTTAATCGCATTTTATTTTCTTATGATTAATCAATTTTAACATATTCAACTGAAAAATCAATAAGCAAAAGTCCTTGGCTAAGCCAAGGACTTTATTTTTTGATCAAAAAAATCCAAAATCTCTCTGAAATTATGCTCATCTAAATGTTTAAAGGTGTTTATTTTTTTCTCTACTTCTTCTCTGCTCATAAAAAAATCCTTATTGTTTGCTTTCCCATTTTTTATTAATTCTAAAAGCTCTCTAAATTTAGCTTGGATTTGATGAGCTAAAGAAACATCAATACTTTTTTCAGTAATTATCCAGCCAATCTCTTCAAAATGGAAAATTCGATTTTCATCAATCCGAAAATTTTGACCATCATAAGCAACTAAAGAATGGGGTGGTATAGAAGCAGATGAAGATAAACGAACACCAGGCTCAATATATACTTCATTTGCTATTTCACAAGGAGCAACAATTGTTACATTAGCACCAATAAAACACCTGTCTCCAATTTTTGTTTTTGAATCATTATAACCATTATTAGCAGCAATCACTACATGAGGCTGAAAAACGGTTTTTTCACCAACAAAAGCATCTTCCAAATAACAACCGGCATTAATGTTTGTTTCGTCTTCAATAAAACTAGAAAAAACAAAACTATGATGCTTAATTTTGACGCATTTGCCAAACTTACTCAGCAATAATGTTGAATAATAAACAATCATTTCCTCTTTAGCTTCAATATCGCGCAGTTGGGAATGAATAATCAAACTTTCTGCGCCAATTTTAACGTTTCTCAAATGAGAGAAAAAAATTCGACAATCGGAAGAAATATTAATATCTTCTTCTAAATGACTTGGTGGCAAAATAACTGAATGAGGACCAATAACACAATTAATCTCTGGCAAACAAAAAGGAACATTTTTGGTTTGAATAATATCATCCACATAGTAAAATGCACTCATGCCATCCTCCTTTCATTTTTTAATTTTCTATTAGCAGTTTAGAATTTTAAAAAAATAAGTCAAGAAAAGAATTCGCTCAGTGTGCAATTTTTATATTTTAACTTTTTTATTCGCTTTCTTTTTTATAAACCACCAGATTTAAATCATTGTCATTCTTCAATTGCCAACCATTTCCATTCGGCAAATAAATTTTTGAACCCATAATATCCGGATGTACTTTGTAATTAACTGAACAATTAGCAGTATTTGTATCAACCTCAGAAAAATCAAGCTTTAAAGCATAATAATGATTTTTCTCCAAATAAACCGGTTGATCAAAGCGCCAACTTAATATACCAAAATAACCATCCCAACTATAAGTAATTGCTGGGTCAATCGAATTACCTAACAATGGCCCCAGATTTCCATTAACTTGATTGGGTGAAATGGCATAGATCTGCGCTTTGATTGGAAAAGCGCAATAATGATAGTATGCTGGCAATTCTATTCTATCAACATAACCGCTCTTATTGGCAATAAAACTGGAAAAAATAACTCGCGGACCATACATTGTTGAAGCCCATTCAACGGCATTTGTCTCAATAACATTTTTTGGATCTAAAGAATACAAAACATTTTCAGGGTAATCACTTTGCTCGGCATCAACATAAAAATCAGAATTATTCTTATCACCAAAATAATACCACTCAGAAGTATAACCTGCTAAATCAATTGCCCGCGCTCGCCAGTGATAAGCATTGTCTTCTAAATTAGAAACTAAAACGGTAGCAACATCACCTGAATAAACAAAATTACTTTCAAAAAGATGGGGATCATTTTGAGCAATATTATTATCAAAATCTTCATTTCGCGGTCTCACTTCAATCTGCAATTTCACCGGCCAATCAGTATAATTAAAAACTCTGGCCGAAAAACTTACCTCAGGATTATAAATCGTCTCACCTTCTAATAAATCGTCTCCAGTTACTTTCTGAGATAATTCAGCAATTCTATTTTTATATCCCGTAAAAGAAAAAATTGTTTTATCACTTCCCCAAACTTCCCTGCTTTCTCCTGGGAAATAAGCCCAACAATTTCCATTAGGCGCATTATCAATATAAAATTGCGCTAAATATTGATGGTTTTTTCTTAAAACAATTGCCCCATCTACAAATTCCCAGCTGAAATAACCTGGTGTCCAATAAGATTTTAACTCAACCGCATTGCGAGAAACCCCTAATTCTTTTTGGTTATCATTTTCCATTTCAAAAATTTTAACTTTAACTGACAAAGCACAGTTGAGACTTTTAGCCGCCGCCACCACATTTTTTAAGTATCCGCTTTCATCGGCCGTAAAAATTATTGAAAAGTTACCTAGTCCATAATTATTTGCTAATTGAAAATCGGAATAATCTGACGAATTAGTAAATAAATAAAAATTAACTGGCTCAGAAATAACAATTTCTTTGGGTTGAACAATTTTAATAATAGCTGGCTTTTCTTTTTTCATTCCATCTTTATCTTTTAACACAATACCGACATAATATTCTTCAGCCGAATAAGGATTAAGAGTGATCTCAAAATTATTATTTTGGAAATCAAAATTTTTATTTAGAATCTCGGCTTTGGTTATATTAGAAACACTAAAATTTTTTAAATCTTCCTCAAGCAAACTATAATAAACTTCCAAATCAGAAAAAGTTAGTAATTGTTCTGCTGGCAAAATAGAAAATGATAAGCGAATTTGACCGGCATTATCAAATATATATTTTAAATTTGATACTTCCAAAGCCTGGCGTGGTTCCGGTAAACTTAATGAGTTTTGCGGTTGAGGATCGCGCACAATAAAATCAGTCATTGAATCGCTATCATAACCATTGCCCATAAATTGATCCATACCAATTGTCATTGATTCAACCGTTGAATCTTCTTCTGCTTTTCTTTCTAAACTACTACCTTCTGGACAAGAATTTTTTGAATAACTAATTTCATCAATGATATTTTTTTCATTATCAATTAAAAAGATATGGTAACTATTATCGAGTGTTGGATTGGGCAATGAATATGATAACCTTAAAATATCAGCTTGAACATTGTTGTAATTTAAAGCATCATAACTATTAAAACCAATTAGCAAAAATCCGTGGGCTTTAATAATATTTAAATCATTTTTGCCAATTTTCAGTAAGGAAGTAGTAGTGGTACTGTTATCTTTTGCTAATTGCAATGACCAATCAATTAAATTAATATCGATATCATTAGGGTTGTATAATTCAATGAATTCTTTACCCACATCGGTACCTTTAGCATCATAAAGAATTTCTGAAATCAAAATTTTTGGTTTTTGCGGGTTGGGAGTAGTATCAGGAAGAGTTAGAACAACAGGGCTATTTTCTGATTTAGGTGTTCCCAAAATGCCATTATTTTCTTCACCAGAATAAGTATGCCAATTTAAATCATCGCCTCTTTCCATTGATCTCTTTGTGATTTTATCACCAGCCGGCCAATTTCCGTTTTCATCAGTTTTTGCTTCATCAATTAAATTACAATTGGAATCAAAAAGTTTTAAAGACTCGTTGGTATCATTAATTGAACCAGTAAAAATTAAATCAGCTGCAATATTTGGTACGGCTTCATCATTTGTTCTTTCTAAAAGCAACGGTTCATTTGGCGCTAAAATTTTTTCTGGAAAAATAATTTTGATCTGGCCATCTTGATCTAATAATTGCCAATTTTTTAAATTGATCGTTTCAGTGGAAATATTTTTTAATTCAATCCACTCGTCAGCAGAAGAATGAGAGGTGCCCATCCAAGCAATTTCATTAATAATAACCTTTGGATTGTCAGAAATAATTGTGGTTGAAGTAGCGCAATAAACGATCGGTGTTGGCGTTGGAGTTGGTGCGGGCGTAGAAGAAGTAGAACCGCTATAATAAATTTCTGGCGTTGAAGAGGGTGTTGGAGTAATTAAGGGTGTCAGATTAGTGGAGGGGGTGGGCGAAAAACTAGGAAGTGGAGAAGGGGTTAAAAATGGCGTTGAAGAAGGAGTTGGCGATGGCGAAAGTGTTGGTGTCAAACTCGGACTAGGACTAAAAATTATTTCTTGAGATAATTCTAACAACGGCGTGGCGGAAGGCAAAATAGAAACCTCATGAGATTGTTCAATTGTTTGGGATTGATTAATTGCTAAAGGCAAAGCTGATGGTGTTGATTCAATGGCAACTTCTTGTTTTTTCTCTTCGTCCATTAAACCCAGCGCTCTTTTAATATTTTCAATTGTTGTGGCGATTAAAGTTTTTCTCATTCGTGATAAAAAGTTTTGATCATTTTTATATTTTTCCACCTCTTGAAAAAATAAATTCAAAACACCAGCTCCTGATAAAACTGCTTTTTTAGATAGGTGAGACCAATAATCAGAATAAATAAGTGGATCGTCAATGGTAATATTTTGTGACAATGCTAAAAAAACACTGCCGGCTCCTGCTTTTTTAACTAAAAAATATTTACCCATATCATCTTCGTTAATTGAATACCAATAAATTTCCTTCTTTTCAACTTCTAAATAATTCCACTCGGGCTGTTTATAGCCACTCTGAACACCAATCGTATCCTGACTATAAAAATGCGTATTAGTATAGAAAGCTAAATCATTAAAATAATCATTTAAATTATTAAATACCAAGGGTTTTTTATTTTTTAATTGAGAAGCGACATCAATATTTTCTGGTGTAAATTGCGCCGCATATTTTTCATAACCATCACCAGTTAAATGATGATCATTTCTAGTATGAGCTGGCACAGCCATATCTTCCAAAAGATGCAAAACATGGCCCAAATCAATAAAAGCTTCTTTTTTATTGCCAAGAATATAATTATAAACGGCCTTTTCCCAAGTATGAACGGCTAAAATATCAACAGCACTTTTAGTTAATTGAGCAACAGGATTAAGCGCAGCATTACGATAAGCTTCTCCTAAAAAAGTTGCCTGAGCATAAGAATTCTGAGCCCAATCTTTAGCGGTTAAAATAAGGGGTTTTAAAATAGTTAAAAATGGTGTTAAAGCACCTGCATTAATCTCTCCAGATAATCCCCTTTGATAAATTGGATCATAAAAATGATTCAAAGTTCTCGCCAATGGATCATCTTCTTTAATGCTTCCCTCTATTAACCATTGTTTTTCTTGTTCATTAATGCGAAATTGGGCGAAGTTATTGTAAAATTTAACAATTTCTGAAGTTAAAGCGGGGTGAGTTGTTAAATTATCGTAAGCCAATAATTTAAAAGGCAAAATTAATAAAAATAAAATAATCAAAAATCTCTTTTTAAACATGTTTAAAAAGTTAAAAAACGACTTTGATTATTTTTTACATACTTTTTATTTTCCAAACACCGGAATATTCATTTAATTCCATTTGCATAATATAATCTGCCATTCCGTCTTTGCCCATAATCACAAATTCATAGGTTGTTGTTAGTGGAGATTGAATGGGAGAAGGTTTGAATTGCTTAGTTAAATTAATTAATTCTTGTAATTTCCCCTTTTCTACCTGTATTTTTAATGCATCTTCCCATTTTTTTCTACTTTGATTCTCATCCATCGCAAAATATTTAGCGGCTAAATCAATGTCGCCTTTTTCTAAAGCTTCAATAAACATATTTAAAGTTTCTTGAGGTGTTTTGCCACCATAAGTATCTTCGCGAAAAACTTGATAATATTGCTCCAATCCTTTATAAAACTGTTCCGTCGCTTTGCGTACCCGATACATATCAATCACCATCTGCACTCTTTCTTTTAAAATAGAAAAGCCGCCGCCAATGCCAAATAAAACAAAAATAACAACCGCCAAAACACTTATTACTATTAACAATAGATGTTTTCGTTTTGATTTTTGATTTGGTAAAGGCGGTGTGGTTGGAATTGGTTGATTCATTTTCGTTTAATTTTTTACGCGACTAATGTTTATCTTCAAATTAAATTCAATGAACCAACTTTAAAAACAATTTTTACACCACAAAATTAATTAAACGATTGGGAACAAAAATAATTTTTTTAATTTTAGAATTCTTTAAAAGGTCGCCAATTTTAGGATGAGCCAAAACAATTTTTTCTGCTTCTTTTTGAGGGATATTAAAAGGCGCACTAATTTTAATTTTTAATTTTCCATTAATTTGGACGAGTAATTCAAATTGTTTTTGTTGCAAATATTTCTCTTCAAATTTCGGCCATTTTTCTTCGTGAATAGATTTTTTATGTCCTAATAATTGCCAAATTTCTTCAGCCAGAAAAGGAGCAAAAGGCGCTAAAAGTTTTGCGTATGTCTCAAGATGCTTTTTCGCAATTTTAATATTTTTCTCTTGCATTTTATTAAGGCATTCCATTAAAGCGCTAATGGCTGTGTTATAACGCAAATCCTCAATATCATCGGTCACTTTCTTAATTGTCCGATGTATTATCGCTTCAATCTCACTATCATTTTTTTCTTTTTCTTTCCAACGCAACTGATTTTGATAAAAATTCCAAATACGATTAACAAATCGGAAAATACCGTTGATACCATCAGGATTCCACGGCTTCATATCTTCGAGTGGTCCCATAAACATAATATACATTCTTAAAGTATCAGCGCCATATTGTTTTACAATATCATCAGGATTAACAACATTGCCAAAAGATTTTGACATTTTTCTATTATCAGCGCCCAAAATAATACCTTGATTAACAAGTTTTTTAAATGGCTCTGGCGTTGAAACCAAACCTAAATCATAAAGAAACTTGTGCCAAAAACGAGCATAAAGCAAATGAAGAACAGCGTGTTCTTTGCCGCCAATATATAAATCAACTGGCATCCATTTTTTCTCTTTCTTCAAATCAACAAATTTTTTGGAATTTTTTGGATCAATATACCGCAAATAATACCAACATGAACCCGCCCATTGCGGCATTGTATTAGTTTCTCTTTTTGCCGGCCCGCCACATTTTGGACATTTTGTATTAATCCAACTTTCAATAGCTGCTAAAGGCGACTCACCAGTACCAGTGGGTTCATATGACTTAACTTTCGGCAAAGTTAAAGGTAGATCTTTTTCTGAAAGAGGAATAACGCCACATTTTGGACAGTGAACAATTGGGATTGGCTCGCCCCAATATCTCTGACGCGAAAAAATCCAATCACGCATTTTATAATTCGTCACCTTTTTGGCACCAACATAATTAGCAATTTTTTCTTGAGCGCTTCGATTATCTAAACCATCAAATGGCCCTGAATTAATAAGATAGCCATCGCCTGTATAAGCATTTTCCAAATAATGTTCTTTGCCATCAGGACTAATAACTTCTATAATATCGAGTTTAAATTTCTTGGCGAATTCGAAATCTCTTTCATCATGCGCCGGCACAGCCATAATTGCTCCCGTGCCATAATGAATTAAAACGTAATCGGAAATCCAAACTGGGATTAATTTTTGATTTGTTGGATTAACCGCCCAAACACCTTTTAATTGAACACCGGTTTTAGTTTTTGCCAAATCCGTTCGTTCTAATTCTGATTTTTGAATTGCTTCTTCAATATATTTCTCAACTTCGTAAATATTTTCAATATAATTTTTTAATTCATTAATTATCGAATGTTCAGGGGCTACCACTAAATAAGTTGCGCCAAATAAAGTATCAATGCGAGTGGTAAAAACTTCAATTTCTCCAATTTTATAATTATTGTTATCTTTTAAAGTAAATTTAATTTGATGGCCAACGGATTTCCCTATCCAATTTTTTTGCATTTCTTTAATATCCTCCGGCCAATCAAGCAAAGGCAAATCCTTCAATAATTTCTCGGCATAAGCAGTAATTTTGAGCCACCATTGACGAAGCATTTTTCTTTGAACAGGCGTGCCACAACGATCACAATTCCCTTCAACTGTCACTTCTTCATTTGCTAAACCCGTCTTACAAGAAGGACAGAAATTAATCGGCGCTTCTTTTTCATAAGCCAAACCCTTCTCAAAAAGTTTCAAAAATATCCATTGGGTCCATTTGTAATATTTGGGATCAGTTGTATTAATCTCGCGCTTCCAATCATAAGCAAATCCCATTCTTAATAATTGTTTTTTAAAAACATTAATATTTTTTGCGACAATTTCTGCCGGATGTTTTTTAACTTTAATTGCATAATTTTCAGCCGGCAAACCAAAGGCATCCCATCCCATCGGATGAAGCACATCATAACCCTGCATTTTTTTATAACGTGCATAAATATCGCTGGCTGTATAATTTTCAACATGCCCCAAATGCAATCCCTGACCCGAAGGATATGGGAACATATCTAAAATATAAAATTTCTTTTTGGGTGAGTCGCCAACTTGATATGTTTTAAAATTATTTCTCTCCCATTTTTTTAACCATTTATTCTCAATTTTTTGAAAGGGGTATTTAAAAACTTTCATAATTAAAAATAAAAGTTTGATAAATGTGACTATTATAAAAAAGTATAAAATTTATTGGTAAGAAATCAAGTTGGTTAATAAACTGACACCACTCATTTCTATTGGAATTGGCAAACCCATTAATTCCAAAATTGTTGGCGCAATATCACACAATGAACCGGTCGTTGTGCCCTCCATTTCCTTAATTTGTTCTTCGGTTCGGGGTATTTTTAACTTAAATCTTTCATCAACCAAATAAAATGGCACTGGATTACTATCGTGATGTGTTTCTTTTTCGCCAGTTAAAGGATCATATAATCTTTCGGCATTGCCATGATCAGCGGTTACAATTAATGTAGCACCAATTTTTTGAGCTACCTCATAAACTTTGGTTAATTGTTGATTAAGAATTTTTATCGCTTCAACAACGGCATTATAATTGCCCGTATGCGCAATAGTATCTGGATTAGCATAATTAACAGCAATAAAATCATAAACCCCCTCCATCATGGCCGCAATTAATCTTTCTGTAATTTCCGGCGCGCGCATAGCCGGATATTCGTCTGGATGCGGTGTTTCTTTCGAAGGAATTAAAACTCTAAATTCATCAGGAAAAACTTTATCTGTTAAACCATTAAAAAAGTAAGTTAGATGATAATACTTTTCTGTTTCAGCAATTTTTAATTGTTTTAAATTGTGTTTACTTATTTCGGCAGTTAATGATGTCTCAATTTTTTCCGGATAATATGCAACATCAACATTAAAACTTTTATCATACTGAGTCATTGTCGTAATATGAATATTCAATTTTTTTCTAGGGAAATAGCTGAATTCAGGAAGAATAAAAGCGCTGCTTAATTGACGGATGCTATCTTCTCGAAAATCAAAAAATATCACACCATCGCCATCTTTAATAATTGGTAAATTTTGATCATCTTCAATAATTAATGTTGGCTCAATATATGGATCGGTTAATTTTTTCTCATTATAGAAATAATCAAAAACTTCTTGATAGTTTTTTACTTTCCGACCCTCTCCATTAACTAGCAAATTATAAACTCGGCTAGTTAAATCCCAATTTTTTGAACGATCCAGCGCATAATAGCGACCGGACAAGCTTCCTAATTTTCCTACGCCAATTTTTTTAGCGTCGTTTAAAAACCGTTCTACTAATTCTTTGCCTGATTTCGGCCTACTATCACGACCATCAGTAAAGAAATGAAAAATTACCTTCTGCAACTGTTTTTTTGCTGCCAATTGTAATAAGGCCAAAATATGCTCATAAGCGCTGTGGGCGTGCGATTCTGATAATAACCCCAGACAATGAAGTGTAGAACCATTTTTAAGAACAAAATCAAATGTTTTATTTAAAGCTTCATTTTTAAAAAAATTACCATTGCGAATCTCCAAACTAATTCGCGGATAATACTGATAAATAATTTTACCAATCCCCATCGTTAAATGGCCAACTTCACTATTGCCTGCTTCCCCCCATGGCAAACCAACAGCAATACCACTTGCCTGCAAAGATGTCGCCGGATAATTATATTTAAAATTTTCAATAATTTCCGGTTTAACTTTGTAAATGGGATTGGAATCATCTCGAGCTCCAATGCCCCATCCATCCAAAATAATCAAAACTACATTTTTTCTCATAAATTATAAATCTGCCATTATCTTATCTGCTTCGGTTAAATTTTGTTTTGCTAAAATTAAATTGTTTTCCATCTCTTGGATTAAACCAGAAGGATTAATATTCAGATCAATACCCTTTTTGTCCAACTCCGCTTCATACTCAGCGGCAATACCCTGCTTTAATAAATCCGCATAAGTACAATAATCCTTTAAATTGTTTAAACTGTTAATTTGATATTGAGCCAATTGCAAAATGATCGCTTTCTTTTCACTGGTTAAACTATCATTGTTTGTTAAAAGTTGTTTCACTTGATCCGATAACTTTAGCAATTCATCAGAAATTTTTGGAATATCATTGCTAATCACAATAGCAATATCCAAAGATTCTTTTAATTGTCTCTGATTATATTTTTCCTTTATAAGTTGAAGGTTTTTTTGGTTCTTTTCTATTAAATTCAGGAGGTCGCTACTGCCAGTTTTAACTTCATTAACAATCGTCGGCGTACTTTTTTCTGGTTTATTAATTTTAGAAATAAAAATTATCCCACCTACAACCAGAATAATTAAAACTAATATAATAATTAATAATTTTGTGTTTTTACTCATAATAATTTTATTCTAACTTATTTTTAAAAAAAATAAAAGGGGCTAGGCAAAGATCAGAAAACCCTGCCGGTGGGCAGGATTTTCTGATCTTTGTTTCTTCAATAAGAATAAGCCGAATTCTGTACCCATAAAGGGCGGCAACCATTTATCTTGACGCGGTATTGCTACCACGTTCAGAGCGATCTACCTGTCGCTTGCGCGACAACTTGATCTTGCACCAGGAAGGGTTTGCCACCTCTAATTGTCACCAATTAGAGTTGGGAGCTCTTACCTCCACTCTTTTCACCCTTGGTCACCTCAAAAAATACTGAGGTGGCCGGTATAGTTTCTGTGGCACTTTCCCTAATCACGTTTAAACGTGATCGGTTGCGGTTAGCAACTTCCTTCTTCTGCTATCTTCCTAAGAAAATAGCAGGGTGTTCGGACTTTCCTCTGTTGATGTTTATTATTGATGATTGCTCATCTCAAAACACCAACAGCAGTTGCCTACTTATTGAAGAAACTGTTTCAGATTTTACTTTAATTTTACAAAAAATCAATAGTTTATTAGGGGTAAATTGGAAGTGGTGGTAGTAATTTCTTCAATTGTAGGAGAAGGGGTTGGTGAAAAAATTAAATTTGTCGGTTTAAGTGGTGTAGGTGAATTTTTAGTCGGATTTAAAGTAGGCGTTAAAGTGGGTGTGGCTTCGCTTGAAGAATTAAAATAAATTTTTCTTTCTATTGTTTTCTTTTTACCCGTTCGATTAACGGCTGTAATAACAATTTCATTTAATCCTTCTCGTAAATTAATTTGCTCACTAAATTTACCATCATCGCCAATATAAATTTCTTTATTATTGATAGTTATATAACTATGTGCCTGACCCTCTCCTTCAATGAGAAATGGATTTTCTGATGTCTCGATCGTTTCAAATGCTGGAGTAATAATTTTTAATTTCGGTTCACCAAAAAGATTTTTACTTTGAAAAATAATAAAACTAATAACAGTAATAATTACTGCTACTACTGGAATGTAACGCAAAATTTTTAAAATGTGGTGAGTGACTTCTTTACCCGATTCAAAACGATTCGAAGGCAATAAATCTATCTTGGGCGGCATCTTCAAATTATATTCTTCAAGATACATATGCCACAATTCCTCAAAATCAATATCCAACACTTTGGCAATTTTTTGCAAATATCCCTTTACAAAAACATTCGCAGGTAATTCTTCAAATTTACCTTCTTTCAAAGCAATAATATTTTTTAATGGCACTTTTGTTAGCCGCTCAATATCTTCAGCGGTAAAACCCTTATCATCCATTCTTTGATTTAAATATTCTTGAAACATATATTTTAATTTATTCTTTATCTATTTCGTTTTCAGTTAAAATTGTCTCTTCATCAATATCATCTTCACTCGAATTTTCATTATCAATATTTTCTGCTTTAACTAAAACTTCCCGGGGTTTAGCACCATCAGCTGGTCCAATCACTCCTCTTTCTTCCAATAAATCCAGCAATCGCGCCGCCCGAGCATAACCAACCCTTAATCTCCTTTGCAAGAAAGAAGCCGAGGCCTTTCCGGTTTGAACTACAATCTTATAAGCTTCAGGATACAACTCATCAACCTCCAAATTATCAAGCGATCCAGTACTATCCAAAGAAATCTCTTGCATTTGTTTTTCCAATTCCTTTTCAAAATCCATTTCTTCCTCTCCAGCAATCTCATAATCTTTGTTTTCTTCTATGATGTATTTAATAACTCGCTGAACTTCTGGCTCAGAAATATAAATACCTTGGATTCTTTTAGGTTTAAATGTATCTCCGGCCAAATAAAGCATATCGCCTCTACCCAACAATCTTTCTGCTCCAGCCATATCCAAAATTGTTCTTGAATCAACTTGACTAGCTACCTGCAATGCAATCCGAGAAGTAATATTAGCTTTAATTAATCCTGTTACAACTTCCACTGATGGTCGTTGGGTGGAAACAATTAAATGCAAACCAGTTGCTCGAGCCATTTGCGCTAAACGAACAATTGCCGCCTCAATCTCTCGACCATAAGCAACCATTAAATCAGCCAATTCATCAATTACAATCACTATAAACGGCATTAATGGTTTGCCTTCTTTCATCATTTTTTGATTATAACTATTGATATCACGCGCATTAGCCAAGAGCAAGCGATTATATCTTTCATCCATTTCATTAACCGCCCAACGCAAAGCCAAAATCGTTTTTTTAGGATTAATTATCACTTCTGAAATTAAATGGGGTAAGCGATTATAAGCAGACAATTCAACTCTTTTAGGATCGATCAAAATAAAACGCAATGTTTCCGGCGTGTTTTTATAAAGCAGACTACATAAAATAGAATGGATAGTAATTGATTTACCCGAACCAGTACTACCAGCAATTAATAAATGGGGCATCTTGGCCAAATCAGCAAACACTGGCTCGCCCGCCACATCGCGCCCTAATGGAAAAGTTAATAAATCACTTTCTAGAAACTTGTCATTCTCAATCATGTTTCTTAAACGAACAATCATTTTTTGCTTGTTTGGCACCTCAATACCAACCAATGACTGCCCCGGAATCGGCGCTTCAATACGAATCGGGTGCGCAGCCAAAGCTAAAGACAAATCATTTTGCAAAGAAACAATTTTTGACAACTTAACACCTTCAGCTGGTTTTAAAGTGTAACGCGTAACCGTAGGACCAACATACACCTCTCCCATTTCAACTGGAATTCCAAAGTTCGCCAATGTTCTCTGAATAATGTTTACATTGGCCTTGATATCTCCACTTGTTGGTTTTCCGGATTCTTTTTCTAATAGATCGAGGGGAGGGAAATTCCAATTAGTAACAATTCTTTCTTTTTGCCATGCCTTCTTTTCTGTTTTTTTCTTTTCAATTTTTTCCAGTTCTTCTTCAATAGCGTTTTTAATTTTCTCCTTGGGTGCGGCTTCTATCTTTTCACTACCATTAGTTTTGATTTTGACCTCTTTTATTGGTTCAACAACAATTTCTTTTTTCTCCTCTTCTTTTTCTTCTTTTGGCTTTCTTAAAGACCACTCAAAAATAATCACCAAGCCCACAAGAATTAAAACTAAACAAAAAACTAAACCACCCCAAAAACCAAAAACTTTTTCCACTAAACCAACTTTATCACCCAACCAGCCGCCTGAAAACGGTTTTAAAATATCGGAAAAACCAAGTAAACCCAAACTAAATATAAGAAGACCAACAATAGTAGAAAAATAAATATTTTTTCTCAATGAACCGACAAAAATTGCTCCAGCAACAATAAAAATTACCGGCAAAAAGAAATAAATCCAACCAAATAACAAATGAAAAATATCATAAACAAAAATGCCAAATGGGCCGGCCAATTTGAAAAAACTTAAACTAAACAAAATGGCCAAACCAAAACAAATAATACCAATAATAGTTTGTTTTGTTTCTTCTTTTAAACTTATCTTTAATGATCGCTCCGTTTTTTTATTGTTTTTATTTTCTTTTTTAGCCATATAATTTAATCCCCTAAAATATGTAATCGCTCAAAAAATTCCCTATAAATCCTTACAAAATATTTTACTTCTTTTGGTTCTAAATTAAAAGTTGGATCGCCTTTTAACTTATCATATGCATAAACGCCGACTAAAATTTTATTTTTCTCAACATCATTTAATTCAGCAATTTTTAAAGTTTTTATTTTTTCTAACAAATTTTTCCCTTTTGGATTCAACCGATTAATAACCTCTTCTAATAATTCATTAAGGAGCGAAAAGGCAATTTTATAAGACCTTGGATCGTCTTCTTTTAATAAATCCTCAATCTCTCTCCATGCTTTCAACGCTCGTCTTTTTTCATAACGACCGCCGACCCAAATTGTTTTATATTTTTCAATAACATCAGTAATTTTATTTGTTTTAATAATTAAATAAATCCAGATGAAAAATAAAACAACAGAGAAAATACCACTAATTAAGCGTAATTTTTTTACAATGGGAAAATTAAAAATCAAAAGAACAATATTGATAATTGAGTGAACAATATTAACGGCAACATGAAAAATATTGTTTATAGTATTAAATAAATCTTCCATAGTTTGAATTTGTCTCAAATAAATGTGCGGCGTTTAACAAAAGCGCTTCCCCAAAGTGTTTTGTTAAAAATTGAAGGCCATAAGGCAGTTTGTTTTGGGAAGACCAAATAGGCAATGAAACAGATGGAATACCAGCGATATTAGCCGGGACAGTAAAAATATCAGAAAGATACATTTCCAAAGGATTACTAGTTTTTTCACCAAATTTAAAAGCGGGCGTCGGCGTTGTTGGTAAAACCACCAAATCAACCTCTTTAAAAATATTTTCAAATTCTTTTTTAATCAATGCTTGAATTAATCTTCCTTTTTTATAATAGGCTTCGTAATAACCACTCGATAAAACAAAAGTGCCCAATAAAATTCTTCTTTTAACTTCTCGGCCAAATAATTTTCCACGTGTTTTAAAATACAAATTTTTCAAAGAACCGGTTTCTTCAGATGGTGAATAACGCAAACCATCAAAACGCGCCAAATTACTACTTACCTCGGCTGGCATCAAAATATAATAACAAGCTAAACTCAAATTAATATGAGGAATGGAAATTTCTTTAATTTCCGCCCCCATTTCTTTTAATAAATCTATACTTTTTTGAAAAACTTCTGCCAAATTATTATCAAATTGTTTTAAATCAATTTCTTTAATAATGCCGATTCTTAAATTTTTTAAATCCTTTCTTTCATAAATGGATTGGGCATTAAAAGTAAAATTTTCTGTTGTATCATCAAATTTATCCTTACCGCAAATTGCTTCCAAAAGAAGAGCGGCGTCTTCGACATTTTTGGTAATGGGGCCTATCTGATCCAAAGAGGAGGCCATGGCAATCAACCCAAAACGAGACACTGCTCCATAAGTTGGTTTTAAACCAACTAAACCACAAAAACTCGCCGGTTGTCTCACCGAACCGCCTGTGTCTGAACCCAATGCCGCCACCGCCTCATGCGCCGCGACTGCTGCCGCTGAGCCACCACTTGAACCACCAGGCACCCTTTCTTCGTCTAATGGATTTTTGGTTAATTTAAAAGCCGAGGTTTCAGTTGAAGACCCCATCGCAAATTCATCTAGATTGGTTTTACCCAAAAAAATTGCTAATTGTTTTTTTAATTTATTTATTACTGTCGCATCATAGGTGGCCTTATAATTTTTCAACATTTTTGATCCTGCAGTGGTAATGGTATCTCTAATTAAAATGTTATCTTTAATTGCCAAAGGAACGCCAGCCAAAATCGGGATATTTTCGCCGGCAGCGATTTTTTTATCCACCTCATTGGCTTGTTTTAAAGCTTCATCTCTTAAAAGTGTTAGATAAGCGCCAATTTCTTGATCGCGCTTTTCAATATAATCAAAAAATTCTTTTGTTAAATCAAAAGCACTAATTTCTTTATTCAAAAGAAGATTGTGTGTTTTTTTTATTGTTAACTCATGCAGTGTAATCATAAGCGAAAATTAAAAAATTGGCGGTATTTCAAGCCAATTATCTTTACGCTGGTAAAAACCATCGATTAAATCATCATTGGCAAATAATAAATTCTCTTCTTCAAAACCATCTGAAGTTTTACTTGGAGAAAATGTTTGTTCCAAATCGACGTTTTTAATATCTACTGCTTCTAATTGATTGACATAATCAAGGATAAGATTTAAATCTTTTTCAATTTTTTCTTTTTCTTCTTCAGAAATTTCTAATCGACTTAAATCTGACAGATATTCTACCATCTTTGAATTAATAAGATTTTCCTTATTCATGTTTTTTATTTTAGCACAAAAATTGCTTAAATTCTACTCCAGCATTTTTAGAAATTCCTGTTCATCAATAATCTTAACACCTAAGGATTGGGCTTTTTCATATTTACTTCCCGGATCTTTTCCTACTACAACAAAATCAGTATGTTTAGAAACCGAGGAAGCCACGCGACCACCTAGTCGCTTAATTCTTTCTTTAGCCTCTTCTCGACTCATTGAATCAAGTGTGCCTGTTAAAACAAAAATTTTGCCTTTTAATTTTGATGACGCAATTGCTGGTTTAGTAATTTCGATATTGGCGTTGTCTAATTTTTCTAAAAATTTCTGATTATTTTTTTCTTCAAACCAATTTTTAATACTCAAGGCAACTTTTGGACCAATATCCTCGATAGCTTCCAAATCTTCAACGGAAAAATTTTTCATGGCATCTAAAAGATCGGTTGGTTTTGTAATATCTCTTTTTGACTTAAGTAAATTCATTGCTAAAACTCCAGCGGTTTCTTCTCCAACATGTAAAATGCCCAGTGCATAAATAAATCGCGCCAAATCAATTTTTCTTCGCTGATTAATCGCGCGAATAATGTTTTCGGCAGATTTTTCACCAAATCGTTCTAAAACCGCTAAATCTCCCTCTTTGAGATTAAAAAGATCAGCCGCATCTCTAATTAATCCTTCTTCCAGCAATCGATCAATAATCTTTGGCCCCAATCCAACAATATCAAAAGCTGGTTTTGAAACAAAATGGTATAGCGCACGGCGGGTAATAGCAAAACATTTTTTATTGCTACATCGATAAATAATTCCCTCTTCATCTTTAATAATTGGTGAACCACACATCGGACATTTTTTAGGAATTTGAAATTCTTTTTCTCGTCCAGTTCGTAAATGAGGCAGAACTTGAATAATTTGCGGGATCACATCGCCTGCTCTTCCAACAATTACCGTGTCTCCAATTTTTAAACCCAAACGTTTAATTTCTTCAAAATTATGCAGTGTTGAACGAGAAATAGTTACACCACCGACATTCACTGGCTCTAAAATGGCCACTGGCGTTAAAACACCAGTGCGACCAACTTGAACAATAATATCTTTCACAATAGTAGTCGCTTGCTTTAAAGCAAATTTATAAGCAATAGCAGCCCGTGGCGCTTTCCCAACATATCCCGCCCGCTCAAAATCTTCTTCATTATTTAAAATTACCACTATGCCATCAATTTCATAAGGCAATTTCTCACGATTTTTTGACCAATATTTATGGTATTCAATAACTTCTTCTAAATCTTTGGCTGGTTGACTATACGGATTAACTTTAAAACCTAATGCCCTCAAGATAATATGTTCTTCCTCATGAGTTTTCTGGCCAAAATCAGTCACTAAACTATAAGCATAAGAATCTAATTTTCGAGCCGCCGTAATTTTTGGATCTAACTGTCTCACTGACCCAGCAGCAGCATTGCGTGGATTAGCGAATGGTTTTAATCCTTTCTTAATCTGTTCTTGATTTAAACGTTCCAGTTCTTTTTTATGCATAATGACTTCCCCTCGGGCCACAATTTTTTTCGGGAAATTTTTTTGAATCTTTTCAACAACATGAAAAAGCTTTTCCTTCTTTAAAGTTTCAATAACTTGTTCTTTATCAAACAAACGCAACGGTACTGCCTCAATTGTTTTTATATTTTGGGTCACATCCTCACCAATATAACCATCACCGCGAGTAGCCCCGCACACAAAAAGACCATCATCATAATGAAATTCCATCGCCAAACCATCAAACTTTAATTCACAATAATAAAATTTTTCCGAATGATGAACTCTGCTACCTAAAAAATCTAAAAATCTTTTTTCCCATGCCCGCAAATCTTCCTCGGAAAAAACATCATTAAAAGAAAGCATCGGTTTAGGATGTTTTACTTTCTTAAATTCTTTTAATGGTTCCCCGCCCACTCGTTGAGTTGGCGAATCGGGCGTAATCAAATCGGGAAATTGCTGTTCTAAATCAAATAATTCTTTTTTCAAAGAATCAAGTGCTTCTGGCGAAATTTCTTCTTTGTCTAAAACATGGTAAAGATAGCGATGATAATTAATTTCCTGGCGCAATTTTTCAATTCTTTTTTTCGCCTCTTCTTTGTTCATAGATTTAAAGATAAATTAAAAAGATGCTTCCAACGCTCGATAGTTGTTGCCGCTTTGACCAATAGATTTAATTTGAGTACCAGTAGGAAGAGTTGAAACAGAAACATCATACGAAGAACCATTAATCATTGTTGGAGATTCGATAATTTCATTTTTTATCTTTTCAAATAATTTCCATTCTAAACCACTTTCGGCAGCATACAAAGCTTTAATCGATTCTCCAGTAAAAACCATTGATCGTAATTCATATAAAACCAAACTGCCCAAAGCCATCGCAATCAAAAAAGCGGCGCTCAAAATTAAAATTGTAATAAGCATTGCTTGACCTTTATTATTGTTAAATTTCTTGTTCATTTTATGTTTCTGGTTGACGACTGCTAATAGTTGTTTGAATATTGCTTTCAATTTGTCTCCGACCAGCATAAGAAGCAACTTTTAATAAAATAGTGACTTTAACTTGTTGACCATCATTCCGCTCATTTCCTTTAATAATAAATCGTAAAGATAATACGCGGACATCAGGCGAAGTTAAAGTTTTAAATGGCCCGCCTCCTATTGACCGCTCAATCTGCTGAGTGTCTGGATTTAAACGATAAACAATAGCGTCATTATTAACGTTTAAAAAATTAATAGTATCTTCTGTGGGCACAAAAAAACTCTTACCCATCCGAATTTCCCTACCCATAACTTCCAAAGCATAGGCAAGATTAGCTGTGCCATTAATTGAAGCCAAAAGATAACGCTGGGTGCGCAAACTGGTTAAAAAAGTAGCAGTAGTAATACTAATAATTGTCAAAAATATCGCTGTAGCCACCAATATCTCAATTAAAGTAAAACCTTTTGATTGTAATTGTTTTTTTCTCATTAGTCAGAAAGCCAATTGTATAGATGATCTTCGACCACAATATTAAAAGAACCGCCGCGATTAGTCCAAGTGACAATTGATTGAACCCTAATATGATCGGGAGAAATAGGATCAATATTAATTTGCCGAATATAACGAGTAAGTGCGCCGGAATCATAATTATAGATGCCATTAGCAGTGTCCAATTTTAATGGTTCGCCCGTATAAGGTCTTAAACTTAAATCATCATATTGGACTTGATAAGTACCAGCTGATAATCCTTCATTCCAATTTTTATTCTGTAAAATATTATTGTCGCGAATGTTTCTCACAATTTCAATTCCTTCCTGAGCCAAATATGAAGCGATCAATCGACTATAGGCTAAATCATGAAAAATTAATGAACGATTAATTAAAGTTAGCATACCAATAAAACTTACCAAAATCACCCCAATGGCTACCATTACTTCAATAATACTAAACCCATTTTTAATTGTTTTAATCTTCCCTCTCATTTTAATTTTAATAAGCCCACGTTTGACCAATAGAATTGATATAAACTTTAAAAGCTGGTTCGGTGTCTGCTAAATAATTAAAAACTACTTCCACTTCTTCAATCTCATCTTGTTTTTCAGCGGCTTGGCCATCAAAATAAACAAAGGGTTGCGGTGGCATAAAAAACACCTCTTGAACATTAGTGTTAGACAAGGTAAACCGCTGAGGAACTTTAATAACTTCAACATCTTGGGTTTGAGCTTGATTGCGTAAATGAGAAGAAATATCACAATTAGATGAAACATCGGTAAAAATAATGTATTGGTTATTAGTAACATCAAAATAAATGCCATAACCACAAGTTAACTGTCCTTGCCAGGTTGCAGCAGTAATCGCTAAATTTTTTACTCGATTAATGTCTGAGACAATCTGTGCTCGAACGCGCATAATTTCACCAATTTTCTCGCCCTGCCGGCTATAAACCAACAAAAGCCCGCTTAATAAAGCGCTTACTCCTAAAACAACAAGAATTTCCACCAACGTATAACCTCTATTTTTCATTATTTTTATTTTAACCTATTTTTTATCCACAAGCAATTTGTTTGACAATCTTTTTTGAGTTATAATAAAAATGAATCAAGGTCGATTTTAATTTTGCTTTAAAGCTTTCTATGGACGAACTCAATCAAAATCCAGTGCAAGAAACAAAACCAAAGAAAAAATTAACCTGGCTTTGGATTGTTCTTGCAATTATTATTATCTTAGCAATTATCTACTTCGTTTTATAAAATATGGCTGAGATTACTATAACCAAAAAATCGAATAAAGCTCTTCTCTGGATTGTCATCATAATCGTGATTATTTTGGTTGGTGTGGCTGGCTATTTTTATGGCCGACAAAGCGCAGTTCAAAATCAAACAACCGTTAATGCTCCGATTCGAAGTGAAGCGAGTTTAGAAACTTGGGATTATCGCGATGTCCCACCAGAAATCTTTCCAAAAGATTTTCCATTTGAATCTGGAACGCGCTTGACTGAATCAAGAAAAACCCAAGATAAAGATAGTGGAGATACAACTGCTCACATTGCTTATTATTCCAAAAAACCAATTGGCGAATTGATTAACACTTTCAAGAATTATCTGAGCAACAATGGTTGGACGATTATTAATGATACTTCTAGTGGCGAAATTTATAATTTATATGCCCGCAAAGGAAAAGAAGATATGAATATTAGAATGCGCTTTGACCCAACCGGTTTAGGATTAAGAGTGGAAGTAGATTACCTTTTGCATCGCTAGAAACTAAAGCTTATTTGAAAGAAAAAAGAGCCGCTCTGGCTCTTTTTTCTTTATTGACAATCATTTTATTTTTGCTATATTAATTAAGTATTTATTAGTATGAATTTTAAAAGCATAAAAATTTCAAAACAAATTGAATTGGCTCTGCGCTGGTTGATATTTTTAGCCAAAAATAATAAAAGCGGATTTATTAATCTCCGCTCTTTTTGTAATCAAAATAAAGTTTCTTTCTATCATCTTCAAAAAATTAATCGCCAATTGGTTAAAAACAAAATTATTGAATCACAAAAAGGGAAAACTGGCGGTTATCGCTTAAAAAAATCACCTGCTAAAATCTCCTTGCGAGAAATTATTGAAATTCTTGAAGGTCCAATTGCTTTAATTTCCTGCCCACCAATTTGCTCAGTAAAAACCTGCTCCCTTAAAAATTGCTGGCAAAATTTAAATAAAGATTTAGCTAAAAAATTAGGTCAAATTAAATTATCCCAATTTTTATGAAACGCTATTATTTTGACTATGCCGCTACCACGCCAGTCAAAAAAGAAGTCATAAAAGAAATGGCTGATTTTTGGAGTAAATATTTCGGCAATCCTTCTTCTTTATACTCCGAAGGAAGAATTGCACGACAGGCTATTCTAAACGCCCGCCAAAAAATAGCAAAAATTTTAAAAGTTAATCCCTCAGAGATCATTTTTACCAATGGCGGAACGGAATCGATTAATCTGGCTCTTTTAGGCATCAGTCGTTTTTATCGCCATGAATTAAAAAATCCTCAAATCATTGTTTCTAAAATCGAACATCCTGCCGTTTTGGAAACAGCTAAATATCTGGAAAGTGAGGGCTTCAAAATTATTTATCTTGATGTTGACAAAAAAGGTCTGGTAAAAATCCCGGAGCTAAAAAAACATCTCAATCAAAATACTTTGCTTGTTTCAATAATGTATGCCAACAACGAAATCGGCACTATCCAACCCATTCCCAAAATTGCCAAAATTATAAAAGCTTTCCGTAAAAAAAACCAAACCATCTTCCCAATTTTTCACACTGACGCCTGCCAAGCCGCTGGTTATTTAAATATTGAGCCAAAAAAACTTGGCGTTGATTTGCTATCGCTAAATGGCAGCAAAATTTATGGACCCAAAGCCACGGGCCTGCTTTATAAAAAAGAAGATATTCAATTAACACCAATAATTTTTGGCGGCGGTCAAGAAAAAGGTTATCGTTCTGGTACCGAAAATGTTCCAGGTATTGTTGGTTTTGCCAAGGCCCTGGAATTAGCCCAAAAAGAAAAAGACAAAGAAGCAAAAAGATTAAAAGTTTTGCGCGATTATTTAATTAAAGAAGTTTTGCAAAAAATTCCTAAAGTTTTAATTAATGGCGATTTAAAAAATCGTTTGCCTAACAATATTAACTTTTCTATTCTTGATATTGAAGGCGAGGCATTAATTTTAAAATTAGATGAATACGGCATTGCCGCCTCCACTGGCTCAGCTTGCCATTCCGGCAGTTTAAAACCATCGCATGTTTTAGAAGCACTCGGCTTGCCTCATGAATTCATTCATGGCAGTTTAAGAATTACGCTGGGGCATCAAACAACCAAAAAGGATATTGATTATCTTATTAAAACTTTACAAAAAGTCGTTAATGAATTGCGGGAACTATCTCCTCTCGCTCTAAAAATCAAAAAATGGTAAAAAAGAAAAAAACAAAAGAAATTGATATTCTCTCCGGCGCGCCATGGGTTTACAGCAAAAAAGTGCGCGAGCATTTTTTGCACCCCAAAAATTTTATGAAGTTCGGCGAGGAAGAAAAATTTAAATATAATGCGGTAGGAATGATTGGCAGTCCGGCTTGCGGCGATGTAATGAAAATTTGGTTATGGATCGATCCTAAAACTGAAAAAATTAAAAAATGCCGCTGGCGCACCTTTGGCTGCGCTTCAGCCATTGCCTCAACTTCAGTTTTATCAGAGATGATAACTAGAAAAGGTGGAATGAAATTAGAAGACGCTCGAAAAATTACTCCCGATCAAATTATCAAAGAATTGGGTGGTTTGCCAGCAATTAAATATCACTGTTCTGTTTTGGGTGATAAAGCTTTGCGCGATGCTATTAATGATTATTATCGCCGCACAAAACAATATGACAAAATCGAACCAGAAGGCAGCCGCATTATTGATAAAGTTTTAAAAATTACCGAACGCGACATCGAAAAAGCTGTTATTGAAGGCGCTAAAACATTGGAAGAAGTCCAAGAAAAAACTAAAGTTGGTTTTGGCGATCCTAGTTGTTTGCCATTAGTTGAGGAATTAATTCGTTTTTATCGCGAAAAATATAATTTATAGGTCGCTTAATTTTTTTGATTATGAAAAAAGTTAAAATTAACAAAGAAAAATGTCTTGGTTGCGGTTCTTGCACTTTTATTTATCCAGAAATGTTTTATTTGGATGATGATGGAAAAGCCAATGTTAAAGAAATAAAAAAAATTAATGAAGAAAAATTACAATCAGCGGTTGAATCATGCCCGGTTGAAGCCATTGAAATTGAGGAGAAAAAATAATTTAAATTTTTTTGAAAAATAAAAAGCCCCTCGACCTTTTAGTCTCGGGGCTTGTGTTTTTTTCAAAACCTAAGGAGGATTCCCCCTTGGATTCGCCAAGGGGAAATTTCAAGAGGAAGAATATTCGTGTTCGTGTTGCTGAGCAGCCGGCGGCCCTGAACAAAAAGAGGACCGAGCTCCAAGGAAAGCCCTATGTAAGGGCATGTTGAAGTGGTCCTAAATTTTTCAACCACTTCAACACAATTCTCCTTGGTTAAAGCCTCCTCTTTGAACGGATACAACTTTGTGTAAGTTGTATCCGTGATCCTGGTTCCCCTGTGGACCCTCCACAAGATTCCACCCTCCGGATCAATATTCAAATTCTTCCCCAACTGCAGCTGGTATTTAATCCCAGCTGTGAACTCTTGAATCCGGACATTCTCCCGGATCAAGAGCTCGTTCCAATCTCGATGGAGTCCCACATAATAAACATATGTGGGAGGACAAGTGGTAGTCGAACTACTGCCATATTCCCCCAACAGCCTCATTTCATCAATTACCATACTCTCTTTCCCTTCATATTGGGAAAAAGAGTATTTTCCCACTTGGAAATAAGATCCACCAATGAACAGGTTTTTCCATATCTCTAATTCTACCTCCACATAGAAGGGAAAATTTTTTCCCTTCTGAAAATTCACGACATTATGCTGCCAGAGTAAAACACTCTGGCCGAGTGCAAAAGGCACGCCATTACTCTGCGTATAGTACCACATGGCGGTCCCGTCTTCGCAATAGAAGACGGAATCACCTTGAGGAACAAGAGAAAAGAAGTCAAAGCGCTCAGTGGAATAATCAACGGAGTCTGGCAATTTCATCCCTGCCCAACCGGCCCCCACTTTAATTTTTACCGTGGGAGACCACGTCTTTACTGTCGGAACTGGCTTCGGCGTTAAAACCGGCTGAGGTTGAGGTTGAGGAGCTGGCGGCTGAACTGGAGGAATTATTACCGGTTGCTCTTTTTGTTCTTTCTTCTCTTCAGCAACTGGTTTCACCGGCGCTTCTCTCATTTCGAGAAGCGCGATATTACCGCACCGAACAGGAATAATGAAGGTAAATTCCTTCCCTTCCACTTCCAACTTGAACTGGTACGCCTGGAAGGACTCTATTCCTGCCCAGCGCAAACCTTTAAGCAATCTCCCTTTTGAATACATCATCCAAAACATTTTCTGACCTGGCTGAACTTCAACCAGATCAAGCCGTAACTGATCGAGCTGCTCATAGAGAGCAGCATAGGTCGCTTCCCCCAAGGCGCCGCCGGGGAAGTAATCCAGGGCCCTACCTACCTCTTCATTCACCTTTTTCAAGAGGTTCTTCACCTCTTGGGGTGATTGAAGATAGGGGCTCAACGGGGCCCTTCCTAACTGTCTTAATTCCAACTCCTGTCCAACTGCCGCTGTCACCAGCGACAGCACCAGACAAAAAACCAAAAAAATTCCTCGTTTTTTCATCTAAAACCTCCTTAAAAATTTTTTTTATCCTTTTAAAGGACTGCCTAAATTCTACTTACTTTTATGATTTTGTCAAGAAAAAGAAAGGCGGGCGAAGCTTTGCTTCGCCCGCCCCATTTCCCTCGCTTTTTATATCACCTTATGCCTCTTTCCCAAAAAATCTTTGAACGTTTTTTTATTAAACTCCCAAAATTCCAAAGGAACAGGAATTTTACCGCT
This sequence comes from Minisyncoccia bacterium, assembly GCA_049720475.1. Classification (GTDB taxonomy): domain Bacteria; phylum Patescibacteriota; class Minisyncoccia; order UBA6257; family JAAZHW01; genus SKW32. The sequence continues at coordinate 147,766 of JBNASH010000035.1, forward strand.
GCCATTCGGCGTATCAATCACATAAGTCGGCCAAGCCAATCCCGATAAATTTTTTCTTAACTTCGTTGCGATTTTAATTTCTTTTTCAAATGGCACACGAAAATGTTCAATGCCTTTCACCGGATCGCAACGATAAAGATAATAAGGTTTAACTCCAATCTCAATTAAACGCGAAAACAATTCATACAAAACTTCATAAGAATCATTAACGCCTTTTAAAAAAACACTTTGACTATACAAAATTGCTCCAGCCTTCCGCAACTTTTCACACGCCTCAATTGTTTCTGGCGTCAACTCATCCGGATGCTCAAAATGAATTCCAATATAAACGGGCTGTTTTATTTTTTTAATAATCCTAATCAAAGAATCATTAACCAATTTGGGATTAGAAACGGGCGCCCGTGTGCCAATCCGAATAATTTTTATCTGCGGTAAAGCCGAAAAAACTTTCAAAGCATATTTTAATAATTCCGGCACAGTCAAAGGATCACCACCCGATAAAATAACTTCTTTAATTTCTTGATGTTTTTTAAGATAATCAACCATTCGATCTATATCTGCTTTCGTTAAAACACCTCTCTCAATCTCTGAAACGCATCGCCGACGAGTACAAAAACGGCAATAAGAAGCGCAAGAAAGGGTTAATAAAATCAAAACGCGACCCGAATACTTGTAAATCAGGCCGCGTACTTTTGTATGTTCGTCCTCTAATAAAGGATCAAGCAAACTAAATTTATCTTCTTTGGCATGAAGTTCCCACTTCGAGATAAAAAATTGTTTTCTAATTGCCGAACTCGTTGTCGCTAATTTTTTTAGATGATCAGAAATTTTCTCCGCTAACATTTCTGTAATTTGAAAAATTTTTATTTCGATTTTTATTTTCCACTTTCATTCTATCACAAATTGCACCCCATGCAAGATGTGGATAACTTTTCTCTCAAAATTTTTCTAAAAAGAAAGTTCGAGTTCGTCGCCAACCCGAATGTTGTGTCTCTCACAAAAACCTCCATTCACTTCCAAAACATATTTTGCCGGAAGTTGTGATTGATAAATCGGACAAGGATCCTCAACGCACGGCTCAAAACTTGGCTTTATCTCTACAATTTTTTTCTCAGCTGAAATAAAAATTAAATCTAAAGGAATGAAGGTGTTTTTCATCCAGAAACGACGCGGCGCTTCATCAGAAAAAACAAAAAGCATGCCTTCGTCTTCAGCTAAACTTTGTCTCCCCATCAGCCCCCGCGCCTGTTCCCACAACGTCTCCGCCACCTCAACTTCTACTTTTAAATTTTGATTTTTAAACCAAACTTCGCTCCGTTCTTTTTTCAAAACAAAATAAATTCCAACAATTAATAAAATTATTAAAACAATGGCCAAAATAATCATTATTTTTGATTGAAACATAGCGTTTAACTATTTATGCATCGCCTTCATTAATCTCTCCATAATTGCCTTTCCCAATCCCACCTCCTCAACTTTTTCTGCAAAAATAATTTCCGCCGGACCATCATCTAATTGATGCAAGTAATCAAAAAAGTTGCTGGCCGCCTCTTTTAAATCGCCTTTTTCTGATAAAATTTTCCAATCAACAAATTGCTTTTTATTTTTAATTTTTTGAAAAGCCAAAAATCCAATTTTTTTATTTTTATCTTTCAATTTATCAATTTCCTCTTCGCTGCTAATAAGAATTAAAGGCTTGATTGGTGAATAATGCGTCTTTAAATTTCCTGGCGCTAAAACTTGAGAAATTTTTTTCTTTAACAAAACCGGACCAATAACTTTTTCAATTTCCTCAATCGGCAAAGCGCCCGTTCGTAAAACAACCGGCGTCTCTTCCATTAATAAAATCGTCGATTCAACACCAAAAAGACTTTTTTCTCCATCCAAAATAATTTTTATTTTATCACCGATTTGTTTTTCCACGTGTTCTGCCCGCGTGGGACTTAATTGAGAAAATTTATTGGCGCTGGGCGCGGCAATCGGCATTTTCACTTCCTCAATCAAAGATAACGCCACAAGATTTTGCGGCATTCTCACCCCAACCGTTTCCAAACCAGCTGTTACCAAATAAGGCACTTTTTTCTTTTTTGGCAAAATCAAAGTCAAAGGTCCTGGCCAAAAATGTTTGACCAAAAGATAAACGCGTTCGTCATTAACTTCCGCCACTTCTTCCAATTGCTGAAGATTAGCAATATGAACAATAATTGGATCAAAAAACGGCCGCTCCTTAATTTCAAAAATTTTTGCCACTGCCTTCTTTTGATAAGCAATCGCTCCCAAGCCATAAACAGTTTCAGTTGGAAAAGCCACTGGCTCACCCTTTTTTAAAAGTTTGGCCGCTTTTTTAATATTTTTTGCCAAAAAACCATTGAGTATTTCAGCCATTTTTTTGGTCTTTTATAAAATTCTTAATGGACCGATCATAAGTTTTTTCGGCTGCCTGAGAAAAATAACAAGCCGGCAACTCGCCATTTTCACGATGATGCCTAATACATTCGCAACAGATTCCTTTTCGAGGGCAAGAAGGATAACTGCAAGGACAATATTTTAAATTTTTCTCTTTTTGACATTCCATATTTTAATAGCCAAAAAATATCAAATCCTCGGCTATCTTAAACCAACTTTCTTTCATTATACCATCAAAACCGCCAAAATATCAAAAAGTCCATTATCCGAGATAATTTAAATAATTAATTGGTTCAATAAAATTTTTTATTCTTTTTTATCCAGCTTGTCTAATTTTAACCACTTAACTCCAAAATAAACTACAAGAGCCACAATTAAGAAATCAATCACAACACTAATAAAATGACCCCAGGAAATAGTAACATGACCTAAAATAAGAGATGCATTCGCTAAACTTTCCGCCTTACCAAGAAAAATGCCAACAATAGGATTAACGATATCAGTAACCAAAGCGGAAACCACTTTCGAAACCGCGCCGCCTAAAATAAAACCAACAGCCAGCCCAACTACTCCTTGTTTCCTTATAAACTCAATAAATCCGGACATATTTTTACAATTTACCCCGCCCTTTAATTATTAATAACTGACTCTCGCTCTTCATTTTAATTTTTCCTTTATTTTCCTTCTCGTGAAGGGATTTTTTGAGTCAAATCAATTCAGATTCGATATTAGTAACTCTAATAATTGAAATTTATAAAGATATATGGGCTGGAATATATTCTCGATATAGATAAAATGCCTGTTCATAAATTAAATTAGTAATTTCTTCTGCTTCCTCTGGTTTAAAATCATTTTGCAAAAGCAAAAATCTTACATTATCTCTTATTCTTGCTTTAATAATATCGCTATTAGTCCAATCAATAGCTAAATCTCGTCTTATTGTTTTTACTAATTCTTTAACTAATTCTTTTATTTTGTTATCCTGTTTAATCATTTTTTTGCTAATAATTGCATCATAAAATGCTAATTCTTCCTCACTTAAACCAATTTCTTTAGCTTCTTTATCGGCTTTTTTAATTTCTCGGGCTAATTCAATTAATTTCTCTATAACTTTAGAAGAATTTATTGCTCTGTTTTCATAATCTTCAATGACTTTTTCTAATAATTCCAAAAGTGAGCTGAAGCGGATTTTATTTTTTCTCATTCTTAATCTTATTTCATTATCTAAAAGCTTTCTTAATACCTCTATAGTTAAATTTTTATATTTCAATTTTTTAGCTTCTTCTAAAAATTTTTCATCTAAAATAGAAATGTCAATTTTTCCTTTTTCTTTTATTTTTAAAATATCAATAACTCCTTCTGCGGCAATACTTTTTGATAATAATTCTTTTACTGTCGTTTCAAAATCAAAACCCACATCACCAATTGAACTAACAATTGTATTTTTTATTATTTGACCACGAATTGCTTTAAAAAATTCAATATCATTTTTAATCTCATAAGCTTCTTTATGCGGCATTACAAAAGAATGAAGTTGAACTAAAGCTAAAGATTCTTTTAAAAATTTTTCTTTCCTTTTTTCATCTAAAGTTCCATCTTGCGGATCGGTTATTATTTGATTTATTGCTTGCTCAAAAAGTCTTGCTAATTTTTCGCCTTCTAAATATTTATATTGCGAATAATCAACGCCTACAAACATTGATTTAACTACATCGTATTTTTCAAGCATTTTATTTACAATCTCCTGAATTGGAATTAAAGATTCTTTTCTTGTTTCGGAATCATAGATACTCAAAGCCTTTTTCAAATCATCAGCAATTCCAATATAGTCAACAATCAGACCTCCTTTTTTATCTTTAAAAATTCTATTTACTCTGGCAATTGCCTGCATTAAACTATGATTTTTTAATGGTTTATCAAAATACATCGTCATTAAACACGGCACATCAAAACCAGTTAACCACATATCACAAACTACCACCATTTTTAAAGAATCATTAGGGTTTTTAAATCTTCGTTCTACTTCTTCTGTTTTAATTTCCCCTTCTATTTCACTTCTAAATTCCTCAGGTCTTGAAATAACAACTGAAACTTCTGGCGCATTTGGCAATTTCTTAATTAATTTATACATTTCTACAGCAACCCGTCGACTGATAGTCACAACCATTGCTTTTCCTTCTAGCCCACGATTATTAAAATGATTAACAATATCTTCAGCAATTTTATTTAGTCTATCCGGAACGCTTACTGCTTGTTCAAGCCGAGCAAATTTTCTTTTTAAAGATTCTTTAACAATAAAATCTTTAATTTCTTGAGTTAATTCATCAAAATCTTCATCAATAAAATAATTTGTTAAATGAAGAGGTACTAAACGACCTTCATAATAAATTCTTACTGTGGCTCCATCTTTTGTAGATTGGCTCA
>JBNASH010000036.1:0-156698 GCA_049720475.1 Minisyncoccia bacterium
AGGCTATTATTTCTGGTGCTGCAGACCAATCAGTGAACTGCGGTATTATTTGTGTGAGATTATAGTAGGATTTTTTAAAAATAATTAGTCGTTTTTTAATTTTTAAATGGTCGTTTTAAATTTAAATATAAATATAAACAATGAGCAAAAATAAAATTTTAATTATTGGAGCAATTATTCTGGTTTTAGTTATTGGAGCGATAATTATTTTTGGTGGCGGGAAGAAAATTAGTGTGGCGCCATCGTCGCCAACTCCGGGAGTTGTAACAACCGAGACTAAAAAAGAAGTTCCGCAAGGCGCAAAGGTTTATGAAGCGGGTGAGAGTGCGCCGGAAGGAATAGCGGCGCCAATTAGTGTTTCGGAAATGAGCGGAGGAAATGGAATTATTTTGCGCGCTTTTTCAATTACAGCCGAAAAAGACAAATTTACACCTAATACCGTTATTGTTTATCAAAATGACATTGTGAAATTATTTATTAAAGCGGTAGATAAAGATTATACTATTGTTCAGCCGGATTCTGGTTTGATAATGGTTTTTAAAAAAGGCGAGGATAAATATTTAGAGAAGCAAATGTTTGAAGGTCCGGGTGATTATCTTTTTTATTGCGAAAACTGCGGCGGTTTGAATTCTACTGCTGTTGGGCATATTATTGTTTTACCAAGGCCAGAGAAGGAAATAAATAAGTAGAAGGCCGCAAAACAAAGAGAGAATCGGATGTTTTTTGTTGCATTGAAAAAAATATTTATGTGGTACAATAAAAAGTAATAATATAAGGTCGATTTATTTTATCAATTCGAGAAAAAATAAAATATATGAACAAATTTAAAAAAATAATCTTGATTCTTATATTGGTAATCATTCTTATTATTTTGGTTGTTGGTATTGTTGCCGTGTTGATTAAAGGAGGGAATATTAAGAATTTGTTCGGCTCTGCCGCAAGCAGCAAATATTACCTTGTTTATGTTCAAACCGGCAATGCTAGCGCTAGTTATTATGGCCAGATTTTAAAAGAGGCCTCAGAATATATTGTTTTGAAAGACCCCGGTTATATTAATGTTGTGCCGGCTCAGAAAGAAGGGGAACAGCCGCAGGTAACTTATAATTTTATGAAAGACGAATTCTTTAAGCCGGTTTCGGAAATGAAGATTTATAAGGATAAGATAGTTTTTATTGAGGAATTGGCTGATGACTCTCCGATTGTAAACTTTTATAAAAATCAAGTAAATAAATAGATAAACGTTTAGACATCCCCCAGATGCAGACTTAAACTAATTATTCTTAGTTTGCATTTGGGGGATGATTTATAATATGGTTTCATCGGCAAAATCAGAAATTGAAAAACTAAAAAAGGAATTGGCGGTTTTGAGGAAAATAGCGATTAAAGATCCTTTAACGGGCTTGTATAACAGAAGGGGATTATTGGAAGAAGGGGAAAAATTTTTAAAAGTAATGGAACGGTTAAAAAGCGATAGATTTTCTGGCGGTAATACTTCTTTTAATCTAGGTGTTATTTTAATTGATTTGGATGATTTTAAAAGGATTAATGACTTCTATGGCCATAAAACCGGTGATGAAGTTTTAAAGAAAATTGCAATTTTATTAGAAGAATCCCTGCGAAAATCAGATATTATTAGCCGTTGGGGGGGTGATGAGTTTGCAATATTGATTTTTGATATTAATAAAAATGTTTTGATGGGAATTGCCCAGCGTCTTCAGGAAAAAATTTGTAATTATAATTTTCGGGTTAAAAATCGGAAAATTGTCCTAACTATTAGTTTAGGCGCCACTCTTTTTTCAAGTGTTAATTTAGATTTAGAAAGAGAAATAGAAAAAGCTGATAAAGCGATGTATCGAGCTAAAAAAAGAGGAAAGAATAAATTTGTTATTGTTTAAAAAATTAAAGATTCTTTATGCAAAAAAAATTTAAACGTTTATTATTTTTCATTGTTTCTTTTTTGTTTTTAATTATTGCGGGTTTTTTTGTTGCTTATTCCTTTGGTTACCGTTGGGATCATGGAGATTGGAAATTTGTAAAAACAGGGGGTTTATATTTAAGAGTTTATAATAGCAAGCCGGAAGTTTATTTGAATAATCAATACTTAAAAAAAGCCACGCCTGGATTATTAAGCAGTGGCATTTTTTTACCTAATTTAATTCCAGATAATTATTCTATTTCAATCAAAAAACCAAATTATTTTTCTTGGGAGAAAGAAACAAAAATCGAACCACAAATGGTAACGACTTTTTCTTCGGTTGTTTTGTTGCCAAAAAATCCTCTGGTAGAGGATGTATATTCATTAGGTGCAACTTCAACTTTAGAAATAACAAAAATTTTACCTTTAAAAAATTATAAAGAAATAATTATCCAAGGAATTGAAACGACAACCTCTACAAATGCCCTAGTTTTTATTTATAATTTTAACAACCAAAACCAAACAGAAATTTATAGAAAGAAAATAAACAAAGGAGAGAGTTTTAATTTAATTCCTAATTTAATTATTGCTGATAATGATGCCAACGAAATAATTTTTTCTTTAACGGTTAATAAAACGACAAATTTTTATTTATGGCAAAGAATCAACCCAGAAAATTTAAAAAACATTTCCCAATTAATCATCTCCCAATTTAAATTAAAAAACCCCATTAAAAAAATAGATTTTTATCCTAACGCCGAAAACAAATTTATTGTTTTGACCGGAACTGATTTGGCTGTCGTTGATTTGAATAAAAATGAGATTAAAAAAATATTTTTAGATGTGAAAGATTTTGTGAGAAAAGATTACAATCTTTTTATAATTAACAATCAAAACGCCGCTTTTAGTTATAATTTGATTTTAGACACTAGCTCGCCATTAGGAATTTTAGAATTAGATTCGAAAAATGGTATTGAAAAAATTGAAATATCGCCTAAAAATACCTACTATGCTATTTGGTTGAGAAATAAAGATTTATATCTTATGAAAAGTGGAGAAGAAATGTTAAAAATTACCGATGTCGATTTGTTCGCTTTTTCGAATGATGATAAAAAATTAGCTTATATCACCAATGGTGAATTACGAGTTAGATATTTGGTCGATTATAATGGTGATGTTTTATATAAAAAAGGGGACGATGTTTTGATAAAAAAATTAGAGGATGGCGCGGATAATTTAATTTGGCACGCCGATTTAAACCACTTAATTTATCAAAAAAATAATAAAATTTATTTTGCGGAAATTGATGTGCGGGATAAAGTAAATGTTTTTGATTTAGAATTTGATTTTAAAAACTTTTATTTAGAGGGAGATAAAAATGGAACAGTTTTTACTTGGAATGATAAATTAATTAAAAGAATAAATCTTCTTTTTGAACAATTTTAATTGATTTTTAAGAATAAATCTGCTACATTAAAAAGAGATTATGGAACAAAATGATAAAAATGCACAATTGGCGGAAATGATTAAAAAAGCGCAATTAGCCGCTGAAGAAAGAGAGGCGGAGCGATTAGCTAAATCTCTTGGTTTTAAATATGGCGATTTGACCAAAATTGCTTCTCAAACAGATGCGTTGGAGTTAATTAGCGAGGAAGAGGCAAAAACTGCTCTCTGTGCGCCTTTTATGTTAAAACAAAAAACGGTTTTGTTGGCTTGTAAAAATCCGGCTTTGGAAGAAACAAAGAAAGTGATTGAAAAATTAAAAAATGATGGCTATGAATTAGAAATTTATGTTGTTTCGATGAAGTCTTTGGAAAACCTTTGGCAGGGATATCGTTTTATTGTTAGTAGAAAAAAGGAAATTACCGGCGGCATTGAGGTGGATAAAGATAATTTGATAAGAATAATGGAAGAAGTTAAAACCGTTCAACTTTTGCAAGAAAAAATAAAAAGCTTTAATAGTCCTTATATTTCTCAAATTTTTGAAATTATTATTGCTGGAGCGATTGTAATGGAGGCGTCGGATATTCATATTGAACCAGAAGAAAGCGGCGTTCGATTAAGATATCGTTTAGACGGTGTTTTACATGATGTTTCGGATTTAAGCCAGCACCATTATCGTTCCATCCTTTCTCGTATTAAATTGTTGGGCGGAATGAAAATTAATGTTCATACCGCGCCACAAGATGGAAGATTTACTATTAAGACTTATGATGTTGATATAGAGGTGCGTGTTTCAATTATTCCCAGCGCTTATGGAGAAACAGTTGTGATGCGATTGCTTAATCCTAAAAACATTCGCTTAGATTTGAAAGATTTAGGTTTTCGCGAGGATGATTTAGCAATTATAGAGGAGCAAATTGAAAAACCGAACGGTATTATTTTAAATACTGGTCCAACGGGCTCTGGTAAAACAACGACTTTATACGCCTTTTTGCGTCGTATTTATAATCCCGAGATAAAAATTATTACTGTTGAAGACCCAATTGAATATCATTTGGAAGGCATTACACAAACACAAGTTAATCCAGCGCGTAATTATACTTTTGCTTCTGGTTTGCGTTCGATTTTGCGTCAAGATCCTGATGTTATTTTGGTAGGTGAGATTCGTGATAATGAAACAGCTGAAATTGCCATGCACGCTGCTTTAACTGGGCATTTAGTTTTTTCCACCCTACATACTAATGATGCTTGCGGCACCATTCCTCGGTTGTTAGATATGAATATTCAGCCTGCTATTTTAGCTCCAGCTTTAAATTTGGCTATTGCCCAACGTTTAGTAAGAAAATTATGCCAGTATTGTAAAGAACCAGTGGAATTAACGGCGGAACAAGCGGAGAAAATTCGAAAAATGGTTGAAAAAATGCCTGCTCGAGTTAAAAAACCGGAATTAGGAGAGAAAATTGTAATTTATAAATCCAAGGGCTGCGATCATTGTAATGGAACAGGTTATAAAGGAAGAGTGGCGGTAGCAGAATTATTAGTGGTTGATAGAGATATTCAAAATTTAATTACTCGTTCAGACAAAATGCCGACAGCAGCCGAAATTAAAGATTTGGCAATTCAAAAAGGAATGACAACAATGGAAGATGATGCCATTTTGAAAATTTTGGCAGGCATTACAAGTTTGTCAGAAGCCGAGAATGTTTTGGGTAAGATTTTGTAATCTTTGCGCTTATTTTTAAATTCAAAACCGCCCTTATAGGGGGCGGTTTTGAATTTGAGAATAAAACAGCCTTTTTAACCCGGAGGCAATTTAATCTCGCAAAACAGGGCTGCGAGCTCAAGAATTTTTTAAGGCAATCCGCACAGGGCGGACGAATAACCCAGCCGGAGCCAGGTTACCCTTAAAAAAATTCCCTATAGGCTATAAATTGGGTTAAAATTATAACGCCAATTGCCCCCAGGTTAAAAAGGCCGTTTTTATATCTGTTCCATTATTTAATTAAAGAGCGTTCTAATTATAGCAAAAAATTATTTTTTGTCAATAGTTGACTAAAAGGAGATAAAATAGCAAAATATTTTAAATTAAAATGGTAAAAATTATTGTAGCAAAAAAAAGAAGTCAAGTCAAGATAACTGTGGATAACTTAATAAACCTGAAAAGAGGATTATTACATTGAAAAGAACGGGGGATGTGTTATAATTTTAAATTGAAAAGATATGTCAAAGAATATTTTTAAAACCGATCCAATTTTAGACAACGCTTTGCGTCCAAAAAAGTGGCATGATTTTGTTGGCCAAGAAAAAGTTAAAGAAAATTTGAAAATAATGATTGAAGCGGCGCGCAAAAGAGCAGAAGCAGTAGACCATTTATTGTTTTATGGTTGTGCTGGTTTGGGAAAGACAACACTTGCTTATTTAATTGCCCAGGAATTAGAAGCAAATATAAAAATCACTTCTGGGCCGGCCATTGAAAAGGCAGCTGATCTTGCTTCGTTGTTGGCTAATTTAGAAGAAGGAGATATTTTGTTTATTGATGAAATTCATCGTTTAAATAAAATGATTGAGGAAGTTTTATATTCGGCAATGGAATCGCGCGTTTTAAATTTGGTATTAGGAAAAAAAGCATCAACGCGCGCTGTTCAAATTGATCTGCCCCCATTTACTTTAATTGGCGCCACTACCCGCATTGGATTATTGTCTAGTCCTTTGCGTTCTCGTTTCGGAGCAATTTTTAAACTGGATTTTTATGAGATTGAAGATATTAAAAAAATTTTAGCCAACAACGCGCGATTGCTCAATATTGAAATGACGGAGGGCGCTAAAGAAATTTTAGCTAAGGCGAGTCGAGCAACCCCGCGCGTAGCCAATCGTTTATTAAAGCGCAGTCGAGATTTTGCTACAGTAGAAGGAAAAAAAGTAATTGATGAAGAAATTGCCCAAAAAACCCTAAAATTATTTGATATTGATGAATGGGGATTGGAAGCAACCGACCGTCGTATTTTAGAGGTAATTGTTGATCGTTTTAATGGCGGGCCGGTGGGTATTAAAGCCTTGGCGGCAGCAACTAATGAAGAAGAAGATACAATTGAGGAGATTTACGAACCTTATTTGATGAGATTGGGATTACTGGAAAGAACTATCCGTGGCCGCATTGTAAGCGAAGCCGGTTATAAACATTTAAACCTTTATCATTTAGCTAACAAAACACAGCAGAAAAAACTCATTGATTAAAGGGAATTTTAGTATGAAAAATTTAGATTTTTTTACTAAGATTTTCTTTTTAATAGTCATTTTTCTTTTCTTTTGTTTTTTTAAGTCCCAAGCAGCCGGATCAATAATCATTAATGAAATTATGTATGATTTGGAGGGGGCGGATAATGATATGGAATGGATTGAGTTAAAAAATATTTCTAGTGAGCCAGTTGATCTGAGTGGTTGGAAATTTAATGATGGCAGTAATCATTTGTTGAATCCTCCTCCAAAAAACGGAGGACAAGGCTCGATGATTGTTCCGCCAGAAGGCTTTGCAATTTTGGCTGATAAGGCAGATTTATTTTTGCAAACCCATCCAAATTTTTCAGGCATCGTAATTGATACGGTTATGAGTTTGAATAATACGGCGGCCACGTTGAAGTTAATTGATAAAAATGGTAATGTAGTTGAGGAAGTTTCTTATAATAAAAATCAAGGCGGCAATGGTAATGGTTTTTCTTTGGAGCGAATATCTGATTCTGTTCCTGATTTTTGTGAGTCAAATGTTTTGGGAGGTACACCTGGCGAACAAAATAATTTTAATTGTCAAAAAGTAAATTCAAGTATTTCACCCAGCCAGCAACCAACTCCGGTAAATACTCCTTTGTCAACGCCAGTTGCTCAAATTGAAGAAAATGAAAAAGAAGAAAATCTTACTCCTCCGCCAACGAGCAACAATATTATTAAAGTAAGAATTATCATCAATGAATTTTTGCCTAATCCGGTTGGCAATGATGAGGAGGGTGAATGGATTGAATTGTACAATGATAGTGAAACAGATGTACCATTGAAAGGGTGGCGGCTAGAAGATGTTAGTGGTCAAAAATATTCTTTTAAGGATGAGGTTATCAAAGCAAAAGATTTTCTTGTTTTGCCTTATAAAACAACAAAAATTACTTTGAATAATAGTAATGAAACATTGACTTTGTTTTCTCCAAACAATGAAATGGCTTTTAAAATTAGTTATATAGGAAAAGCAGAAGAAGGATTTTCTTATGCGCGGATAGGTCCTAATAATTGGCAATGGACTTCAATTTTGACGCCAGGCAAACCAAATCAATTTGAAAACACCCAAGCGAATAATCAGAAAAATTTTGAGGTTGATTCTATTGTTGAAGGAAATTTAACCAAAAATCAATCAAGCGTCGATCTTCCAACTTCTCAAGCCAACAATTATTCGCAAAAACAAACCAATAATTTTTCTGATAAAATTATCATAATGATTTTTGGAATTGGATTAGTTTTTAGTGTGGCAACGGCAATTTTTATCAAGAAAATTCTGCCTTAATTTATTTCAGATCGGCCAATGTTTTGCCAATTGATGATTGGACTTTAAGAGGGACGGAAAGCCACTCATTTTTTTCCATTATTTTTTGAATTTCATTTTTGGCCCAATCTATCCGATCTTCTTTAACTTCAAAAATTAATTCGTCATGGATTTGAAGGAGAGGTCGCACTTGATTTTTGAGATTATTTTTTAATATCCATTGATAAATGTTAATCATCGCTTTTTTTATAATATCAGCAGCCAGGCCTTGAATAGGGAAATTAATAGCGGCTCGTTCAGCTAAGCTCCGATATTTTTGATTGCCAGAGATTAAATCGTAAACCCATCGAATTCGGCCGGTTAAAGTTTTGACATAGCCTGTTTGTTGGGCTTCGGCCAAGGTATTAATCTGCCATTGGCGAACATTAGCAAAATCATGATAGTACTCATCAATAAATTTTTTCGCTTCTTCCTTAGAAATATTAGCTGTTTCGCTAAAAGCTTTGGCACCCATTCCATAAAGCACGCCGAAATTTAATGTTTTTGCTTGTCGTCTCATTTCAGGAGTAATCTTATCTGGCGAAGTATTATTAATTTCAGCGGCGGTGATGGTGTGAATATCGCCATCTTCTAGAAATACTTTTTTCATTTTGGGATCATTGGAAAGCGAGGCAGCAATACGTAATTCAATTTGGGAATAATCAAATCCAAGAAAAAGATAACCATCGTCTGCCTTAAAACCTTTTCGAATTTTTTTTGCCCATTCGCTTTCGATGGGGATATTTTGAAGATTGGGGTTTTCAGAAGAAAGACGACCAGTGGCAGTGCCGGTTTGGTTGTAATTAGTGTGTAAACGCGAATTTTTATCTACCATTGATGGCAATGGGTCTAAATAAGTTGTTTTTAATTTCATTAATTCGCGATATTGAAGAATGAGAGGAATGATCGGATGAACATCTTTGAGTTTTATTAATTCTTCCTCTCGTGTGGAAAGAAGTCCGGTTGATGTTTTGGCTAATTTTTTATCAGTAATTTTTAATTGATTAAAAAGAATATCAGAAAGTTGTTTTGGTGAATTGAGATTAAATTCTTTTTTGGTGATATCGAAGATTTGCCGGGTGATTTGTTGAATTTCGTTATCAATCTCGGCGGTTAATTTTTTGAAATAATCAACATCGATTTTAATGCCCCACGTTTCCATTTGGGCCAAAACAGGAATTAAGGGCATTTCAATTTCAGAGCAAACCTTTTCAAGTCCCAATTCTTTTAATTTTTCTTTTTGGGCCTCATATATTTTTTGGATAATTTCCAGATTGTTAATCAAAGGCAGTGGTTTTTTAAAAAGATTGTGCCAGATTTTTTGCAGAGAATAGTTTTTATTTTCAGAATTAATCAGCCATTGGGCAATCCCAATATCATAAAAATTTTGATGCTCAAAAAGACCCAGTGTTTTAATAATATTTTTTATGTCATAACCGATAATTTTTTTGTTTTGTAAATGAAGATAAAAATCAGCCGGCAATGAATCAATAGATCCTTTAAAAAATTTGTTATTGGTAAAAATTTGCAGTTCATTATTTTCAAAAAAGATAATGATTTCTTCAGAAAGATTTTTTAAGGGCATTTTTTCAAGGCTGAGCCATTCTGTCGTTGTGTTAAAAGAAGAATGGCTTAATTGTTGAGGATTATCATTTTGATTTGAGCTTTCTTTTAATTGAGCGATTAAACTTTCAAATTTCCATTGCTGAAAAAGTGGTAAAATGTCTTCAATTTTAATGTTGTTGAATTTTATCTCTTCAAGACTTTTTATTTCGAGGGGTACATTACAATTTAAAGTGGCAAGATACTTGCTAAAAAAAGCATCCTCTTTTTGTTCTAAAAGAAGATTTAAAATTTTGGGTTTAATCAAACGAGCTTTTTCTGATTGTAAAAAATTTTTGTCTTCTATTGTTTGATAAAGGTTTTCTAGTGAAGAAAAGTTTTTGATTAATTCGATAGCAGTTTTTTCGCCAATACCTTTAACGCCTAAAATATTATCCGAAGGGTCGCCTTTGAGAGCTTTGAAATCAACCAATTGGGTGGGCGATAGGCCTTCATACCTTTCTTTTACCAAATTTTCATTATAGATAATCGTATCTTGAAGACCTTTTTTCATTGTATAAACTACTACTTTATCATCTTGAACTAATTGCAAAGTGTCTAAATCACCGGTTAAAATAATAATTTTTAAATCTTTTTCTGAGGAAAATTTTTTGACTAAGGTGCCAATAAGATCATCGGCTTCATAACCTGCTAATTCAAAATACTTAATTTTGGCTTTTTCAAAAAATTCTTTAACTTTGGCAAATTGAGAGATGAGCGCTTCGTCTGTTTTGGGGCGTGTTGCTTTATAATCTTTGTATTCTTTATGGCGAAAGGTTGGTTCAGCTAAATCAAAACAAGCAGCTAAATAGTCCGGTTTTAGTTCTTTTATTATTTTAAAAAGAAGGCGAATAGTGCCATAAACAGCGCCAATTGGTTCGTTGTTTGGCGTAGTTAAATTAGGCAAAGCGTGGTAACAACGATGAATTAAAGCGTGTGAATCGATTAAAACCAGGGTTTTCATAATTGAGTATTAAAACTTATTTCGCGAGTTTTTTCATCTACAATTTTAAATTTTATCCAAACGGCGTTTTTAGGAATTAATTTTTTGATTTTTTCCGGCCATTCAATAAAAACGAGATTTTTTGGTTCAGAAACAATTTCTTTAAACCCTAAATTTTTAATTTCCGAAGGTTTTTCTAAACGATAGCAGTCGATATGATAAAAATTTTTAAAAAAATTTTTATGGTTGATTTTAAAATCTTTGATAATAACGAAGGTGGGGCTTAAAATTTTCTGTTTGATTTTTAAGGCGTGGGCAGCGCCTTGAACAAAATGTGTTTTACCAGCGCCCAAGTTTCCAGAAAGGGCAAAGATGTGCGGTGGTAATAATCTTTTTTCTTTAAGAAGCGTTTTTACTAAAGTAACAGCAATTTTTTGTGTTTGTTTAGGGGAACAACTTTTTATAACGATTTTTTTCATAATATTCTTATTATAGCACAAAAATTTTTAACTTGTATTTTCGGAATTTTTTTGTTTAAATATAAACGATGAATGAATTCTTTGAAATTGAAGGTGGTCAAAAGTTAAAAGGCGAATTAGCGGTGGCGGGCAGCAAAAACGCCGCCTTAGCTATTTTACCCGCTTGTCTTTTAACGGATGAAGTATGCATTATAAAAAATATTCCGCTTTTAACTGATGTTTTGGTAATGATTGATCTGATGAAAAATTTGGGAGCGGAGATAGAATGGTTAGATGAAAAAGTTTTGAAAATTCAGGCTAAAAATTTAAATTCTAATGCGGATACAGTTTTAGTTAGAAAAATTCGCGCTTCAATTTTAATTGCTGGTCCAATTTTGGCTCGATTGGGTGAATTAAAAATTGCCAAGCCGGGCGGATGCCATATTGGGGTGCGTGGTTTGGATGCTCATTTTGAGGGATTCAAAGATCTAGGAATTGAATTGGTTGAAGAAAAAGTTGATAAAGAGAAATATTATTTAAAGAGGCCAGAAAAATTGCAGCCAACCAATATTTATTTGAATGAATTTAGTGTAACAGCGACGGAAAATTTAATGATGCTTTTGGCTTCTATTGATGGAAAAAGTGAAATACATTTGGCAGCAGCTGAGCCGCATGTTCAAGAATTGGGAGAGGTGTTAATAAAAATGGGTGCTGAGATTGAAGGTTTGGGTACTCATACGATCAAAATCAGAGGAGCCAAAAAATTAAGAGGAATAGAACACAGTATTGGTCCTGATTATATTGAGGCGGGAACTTTTTTCAGTTTAGCAGCAGCCACCAAAAGCAATTTGAAAATTTTAAATGTTCCGGTAGAGCATTTAGAAATGGTTTTTAGAAATTTGAAAAAAATAGGCGTTTCATATAAAATAGAAGACAAATCAGTATTTATCAATAGTGAAGATAGTTCCTTGAAAGCAGCCAAAATCCAAACCTTACCATACCCCGGATTTCCAACTGATTTACAGGCGCCATTTGCCGCGATGATGACTCAAGCAGCAGGAGAAAGTTTAATTTTTGATACTTTATTTGAGGGCCGATTTAAATATGTGGAAGAACTAATACAAATGGGCGCTAAAATTTTTGTTTGCGATCCGCATCGTATTGTTGTCGTCGGACCAACGCCTTTGTACGGAACAAAAATAAAAAGTTTTGATTTAAGAGCCGGAGCAACTTTAATCATTGCTGCGTTAGCAGCGAAGGGGAAAAGTGAGGTTTATGGTATTGAGCAAGTTGATCGCGGTTATGAAAAAATCGAAGAAAGATTACAAAATATCGGCGCTTATATTAAAAGAGTCGTTCAGGAAAAATAAAATTTTATTTTATGTTTATTAAAAAAATTGGCATCGATTTAGGAACAACAAATACTTTGGTTTTTGTACCCAAAAAAGGTATTGTGATTTTTGAGCCAACTATTGTCGCTTATGATTTGCATGATAATAAGATTTTAGCCGTTGGGAAGGAAGCAAAAGAGATGTTAGGTCGCACGCCCGAAGATATTGGTGCTTATCGTCCTTTAAAAGATGGCGTTATTGCTGATTACAAAACAACAAAGGCGATGTTAAAATATTTTGTTTCTAAAGCGTTGGGAGGTTTTAATTTTTTTAAACCAACTTTAATTGTTTCTGGTCCTGCTGGCATTACCTCTACTGAAAGAAGAGCGGTAATAAATGCAGCTTTAGAAGCGGGCGCCAGAGAGGTTTATGTGGTAAGAGAGCCGATTTTAGCGGCATTAGGTGCTGGTATTCCTATTAATTCTGCTTCTGGTCATATGATTGTTAATATTGGTGGAGGCACAACAGAAGTTGCTGTTATTTCTTTGGGTGGAATTGTTTCCTGGGCTTCTTTAAGAGTGGCTGGTAATAGGTTTGATGAAGCGATTGTTAATTATGTAAGAAAAAAATATAATTTAGCGATTGGCGAACAAACAGCTGAAAAAATTAAAATTGAAGCAGGCGCAGCAATACCCTTAAAAAATAAAATTGAAACTGAGGCGAAAGGTAGAGATTTAACCAGCGGTTTGCCTCGTTCAATTGTTATCAATTCTAATGAAATTGCCGAGGCAATTACTCCTTATTTAGAGGAGATCGGCGAGGCAATTCGCAATGTTTTTCTAAATACCCCACCTGAATTAGCGGCTGATATTATTGAAAAAGGAATTGTTATTTCTGGAGGAAGCGGTTTGTTGCGAAATCTCGATGAGTTTATTTCAAAAATTACCGGTGTTAATGCTTATATTGCTGATGAAGCGCTTTATTGTGTGGCAAAAGGAACAGGAATTATTTTGGAACATCTTGATATTTATAAACGCGCTTTATTAAGCAAAAAATAAAATGAATTTGGAAAAATATTTTAATCAAATAATCGAAAATAATAAAATCGAAGGCGGCTGGTTGTTTTTGAGTCTTGATGCTGAGAAAAGTTTTCAAAAAACACTGGAATTAGCTCAGAGAATTACCAACTCCTATTTAATTTATCTAATCGCTGACGAAGGATCATTAGACGAAAAAATAAAGGAAAAATTTCAAATATTTGCACCTGCGATTAAAAGCATTATAGAAATTCAAAAGCTTTTATATTTAGCCACCGAAGAAAAGAAAGTTTTGATTATCAAAACAGCCGAAGATTTATCGATTGAAGCCCAAAACTCACTTTTAAAACTTACCGAAGAGCCACCACTTAAAACGACTATCTTTTTAATTAGTAAAGATGAAAATAATGTTTTGCCAACTCTTTTATCGCGCTTGAGAATAATTAAAATTCCGCTTTTACCCAAAGATAAATTTTATCAAAAAAGAATCAACGAAAGTTTAAAAAAAGGATTGGAGCAAAAAAAATTAATGGAGGTTTATTTGGAAGAATTTTTAAATGAAAATGCAGTTGATTTTATCGAGAATCTAATTGTTTTGTTGCGCGACCAAATGCTTAATAAATTTGATATTAAAGATTATAAACATACTGATGTTAAAGGTGAGATTGATGGTAAAATAATAAGAAATTTTGTTAAAGCACTTGAAGGTGTTAAATATGCCAATTTAAATCCTCGTTTACAAATAGAAAATATATTAATTAGCTTATCCAAAAAATAAAAATAAATTATAATTAAAAAACCGCGGTCGAATATAATTTTTTTAAAAAATGATAATCAATCAATTAATAGAAAAATTTAAAAAAGAAGGCCAAGAGATTATAAATAATTTTAAAGCAGAAATTGCCGGGATTCGATCTAATAGACCTCAGCCAGCTTTGATAGAAAATTTAAAAGTAGAATGTCCTTCTTATGGTTCTGTTTTGCCTTTAAAGCACATTGCTTCTATTCAAGTAAGTTTGCCAAACAGTTTAATTGTTCAAGTTTGGGATAAAAGTAATGTTAATGCCTGCGAAAAAGCTATTCAAGCGGCTAATTTGGGTGTGACAACCGCTATCGAGGGATTTCAAATTAGAGTTATTTTGCCGCCTTTATCCCAAGAACGTCGCGAACAAATTTTTCAATTGGTAAAAAAGAAAGGAGAAGAAACCAAAATTCATTTAAGAGGAGCGCGAGAGGAAATATTAAAAGAAATAAAGAATCTTTTTGAGGAGAAAAAAATTACTGAAGATGATAAATATCGCGGGAAGGATGAATTGCAGAAGGTTATAGATGGTTTTAATGAAGAAATAGAAAAAATTATCGAAAATAAAAGAAAAGAGTTATACGAATAGTTATCAATTGATCTATGATGCTAATTATCATTTTTATTATCGCTTTAAATATTTTGGTTTTTGTTCACGAGTTGGGCCATTTTTTGGTTGCCAAGAAAAATGGTTTAAAAGTAGAAGAGTTTGGTTTGGGAATACCGCCAAGGATTTTTGGTATTAAAAAAGGAGAAACGGTTTATTCCATTAATGCTTTGCCGATTGGTGGTTTTGTTAAAATTTATGGTGAAGATGGTGACCATCCCGAAGAAAAAGAAAGTTTTGCTAATCGGCCGCCATTTACGCGCATTAAAATTTTAGCGGCTGGTGTGATTATGAATTTAATTTTTGGAATTATTCTTTTTTCTATTGGCTTTAATATCGGAATTCCGGCCGTAGCTGAAAAAGAAAATTTGGCATTCATGAAAGATATAAAACTTTCTATTTTAGAAATACAAAAGAATTCGCCAGCCGAGGCAGCGGGTTTAAAAATGGGCGATAGGATTTTAAGCCTTCAGAAAGGAGAAGATTTAATTGAAAACCCAACCGTTGAAGAGATGCAGCAATTTACTAAAAAATATGCGGGTCAAACGATTATTTTAAATGTTGAAAGAGGAAAAGAAAAGTTAACAATCGAGATTGTGCCTCGCGAAAAAGTTAGTGAAAATGAAGGTCCTTTGGGGGTGGTTATTAGCGAGACCGGTTTTATTCAGTATCCATTTTTTAGAAGCATTTGGGAAGGGATAAAGGCAGGTCTTTCTTTGTTTGTAAATGTTTTTGTGATGCTTTTTATTTTTTTGAAGTCATTAATTTTTCAAGGGCGAATGATTGGAGAAGTAGCCGGGCCAGTAGGAATTACAGTATTGGGAACGCAGGTTTTAAAACTAGGAACCGCTTATTTTATTCAATTTTTGGCGACTTTATCCGTTTATTTGGCGGCTATTAATTTAGTGCCATTTCCAGCATTGGATGGCAGTCGAATTCTTTTTATTTTAATAGAAAAAATTCGAGGAAAGGCTGTATCTAATAAAGTAGAAAATTTAATTCATACTGTTGGCTTCGCAATTTTATTATTGATTTTTGTTGTTATTACTTATCGTGATATTGTTAAATTATTTTAAGGTCAAATTGAAAAAAATATAAAAAGTTTTAAAATAAAAAGAAATATGCTGCAATCACAATTATTTTCTAAAGTTAGTAGGGATTTTCCCAAAGACGAAGTAGCGATTAATGCGAAATTATTAATTCGAGCAGGCTTTATTGATAAAGTAATGTCTGGTGTTTTTGTTTATTTACCTTTAGGTTGGCGAGTTTATAAAAAAATAGAACAAATTATCAGAGAAGAAATGGTAGCGATTGGAGGGCAAGAAGTTTTTCTTTCTGTTTTGATGCCTAAAGAACTATGGCAAAAAACGGGAAGATGGGATTCATTTGGTGATGCTCTGATGAAAGTTAAGGATCGTTCCGATAAAGAATATGTATTAGGTCCAACGCATGAAGAAATGATTGCCGAATTAGTAAGAAAAAACATTCATACTTATAGGGATTTGCCCAAAGCCATTTTCCAGATTCAAGATAAGTTTCGTGATGAACCGAGGGCAAAATCTGGATTATTGCGTGGCAAAGAATTTATGATGAAAGATTTATATAGTTTTCATGCCAGCCAACAAGATCTCGATAATTATTATGAGGAAGCAAAAAAAGCTTATTTTAAAGTTTTTTCCCGTTGCGGCTTAAAATCATTTGCGGTGGAAGCTTCTGGTGCTGGATTTACCAAAGAAAGGGTTCATGAGTTTATGGTTAAAACGCCGGCTGGTGAAGATGTTACTGTTTTGTGTGAATTATGTGGCTTCGCTCAAAATAAGCAATTAGGAGAATATAAAGCTAAAAAAACTTGTCCTCAGTGCGGAGGTATTCTTAAGGAAGAAAAAACGGTGGAGGTGGGAAATATTTTTAAATTGGGAACCAAATTTAGTGAGGATATTGGTGCTTATTTTATTGATCGCGATGGTCAAAAGAAGCCAGTTATTATGGGATGTTATGGTATAGGAGTGGGGCGTTTGATGGGAACAGTAGTTGAGGTTTCTCATGATGATAAAGGAATTATTTGGCCGCTAAGCGTTGCACCCTTTGCTGTTCATTTATTGAAAATTAATCATCCTGATGAAAAGATAGATAATAAAATAAGAAAAGCAGCGGAGAAACTTTATAATGATTTATTGAAAAACAATATTGAAGTATTGTATGATGATCGTTTGGATTTTTCAGCTGGTGAAAAATTAGTTGAAGCTGATTTAATTGGTATTCCTTATCGAGTGGTGATTAGTGAAAAAACTTTACAAAAACAATCAGTTGAGGTTAAAAGTCGAAATAGTGATAAGATTGAATTTATTAAGCTATCGCAAGTGAAAAACTACTTTAAAAAAATTTTAAAATAATATGTTTAAAAAATTATTATCCAAATTATCGCCGGGGTTAGGAATTGATTTGGGAACTGCAAATTCCCTTGTTTATTTAGAAAAAGAAGGGATTGTAATTAATGAACCGTCGGTTGTTGCTTATAACCAAAAAACTGGAGAAATTTTAGCAATTGGAAAAGAAGCTCAAGCAATGATAGGAAGAACGCCGCCGCATATTGCCGCTGTTCAACCCTTAACGAATGGTGTTATCTCTGATTTTGAATTAACCGAAGAGATGCTTAAATATTTTTATAAAAAATTCCGCAAATCTAAGATGGGAATTTTACCTTATCGTCCGAAAGTAATTATTGGGGTTCCTTGCGGCATTACCGAAGTTGAAAGAAAAGCTGTGGCTGATGCTGCTTTAAATGCTGGAGCAGGAGAGGTTTATTTAATTGAAGAAGCTTTAGCAGCGGCCATCGGCAGTCATATTCCTATTTTTGAGCCTTCGGGCAATATTTTGGTTGATATTGGAGGTGGAACGACAGATATTGTTGTTATTTCTTTGGGTGGTATTGTTCGATATAAGAGTTTAAAAATTGCTGGTCAAAAATTTAATGAAGATATTATTAGGTATGTTAAGGATGAGTATCGTTTATTAATTGGAGAAATGACGGCTGAGCAAATAAAATTAGAAATAGGAGCAGCAAAAGTTAATGGTATGGAGAAAAAAGAGGCGATTGCTCGGGGCCGAGATTTAGCCACTGGATTACCAAAGGAGATTGTTTTAACAACAGATGAAATTGCTAAAGCGCTGGATAAATCATTAAAAGTTTTGATTGAAGCCATTCGTTCAACCATTGAAGAAACACCTCCAGAATTAGTAGCTGATATTTCAACAAAAAGCATTTGGTTGTCTGGCGGTGGCAGTTTATTGCGCAATCTAGATCGTTTAATTGAAAATTATTGTGCGATGCCTGTTAAATTAGTCGATGATCCGTTAACGGCGACAGTGAGAGGGTTGGGAATGATTATTGAAGATTTGGAAAAATACAAGAATATTGTGAGTTATGAATCACAAACAAAAGAATAGTTTAATAATTATTATTCTTGTTTTAATTTTGTTCCAATTTCAATTTGTTTCAGCAGCAACCGAATCAAAGAGCTTTTTTGAGGGCTTGAGGTTGTTTTTTCTCAAAATCATTAAGGGGGTAGATTATTGGGTTAACGGCCTTATTAAATACAAAGATCTCCAAGAAGAGAACAATCTTTTAATTTTTCAAAACCGAGCCTTAAAATCGCTTTTAATTGAATATCAAGATTTGAAATCAGAAAATGAACTTTTAAAAGAAGCCCTGCAATTAAAAAAATCAAAAAATTTTAATTTTGTTTTAGCAAATGTTGTTGGCCGTTCGCCATTAAATTTTTCTCAAACATTTATTATTGATAAAGGAGAGGAGGATGGGATTAAAGTTGGTCAAATAGTTGTGTGGGGAGGAAAAACATTAGTGGGTGAAATCATAAATGTTTCTAAGAGTTTCAGTACCGTTAGAGCCATTACTGATTCGGATTTTAAAGCAGCAGTTTTTGTTGGCGAAAATAAAGAGGAAGGACTTTTTAATGGTAATGATTTTTTGCCGCCTCGTGTTGATTTGATTCCTCTTAAAGCGCAAATTAATGAAGGTGATATTGTTTATACTTCCGGATTGGATAATAAGTTCATTAAGAATTTATATGTTGGAGAGGTAAAAGAAATAATTAAATCACCTGGAAAAATTTTTCAAGAGATAAAAGTAGAGCCAGCTATTGATTGGACAAAGTTGTATCAAGTTTTAGTTATTATCTAAAATGAAAAAGAATATCAATAATTTTTTAAAAATAATTCTTTTTGGATTTTTTATTGGCATTCTCGCTTTATTACAGATAACCTTTATTAATTGGTTTGATATTTTTGGAGTAAAAATAAATCTTGTTTTAATTGGTATTTTAGCTAATATTTTTAATCCGAGTTGGCCTTTGATTTTGGTTGGGACTTTTATTGGTGGTTTGGTATATGATTTTACAAGTTTATTTAACTTTACTTATACAATTAGTTTTTTAATTTTGGTATTATTGTTTCGATTCTTGGGAAGAAAATATTTAGTAGAAAAACATCTTTTTTTAAATTTTTTCTTTGGTTTTTTGGGCACTATTATTTTCAATTTTCTTTATGTCTCCATTAATTATTTCTTTTTCCGAAATAACTTCTTTGGTTATTTTTTGAGTTGGAATCATCTTTTGGAAATTGGAATTAATGCTTTTCTTGTTTTTCTTTTAGGTTTGATTGGAGAAGCTTTTAAAATAACATTAAAAATAATTAGAAAACAATGAGGCTAAATTTCAAAAAAAATAAAAAAATAAAAAGAAAAAGCGATTTTTTGGAAGCGGAAGAAATTTTGTTTAATAAAGAGGCGCTGTCTAAATTAAGTGATTTAGAAGAGGTGCAAAGGCTGGAATTAGATATTGGCCGCTGGGGTTTGGATTTATTATTGATTTTTTTTGTTTTGTTTTTGGTTTTTGCTCTTAGTTGGGTTTTTGTTTTGAATATTTCCAAGGGGAAAGAATTAAAATTAGCCGCCCAACAAAATGCGATGACTTCTATTCCTATTATTGCTAATAGAGGTTTAATTTTTGATAAATTTAATAAGGAATTGGTTTATAATCAAGAAGTTTTTGATTTGGTTCTTTTCCCTGTTTATTTGCCGGTTGATAAAACAGAAAGGACAGAAATTTTAGAGAAAATCAGACAAGATAAAGATATTGCTGCTTCATTAGCGGAAGAAAAATTAGAAGAAAATAAAAATTTAGAACCAATTGTTTTAAAAGCTGATTTAACACGAGAAGAGGCAATAAAATATGAGAGTTATTTTGCCAATATTCCAGCTATTCAAGTAATGAAACAAAACTTAAGGCAATATACAAATAGTTTTGCTTTTAGCCATGTTTTAGGCTATACCGGCCGTTTATCAAAGGAAGATATACAGCAAAAAATTTACTATCCCTCATTTATGAAAATTGGTAAGAGCGGTTTGGAAGCATTTTATGAAGATTATTTAAAGGGAGAAAATGGTGAAATAAGAATTTTAAGAAATGCTGTAATGGAAATTCTTAATCAAGGAGTAGTTAAAGAGCCGGTCGATGGTAATAATTTATATTTAACAATCGACGCTGATCTTCAAGAATATAGTTATAATCGTTTAGCAAAACAAATAAAAAGCTTGGGCACAAAACCCAGAGGAGGCGTGGTGATTGTAACTAATCCCAATTCCGGTGAAATCCTCTCTTTAGTTAGTTATCCTGGCTATGATACTAATCTTTTTTCAAAAGGTATTAGTATTGAAGAATTTCAGAAATTAGTTAATGATAGCAGCAAACCATTATTTAATCGAGCGATTTTGGGAATGTACAATCCAGGTTCAACTATTAAGCCTATTATGGCCACGGCGGCTTTGGCAGAGAAGATCATAGATCCTTATCAAAAGATTGAAACGCATGGTTATATTACTATCCCGAATCCTTATTTTCCTGATAAACCTTCTATTTTTGTTGATTGGCGCAATAATGGTTATGTGAATATGATTGATGCAATTGCACGTTCAAGTAATGTTTATTTTTATATCATTGGTGGCGGCTATCAACAATATCAAGGGTTGGGAATTGAAAAAATAAAAAAATATTTAGAAGAATTTCAATTTAATTCCATTACAGGAATTGATTTGCCATCCGAAAAAATCGGCTATATTCCCGACGAAAAAAGCAAAAATCCTTGGCGAATAGGTGATACTTATAATGTTTCAATCGGACAGGGTGATCTAACAGTAACCCCTATCCGTCTTATTACCAGTTTAAACTCTTTGATTAACGGGGGTCGTTTATTAAGGCCTTATCTTGTTGATCACATTAGCGCCAATAATAATCAAATCGTTTTACAAAACAATCCCCAAGTTATTAAAGATAACTTTCTTAACCCCGATGATTTAAAGATTGTAAAAGAGGGGATGGGCCAAACAGTCAAAAGTGTTATGGGAACAGCGCATTTGTTAGCTGATTTGCCGTTTAGCGTTGGCGGTAAAAGTGGTAGTGCTCAAACTACTGGTAACACAAAAATAAATGCTTTATTTTATGGCTTTGCGCCATTTGAAAATCCAAAAATTTCAATTTTAGTTTTGATTGAGGATGTTCCAGAGGGTTCGTTGAATGCTATTCCAGTAGTAAAAGATATTTTATTGTGGTATTATAAAAATAGAGGATTTTAGTCGGAATCGAAGGTCTTTAGAAAGATCATATTTTTTATTTTATTATGAGCGACCAAATTTATTTATCCAAAGAA
The DNA here is from genome assembly GCA_049720475.1 of Minisyncoccia bacterium. GTDB lineage: Bacteria > Patescibacteriota > Minisyncoccia > UBA6257 > JAAZHW01 > SKW32. The sequence goes on from JBNASH010000036.1 coordinate 21,423, forward strand.
AAATACGAAGAATTAAAACAAGAATTAGAAGAAAGAAAAACAAAAATTCGTAATAAAATTGCGAATGATTTGAAACATGCCAAAGAATTAGGGGATTTGTCGGAAAATGCGGCCTATGCTGAAGCCAAAGAGGCGAAGCAAAAAAATGATCAGCGTATTGCTGAGCTCGAAAGCATCTTGCATAATTGTATTATTGTTGAAAAACAAGAAAAAAATGATAAAGTAAATATAGGATCAACGGTGAAATTAGAAGATGAAAATGGTAATATTTCAGAATACACTATTGTCGGTTCTTTAGAAAGTGATCCAGGCAAAAAATGCATTTCTTTTAAGTCGCCATTGGGTGAATCTTTATTAAATAGAAAAGTTGGGGATGAGGTAACATTTTGCGGACCCAATAATAATTGTAAAAAGTATAAAATTTTAGAAATTAAATAATATGTCAACAGCTGATCAAATAAAAAAAATAAGATTGAAAAAGGTGGCGGAATTGATAAAAAAAGGAGAGGATGTTTATCCTAGTCAATCACAGAAAAATACTTCTATTGAAGAGGTTTTATTGAATTTTGAGACGTGGAGCAAGCGAAAGAAAAAAGTTTGGTTAGCTGGTAGAATTATGAGCTTGCGTTTTCATGGCAAAATTATTTTTGTTGATTTAAGAGATGGAACTGGTGATTTGCAATTGGTTTTTAGGGTAGGGGAGACAAAAAATTTTGAGAATGTTGAGAAATTTTTAGATGCAAGTGATTTTATTGAAGTAAACGGCTATCCTTTTCAAACCCAACGCGGAGAAAAAAGTTTATTAATTTTAAATTGGCGATTATTGGCTAAAAGTTTAAAGCCATTACCTTCAGAATGGTATGGTTTAAAAGATGTTGAGGAGAGATTTCGCAAACGCTACATCGACTTAGCTCTCAATAAAGACGTTAAGGAAAGATTTTATTTACGAGCAAAAATTATTCGCGCCTTGCGAGATTTTTTGGAAAAAGAGGGATTTATAGAAGTGGAAACACCAATACTTCAAACTCTCCATGGCGGAGCTTTAGCACGCCCTTTCAAAACCAAACTCAACGCTTTGAATATGCCGCTTTATTTAAGGATCGCGCCAGAGCTTTATTTAAAAAAATTAATTGTTGGTGGTTTTGAAAAAATTTATGAAATTGGCAAATGTTTTCGCAATGAAGGTATTGATAAAACGCATAATCCCGAATTTACAATGATGGAACTATACTGGGCTTATCAAAATTATGAAGGATTGATGAATTTTGTTGAGGAATTAATCACAACCATCCTTAAGAAAATTTTTGCCAACAGCAAAAACCCTCTGCTTTTAACTTATGATAACAAAACAATAAATTTTGAAAGACCATGGCCAAGAATTGGTTTTTTGGAATTAATTAAACAAAAAACTAATCTTGATCCTCAATTACATAGTGAAAAAGAAATCTTGGCCTTTTTGCAGAGTAGAGGGGTAGAAATAAAAGATGAGATGAAGAATCAAAATAGATGGGAACTTCTTGATGAGGTTTATAAGAAAGTTTGCTTGGAAGAAATTGTTCAACCTACTTTTATTATTCATCATCCCGTTGCTCTTTCTCCTTTGGCAAAAATCAGAAAAGAAAATAAAGAAGAGACAGAGCGATTCCAATTGGTAGTAGCGGGCGTCGAATTTGTTAATGGTTATTCTGAGTTAAATGATCCAGTTGATCAAGCAGAACGATTCAAGAATCAGGAACAGAGAAGAAAGGCAGGTAATGAGGAGGCCAGTCCTTTTGATAAAGATTTTGTTGAAGCGTTAGAATATGGCATGCCCCCAACTGCTGGGGTAGGCATTGGCATTGACCGTTTGGTAATGCTTTTAACTAACGCTCCATCTATTAAAGAGGTCATTTTCTTTCCATTTATGCGAAATAAATAATATGCTTACTTATCTTTTAAGACAAATTAGAGAAAAACCAACCTATTTTGAGGAGGGTTTAAAGAAAAAAAATAAAGACCCGAACCTTGTTAAAAAAATTGTTGAGTTGGACAAGGAATATCGGGGTGTTTTGTCGGAAATAGAATTTTTAAGATCTGAATTAAATATTTTATCAAAAGAAGCTGCCAAAAATTTCAGTCAGGATCATTTAGAAAAAGCAAAAGGGACTAAGCAGCGAATCAAAGAATTAGAAAAACAATTGGAGCCATTAGAAAAATCATTGGACGAATTGCTTTACCGCATACCCAACATTCCATTACCTGATGTGCCAGTGGGAAAGGATGAAACAGAGAATGTTGTTTTGCGAGAAGTAGGAGAGAAACCAAATTTTAAATTTGAGCCTAAAGATTATTTGTCTTTGGTTGAAGATAATTGGATTGATGTCAAAAGAGCGGCAAAAGTATCAGGAACGCGTTTTGGTTATTTAAAAAATGAAGCAGTACTTTTGGAATATGCGATAGTCCGATGGGTGATGAATGTTTTAAAAGGAAAAGGATTTATTCCTGTGGTTCCGCCGGCTTTGATTTCGAGCAAAGCAATGAAGGCAATGGGTTATATTGATGAAGAAAAAGATTTGGCCGAGCGTTATTATTTTCCGCAGGATGAATTGTTTTTAATTGGGACGGCCGAACAGGCCATTGGGCCGATGCATATGGATGAAATTTTGGAAGAAAAACAATTGCCGCTTCGTTATATTGCTTTTTCTCCTTGTTTTAGGCGAGAGGCAGGTTCTTATGGTAGAGATACAAAGGGAATATGGCGTGTTCATTATTTTGAAAAATTAGAAATGTTTATTTTTTGTACCCCAGAACAATCTGAAAGTGAACATCAGTTAATTTTGTCCATTGAAGAAGAATTGATGCAGGCTCTAAAAATTCCTTATCGCGTTGTTCAATTATGTACTGGTGATTTAGCTAATCCTTCGGCAAAGAGTTTTGATATTGAAGCATGGTTGCCATCGCAAAATCGTTATGCTGAAACCCATTCTTGTAGTAATTGTACGGATTTTCAGTCTCAGCGTTTAAATATTCGTTACAAAAGCAAAGGAGGTTTGCAATATGTTCATACTTTAAATGGAACTGCTTTTGCAATTGGCAGAATTTTGGTGGCTATCATAGAGAATTATCAGAGAAAAGATGGCACAATTGAGATACCGGAGGTGCTCAAAAAATATTTATAATTTATAATATATTTGATGTTTGCTACCAATCTTAATACCTACCGCTTAAGACAAATTCAAAAAAGGCGTCAGAAAAAAAAGCGTTTATTAGTAATGTCTTTCATTTTTTTATTTTTAATAGCCGCGTGGGCCTTTATTTTCTATTCTAAAATTTTCTTTTTTGAAAAATTAATAATTACCAACAATAATTTAGCTTCAATTGGGGATATTTATAAAAAATTTCAGGAAATTAATCATAATCGAAGATTATTCCAAGTTTTTAGTTTGGCTAACAATCTTCTTTTTTGGAACAATGATTCGTGTGATAAAATTGGGGAAGCCTCACTGGCGATAGAAAGCATAAATTGCCAAAAGAATTTTTTAAATAAAACGATAAAAATTTTAGTGAAAGAAAGAGAGCCGCTGTTTTTGTTTTATGATGAGGGATCGAAACAATATTTTTATTTAGATAAAGAGGGAGTGCTTTTTTATTCAATAAATGAAAACAATGCAAAAAACCTAATTTTAATTTATAACAAAAGCAGCAATATTTATCATTTAGGCGATAAATTAACGATTGATCTCGAAAAGGTTAAGGATTTAGCGACAGTTATTCAAAAAAATTTTAACTTTAGATATTTTGAATTAGAAAATCAGGATATTGTTGCGGTGTGTGATAAAGGATTTAGAATTTTAATTAGCCTTAATAAATTATTGGAAACAACGAAATTCATTCCTAAATTATTCGAAAGTAATTTTGAGCTAAATAATTTAGAGTATTTAGATTTGAGGTTTTTGCCAAAAATTTATTACAAATAGTTTTTAGCGCGCCACTGTCAGGCCGATGATTTTTGCAGCGCCGTTATTTTTTAAAACTTTCGCCGCTTCTTGAAGGGTGGCGCCAGAGGTGAAAACATCATCAACAAGAATTACTTTTTGTTTATAGATTAAATCTGGATTTGTTATAGAAAATATATTCTCGATGTTTTTATAACGTTGTTCATAACTTTCGATTTGGGCTTGAGGCGGATTGTTTACTTTACGAACTAAAACATTGTTAAAAATTTTAAGATTAAATTGAGTGGCAAAGACTTTAGCTATTTCTTCACTTTGATTAAAACCGCGTTCACAAAATTTATTCTTATGAAGGGGAACAGGAATGATGATGTAATCTTTCCAATTTTCATTAATTGTTTTTGTTGTTTTTTCCCAAAAAATAATCAAAAATTCTCCTAAAGTTAAAGCAATTTCTTTAATATAATTATATTTAAATTGATGAATGAGGGCTTTAACAGCCACATCTTCATAATTAGTAGCTGATCCCAAAAAATCGAGATAAGATTTTTTATTGGAATGGTGGCATTTTTTGAACTCGCTTAGTCGTTTATGACAAATAGGGCAAACGAATCCGGAAGAAATAAAGATTTTATTAAAACAATTGTCACATAAGTAACGTTTCCTTTTAGACGGAACAAAAGATTGACAATTGACACAATAAACAGGGAAAAGACAATCAAAAATAAAATTTTTGATATCTGTGATTTTCATTATTGTGGATAATTTTATTTAATATTTTATAATTGTTTTTTATAATAGAAAAGAGATAAAGAATTCTAACTATGCGTGTTTTGGGAATTGATATTGGAACAACTAATATTAAGGTGGTGGAACTATCTGAGGCAGGCGATCAGAGGGTTTTAGAGAATTATGGAATTTTAGAAACTTATGGTTATTTAGAACGTAATAACGCGACAATTCAAAGCAACTATTTTAAATTAGTTGAGGATATTACTGTTGATCTTATCAAAAAACTTTTTTTGGTTTTAAAACCAAAAACTAAAAGAGCAATTTTTTCTTTGCCGGTTTTTTCTAGTTTTATCACCCAATTTGATTTGCCTTTTGTTGATAAAAAAGAAATTGCTAATGCCGTGATTTTTGAAGCAAAAAAATATATACCAGTTCCCTTGGATGATTTGGAGATTAGTTGGATGTTGGTTGGTCAAATAAATGAAGGAACAAAACAGAAAAGCAGCATTGTTTTAATCGCCACCCCAAAAGAATTAATTGATAAATATAAAAGAATGGGGGAAATGTTGGGATTAAATGTGGTTGGTTGGGAGATTGAAGGAATTTCATTAGTTCGTTCATTAATAAAAGGCGATAAAAGAAATACTTTGATTGTTGATATGGGAACGCAAATTACTAATTTTTTTATTGTTGAGAATGGTTTTTTAACAAATTACGAAACATTAAATATTGGTGGAGCCGAAATCACACATGTTATTAGTCGTAGTATGGGCGTTACTAAAGAACGAGCCGAAGAATTTAAAAAGATAAAAGGATTTAAAGTTGATCCTCAGGAGATGGGAGTTGTTAATATTTTAATGCCAATTGTGGATAACTTCGGCAACGAAATTTTAAGAATGATGGATATCTATCAACAGAAAACCAATAAAAAAATCGAACGAATTATTATTACCGGCGGAGGGGCAAATATGCCAGGTTTAGTAGATTATTTCACACAATTTTTAAATATGCCGGTGGAAAAAGCGTGGCCATTTCAAGATATAAAATATGCTGATTTTCTAGAGCCTCTTTTGCGTGATGTAGCTCCATTTCTTTCTGTGGCTACCGGAGCAGCTTTAAGGGGCTTGGAATAGCTTTTAAAAAATATTATAATTAAAATATATGGCTGAATTTCAAAATATAGATTTATATGCTAAAAAGAAATCCAGTGGTTGGTTGGGGAAGTTATTAACCCTCTCGATTATTTTATTAATTATTTCTTTGGGGTTATATTTTATAGCGACTTTCTATCAAAATTATTTAAATAAAAATATCAGTGATATTAATAATAAAATTAAATCTTTGAGCAATGAGATTGCTGAGGGTGATAGAAAAGAAGTGTTGAGCTTTTACTCGCAATTAATAAATTTGAAAGCATTACTAAGCAATCACATTTATACCTCAAAAATTTTTGAACGATTAGAATTAATAACTCATCCAAAAGTGGCTTTTTCTGCATTTTCTTACGATTATAAAAACAAGTCATTAAAATTAGATGGTTATTCAGATAATTTAGAATTCATCGCTCAGCAAATTTTAGCTTTTCAGAAAGTTTCAGAATTTAGCAAAATTAATTTAACAAATTTAAGAACAAGCGACAATAAAATTTCTTTCAGTCTCGAAATAACTTTTAATCCCAATTTTATTTTAAAATAATTAACCTATGCAAGAAACAACCAAAAGAACTTTTAGTTTAATATTGATAATCGTCTTTTTCCTAGTATCACTAATAGTGTTTTTTAACTATACATGGCCGGCTTTATTAAAAGTTTTGGATTTAAATGATGCTTTAAAAATTGTGAAAGAAGAATACGCAAAACAGAGTAAGTCTTTACAACTCGCTAAAGAAATTATTAATCAATACAAAAATTCATCAAATATTAATCAAATGGTTTCTTTAACGCTCCCTAAAACCGATGAATTGTTTAATGTTTTAGCACAACTGGATAAAATTTCTAATGAAAGCGGAATATTAATCCAAAGTATTACAGTAAAAACTCCTTCCTCGAGTTCAACATCTAGTTCACCTTCTTCATCAAATGTTAGTTCAGCAAGTCAGAAAGCCTCTTTGATTAATCCAGTTCAATCTATCAGTATGGAGTTGTCGATGGTTGGAACTTATGAATCTTTTAAAACGTGGTTAAATGCAATCGAAACCAACATAAGATTAATGGATATTACTTCAATTAATATTGCTGGAGTGGCTACTTCGGAGAAAACATCATCTAATTTCTTTAATCTTCGAGTCACTTTAAACGTTTATTATCAACCATAATATGGAAACAGTAGAACAAAAACCAAAAACTAATATTTTTATTTATATTATAGTTATTTTAATAGCTGCTATTGCTATTGTTTATTTTGTTTTCTTTGCGCCCGAAAAAATTGCTAAAAAACAAACAACTGTTACAACTGTTAATGTGGCAACAGAAGAAACAGGAGGGGTCGCATCTTCAAAAGGCGTCGTGTCAAAACCTAGTACCACTTCAACTTCAGATGTTACGGGAGGTTTAAGTGGTTTAAAATTAACGCCTGAAGAAATTATAAATAATCCAATTTTTCAGTCCTTGCATTCTTATACAGAATCGGTAGAATTGCCCAATTTGGGTCGTCCTAACCCATTTATTCCTTATTAATTTTAATTACAATGATTCCAAACAAAAACTTTCTTGATTTATTGGTTAAGAATAACAAGATCAACCAAGAACTGGCTGATCGTTTATTAAAAGAAAGTCAAAATTTGAATCGTAATGTTGAGGATTTAATTTATGAACGGAATCTCGTTTCTGATCTAGAAATAGCCAAAATTAAAAGTGAATATTATAAAATCCCATTAAAGACTTTTACTAAAGATGAAGTAATTCCTAACGAGGTTTTAAATATTATTCCGGAAGAAGTTTCTCGTACTCATAAAATTATTGCCTTTAAAAAGGAAAAGGATACTTTATATGTCGGCATGCTTTACCCAGATGATTTAAAGGCGCAAGATATTTTAAAGTTTATTGCCAAACAGAAAAAATTAAATATCGCCATCTATCTTATTACTAAAAGCGATTTAGAGAATTTGTGGAAACATTATCGTTCGTTTGCTATCCGCTTAAAAGAAATTCAAGATAGCGTAGAAATATTTAAGAGACAAGCGAAAACCACTCACCAATTATATCAACAAAAAATTATTAGAATTGATGAGGCGAGTGGTGTTATTGCCGAAGAAGCGCCGGTAATCAAAATTGTTTCAACTATCTTAGAGGAAGGCGTTAATTCCAATGCTTCTGATATTCATATTGAACCAATGAGAAATCGATTGAGAGTTCGTTTTAGATTGGATGGCGATTTAAAAGAAATTATGAGTTTGCCTTTGGAATTGCAACCACCTATCATTGCCCGTATTAAAATTTTATCTGATTTAAAAATCGATGAGACGCGAATACCACAGGATGGACGCTTTCGTACTTTAATAGATAATAAAGAAGTAGATTTTCGTGTTTCAACTTTGCCGACGGCATTGGGCGAAAAAGTAGCCATTCGTATTTTGAACCCATATGTTGGATTAAAAACAATTGAAGGATTGGGCGTTAAGGATTATCACCAAAAATTAATTTTGGAAGGAATTGAAAAACCATTTGGTATGATTCTTGTCACTGGTCCAACGGGTTCTGGTAAAACCACAACTCTTTATGCCGTTCTTCAGAAATTAAACCAAGAAGATATTAACATTGTTAGTTTGGAAGATCCGGTAGAGTATTTTATTGAAGGATTAAATCAATCGCAGGTGAAACCAGAAATTGGTTATACTTTTGCTTCGGGATTAAGACAAATTGTTCGTCAAGACCCCGATGTTATTATGGTAGGTGAGATTCGTGATAATGAAACCGCTGAGTTAGCAGTGCACGCTGCTTTAACCGGTCATCTAGTACTTTCAACTTTACATACTAATAATGCTATAGGTGTTATTCCACGTTTAATTGATATGAAAATTGAACCTTATTTATTGCCAGCCTCATTAATTTTAATGGTGGCCCAACGTTTAGTGGGAAAATTATGTGATAATTGTAAGCAGAAAGTTGAAGCAACCGGCCTTCTTAAAGAAGAAATTGAAAAGACAGTTGCTTCATTGCCAGCAGACTTACAGAAGAAATATAAAAAAGATAAATACGAAATTTATCTACCCCAAGGTTGTAAAGAATGCAATTTTAAAGGTGTTAAAGGCAGAATACCTATTTTTGAAATTTTAAAGATGACCCCATCATTAGAGCAGGTTATTTTAACCAACCCCTCAGAGGCTAACCTTAAAGCAGAAGCGGAAAAACAAGGAATGGTTAGTTTACGGCAAGACGGAATCATTAAAGCTTTAGAGGGCGTTGTTTCGATAGACGAAGTTCTTAAAGAAACAGTGAAATTGGAATAAAATCTAAATTGGTTTATAATTAATAAAAATATGGATCTATTTTATAAAGACAAATTAGAACAACTTTTAACTCTTACCGCGCAAGAGAATGCTTCTGATTTGCATTTTTCAGTTGGTCGAAAGCCGACCCTAAGAATTGATGGTCGTCTCGTGCCTATTGTTAAAGAAGAAGTATATACAAAAGATATTGTTGCTGGATTAATCGATGCTTTGCTTCCAGCAGAAAAAAAAGAAGAATTTCTTAAAAACCGGGAAATTGATTTTTCTTATACTTTATCTGATAAAGCTCGTTTTCGGGTTAATGTTTATTTCCAGAGAGGCAATATGGCTGCTTCTCTAAGATTTATTCCTTATAAAATTAGAACTATTGAAGAATTAAATTTGCCACCGGTACTGCATGATTTTACAAAATATACCCAAGGATTTGTTTTGGTGGTTGGTCCAGCAGGTCATGGTAAATCAACAACACTTGCTGCTTTAATTGATGAAATTAATCATAAAAGAACCTCCCATATTATTACAATTGAAGATCCAATCGAGTATGTTTTTATTCAAGATCGCTCGATTATTGATCAAAGAGAGGTTTATAGCGATACTTTAAGTTTTCATCGCGCTTTGCGATCAGTTTTGAGACAAGACCCCGATGTAATTATGGTTGGAGAGATGCGCGACCCCGAAACTATTCAAACAGCTATTACTGCTGCTGAAACGGGGCATTTAGTTTTTTCTACTCTTCATACCAATTCTGCCTCTCAAACAATAGATCGTATTATTGATAGTTTTCCGGCTTCGCAGCAAGCCCAAATCAGAACTCAATTAGCTTCAACTTTGGTAGGTATTGTTTCTCAAAGATTGGTACCCCGATTAAATGGCGGTCGCATTCCCGCTTGTGAAGTAATGATTACCAATTCAGCCATTCGTAATTTAATCAGAGATGATAAGGTTTATCAGATTGATTTAGTAATTGAAACAAGTATCCAAGAAAAGATGATTTCTTTAAATCGTTCATTGGCCACCCTTGTTAAACAAAGCGAAATTTCTTTAGAGACGGCCCAAGCATATTCATTAAATCCGGCCGAGTTAGCTAATCTTTTAGCTCGATAAAACTATGGCTAAATTTAGATATACAGGAAGAAATGAATTGGGAGAAATTCAAAGCGGTGTGGTTGAGGCTGGCAATCGCGATTTAGCCGTTAGAGTTTTGCAGGATAATAAAATTTATGTTCTTTCGATTGAATCTTTGGAAAAGAAAGGATTTTTTGAAGATTTACTAAGAAGTTTTCGGAAAGTCAAAATTAAAAATTTAATGATTTTTACAAGACAGTTAAGCACTTTGCTTTCCGCCAAAGTTCAATTGATAGACGCTCTTAAAACTTTATATAACCAAATTAACGATCCAATTTTAAAAGATGCTATTTTTGATGTTTTTACTGATGTAGAAGGCGGACTATATCTTTCTCAGGCCCTTTCAAAACACCCAAAAGTTTTCTCCGATTTTTATATTAACATGATTAAGTCGGCAGAATTGTCAGGTCGATTGGAAGAAACACTAAATTATTTAGCTGATTATTTAGAAAAGGAAAATAAATTAAGCAGCAAATTTAGAAATGCTTTAATATATCCTATATTTATTTTAGTTGTTTTCTTGGCTGTTTTAATTTTAGTGGTAACGGTAGTTATTCCTCAATTAAAAGGCGTTTTTGTTGAGGCGAATGTAAAACTCCCATTTCTTACTCGGTTTTTATTAAATATTGGCGATTTTATTTTGAATTGGGGTGTGGGGTTAATTCTTTTTTTTGGCGTAGCAATTTTCTTATTTATTAGATATTTAAGAACAGAAGAGGGCAAAAGATTTTGGCAGCAAACTACTCTTTCTATTCCTATTTTGGGAGGGATTATTAAAAAAGTTGCTTTGAGTCGTTTTGCGTCCTCTTGTAGCGCTTTGATTAAAGGAGGATTGCCAATTGCTAATTCTTTAGAGATTTCAGGAAAAATTACCACTAATATTGTTTATGAAAAAATTCTTATGAATACAGCCGAAGCTGTTAGAACAGGCTCAACCATTTCTCAGTATCTTGCTCAATATCCTGATTATTTTCCGCCGATGGTTATTCAGATGATTTCGGTTGGTGAAGCTTCTGGAAGGGTAGAGGATTTATTAACAAGAGTGGCGGATTTTTACAGCAATGAAGTAGATCAAACAGTAGGTAATATTGCCGAAATTATCCAACCAATATTGATTATTGCTCTGGGCATTTTTATGGGTTTGTTTATTGCTGCCGTTCTTTTGCCGATTTATAATTTAGCCCAGGTCTTTTAAATCGAATTTTAATATTATAAAATAAATAAATAAAAGGTCGATTTATTAATAAAAAACAATTCAATGCGTAATAAAAACAAAGGTTTTACTTTAATCGAAATGCTCGTCGTTATAGCTGTCATTGGTTTGTTGGCTGCTTTGATTTTGGTTGGTTTATCAAGTTTTAGAACTCGAGGTCGTGATACAAGAAGAATTGCTGATTTAAAAGAAGTGCAGAATGGTTTAGAGGTGTACTATATGAAAAATGGTACTTACCCCACTGGTATAAATACGTGGACTGATTTGGAAAACGCTTTAACTAGTGCCGGCATTGGAATTACAAGCATTCCTAAAGATCCAACCAATGGTAGTCCCTATCAATATGTTTATGGAGTTGATGGAACGGGTCAGCATTATGTTATTGGCGCAACCATTGAGGATCCAGATGCCAATACTTCATTATTGCAAAATGATTTAGATGGAACTGTTTATAATGTTTCTTGCGATGACCCTGTTTATTGTATAGGAATGTAAAAGGAAAATTAGGGATGTTATGGTAGAAATCATTTTGTCAGTGATTCTATTTTTAATCGGGTTGGGAGTGGGGAGTTTTATTAATGTCATAACAACTCGCTTCCAGCCCGATTCTCATATTAAATTTTCTCAATTAGTCAGCGGTCGCTCCCGCTGTCCTTTTTGCTTCCATCAATTAAAATGGTATGATTTGATACCTATTTTTAGTTTTGTTTTTCTTCGAGGAAAATGTCGTTATTGTAAAAATAAAATTTCTTACCAATATCCAATCGTTGAATTTTTAACGGCAGTAATTTTTCTAGGTTTATTTTTAAAAATTTATAATTTAACGCCGGTACGATTAGCTTTGGCGCAACAAATATATTCTTGGCCGGTAATTTTATTATTAAGTTTTGCTATTTATTTATCAATTTTAATAATTTTATCCATTATTGATCTTAAATATTATCTTTTGCCCGATAACTATATTTTGTTTGGTGTTGTTTTGGCTTTTTTATTTAACGCATTTTTTTATTGGATTAATCAAAATCCCCATAACAATTTTTTTACTTGCGGGATTAATTTCTTAGGTTCCTATATTGATTATTTTAATTGCCAAATTCCTTTTTGGTTATCACCAATTTTAGGAGCGATTTTTACCAGCGGCTTTTTATTTTTAATTTATCTTTTTAGTCGAGGCAAAGGAATGGGTTTTGGCGATGTAAAATTGGGTATTTTTATTGGATTAATTTTGGGTTTGACGAATAGTATTTTGGCTTTAGTCATTGCCTTTATTTTTGGTTCAATTGCTGGTATAATACTTTTAGTAGCCAAAAAAAGAACTTTAAAATCAATGGTTCCTTTTGGCCCTTTTTTGGCTTTAGGTGTTTTAATAACAATTTTTTTCGGTTCGAATTTAATAGACTTATATTTAGCTCTTTTTAATATTTTTTAAAAATATGAGAGACGTAATGATTTCAAATTCGTTATATTGGGGCGCTATTTCTTTTATGGCAGTACTTTTTGTCGCAACGGTAATTTTAAATAGCTATCTTTTTATGTTGGACAATCAATTAACACAAGAAGTTTATTTATCTCGAATTCAAGCTAATAAAGCTCGATTAATTATTCAGTATGATAGTAAGAATAAAAGAGTTTTTGAAGGAGATGTGATAGGAGGACAATTAAGTTTATATGATATTCTTGTTTTATCTTCTCGAGCGGGCAATTTACAAGTCGAATTTTCTAAATCACCCGATGGCCGAGTGACTCTTTCTAAAATCGAGAATTTTGCTAATAATGAAAAGCATTACTGGGAAATGAGGTTGCCGAATTTAAACTGGTCTAAATCACTAAATGGTTCAGATGTTGATTTAACAAGAATTTTTGTTAATGGCGGAACAACCGTCCATCTTATTTACAGATAAAAAATAAAGATGGTTGAAATTATAAATGGTAAAAATTTAGCTCAGGAAATTCTGGATGAGTTAAAAAATTTTTTTCTGCGAAAGAAAGTAGCGCTGGCGGTTATTTCTATTGGAGATGAAAAAGAGAATTTAACTTTTATCAAACAAAAACAAAAAGCAGCCGCCTATTTGGGAATAGAGTTTTTTCATTTCCATTTTGATAAAAAGCTTTCTAACAAAACTATTAGAAAGAAACTAAACGAAATTGTTCGAAAAGATTTTATAAAGGGTGTTGTTTTACAGTTACCGTTACCCCAAAATTTTAACACCAACGCTTTAGCCAATATCATTCCGATCAACAAAGACCCCGATGTTTTAAACGAACGTCATTTTGGTCAATTTTGTTTGGGTCGAAGTAAAATTTTACCACCGGCTGTTGCGAGCTTAAAATTTATTTTTGATAAATATCAAATTGATTTTCAAAATAAAAAAATTGGCGTGGTGGGTGCGGGGCGACTGATTGGTTTGCCAATTATTGTTTGGCTCCTAAAACAAAAATGCACTGTTTTTACCGTTGATATTCATACTGAAAAACCCGCAGAAATTATCAAAAATTGCGATATTGTTATTAGTGGGGTAGGCAAGGCTAATTTAATTGATGATAAATGGATTAAAGAGGGGGCAGTAGTTATTGATTTCGGTTTTGAAAAACAAAATGACAAAATAAGCGGTGATTTAAATTTTGATTCTTTAAAAAACAAAGCTTTATTAATTACCCCAACGCCGGGCGGGATGGGACCGATTTTGGTAGCAATGATTTATAAAAATTTGCAAACGTTAATAATGAATGAAAAGAAATAACTTGTCTTTTAAGCTAGAAGGAGTAAAATGAAAAGTTGATTAGCCATGAATAAATTTGTAGAGAAAATTTTTAATTTTGAGTCAAAAACAATTAGTGGTGGGGCAGTAATAATTGCTTTTTTTTATTTACTTAATGGTTTGATTGCTTTATTAAGAAATGGTATTTTGGCTTATCAGTTTGGTGCCAGTCGAATTTTGGATATTTATTGGGCATCATTTAGAGTGCCGGATTTAATTTATGTAATTTTTATTAGTGGCGCTTTGTCGGCTGGTTTTATTCCTTTTTTTGCCGAAAAATTAAATAAATCAAAAGAAGAAGCTTGGCAATTAGCGAACAATATTTTAAGTACAATTATTCTCGTTTTGTTTATCGCGGCTCTCTTAATTTTAATTGTTGCGCCTTTGATAGTTAAATTAATTGTTCCTGGTTTTGATGTTTCTTCTCAAAAAGAAGTAGCAAAGTTTTTAAGAGTGATGATGTTTCAGCCGATTTTTTTGGGCGCCTCTGCAATTTTTGGAGGAATGCTTCAAACTTTTCGGCGTTTTTTTGTCACTTCGCTTTCACCCATTTTTTATAATCTAGGTATTATTATTGGCGCCATTTTTTTAACAAAAATTTTTGGGCCAATTGGTTTGGCGATTGGTGTTTTGTTAGGTGCCTTTCTTCATTTGGCGGTTTTATTTCCATCGCTCAAAAGTATTAATTTCCGCTTTAATTTTTTGCCTTCGTTTAAATCAGAAAACATCAAAAATTTAATTAGTATCGCCGGTCCAAGAACATTAAGTTTAATTTCAACCCAGATAAATTTTTTAGTTATCACAATTATTGCCTCACATTTAGAAAAGGGAAGTTTGGCTATTTTTAATTTTGCGAATGATTTACATTCTTTACCACAAAATATTTTTGCCATTTCTTTTGCCATCTCCGCTTTTCCAATTTTAGCAACTCTTTCTTTTAACGCCGAAGAATTTTCCAGTTATTTTATCAAAACACTTAAAAATATTTTGTTTTTTCTTCTTCCGGCTGCCGCTTTTTATTTTATTTTTCGACAAGAAATTATTTTTCTCACTTTAAAATACGGACAATTTGATCTGACAGCCCAAAAAGAAACGAGTTTAATTTTGGGTATTTTTTCTTTTAATATTATTTTTGCAGGCCTTTTGCCATTATTAATTAGAGTATTTTTTGCCCAAAAAGACGCCTGGCGGCCATTCTTGGCTGGTTTAAGCGCCAATATTTTAAATGTTTTTTTGAGTTTGGTTTTGGCCGCGCGATTAGGTATTAAAGGTATTGCCATTTCATTTGTAATTAGCAATTTTATTAATTTAGTGTTGTTAATTTGGTTTATAAAAAGAAAAAATTTGTTGATGGGCAAAGAAGGATTGTGGTTAAATTTCAAAAAATTTTTTCAAAAAATTATTTTGGCCACAATAGCTGATTTCATTTTTCTCTTTATTATTTTTTCTTTTCTTCCATTCCCCCAAGATAAAATAATTGCCATCATTTATTTAATTAGCGGTGGTGCTATTTTTGTTTTAATTTATTTAGCTATTAACTATTTTTTAATGAAAGAAGAACTGATAGAATTATTAAAGGATTATCCTTTGATAAAGAAATTTGTGGGTAAATATGAAAAAAATTCGTAATTTTGCTATTATTGCCCATATTGATCATGGAAAATCGACTTTGGCCGATCGTTTTTTAGAAATAACCCAAACAATAGATAAAAGAAAAATGAAAGATCAGTTTTTGGATCAAATGGATTTGGAAAGGGAAAGGGGGATAACTATTAAAATGCAGCCAGTGCGAATGATTTACCATTATCAAAACGAAGATTATATTTTGAATTTAATTGATACGCCGGGCCACGTTGATTTTACCTATGAAGTTTCAAGAAGTTTAGCGGCTGTTGAAGGTGTTATTTTATTGGTTGATGCTACTCAAGGTATTCAAGCGCAAACGATGGGTAATTATCAATTGGCCAAAAAACAAAATCTAGTGATTATTCCAGCAATTAATAAAATTGATCTGCCCAATGCCCAAATTGAAGAAGTTAAGAAAGAGTTAGTAGCTTTGATGGGCGTGCACGAAGAAGAAATTTTTTTGGTCTCGGCGAAAACCGGCGAGGGAGTTATTAAATTATTGAATGCTGTGATTGAAAAAATTCCTGCGCCAACCACTGATGCAAATTCCAAACTAAGAGCTTTAGTTTTTGATTCGATTTATAACGATCATAAAGGCGTTATTTCTTATGTGCGGATTGTTGATGGCGAGATAAGAGCGGGCGAGTATGGATTTTTAATGGCTTCACAAACGCCTTTTAAAATTAATGAAGTAGGAGTTTTTAAGCCAAATTTTGAAGAAACAGATAAATTAAGCGCTGGTGAAATAGGCTATATTGTTACGGGTTTGAAAGAACCGATGAAAGTAAGAGTGGGTGATACTATTACATTGCTACCATCTTTGAAAATTAAAACCAAAAACTTTGATTTTGTTTTTAAAGAAGTAAAGCCATTGACGGGTTATCAAGAACCAGAACCAATGGTTTTTGCTAGTGTTTATCCGATTTCTAATGATGATTTTGGTTTGCTGAAAAATGCGATTTTAAAATTAAAACTTAATGATCCGAGTTTAGTTTATAAAGCAGAATTTTTTTCTATTTTAGGACAGGGTTTTTGTTTAGGATTTTTGGGCTTGTTGCATTTGGAGATTATTAAAGAACGGTTGGAGCGTGAGTATAAAATAGAAGTTATTTTTACAACGCCATCGGTTAATTATAAAGTAATTCTTAAAGATAAAAGCGAGGTAAATGTTTATCGAGCGTCGGACATGCCCGATTTTGATAAGATTTTAAAAATTTTAGAACCATGGGTAAAATTGGAAATTGTTACGCCGCCTCGGTATGTGGGATCTATAATGGAATTAAAAGAGAGGCACCGATTGAATTACTTGACCACTAAATATTTGGGCAATTTAATCATTTTAGTTTTTGAGGCGCCACTAAGCGAAATAATCGTTAATTTCTATGACAAGCTTAAAAGTAGCACTGAAGGATATGCATCGATGAATTATGAATTTTTGGAATACCGAGAAGGTGATTTGGTTAAGTTAGAAATTTTATTAGCAGGAGAGAAAGAGGAGAGTTTGGCGCGGATTGTTCATCGTCGTTTTGCGGAGGAGGAGGGAAGAAAGATGGTGGCAAAACTTAAAAATGTTTTACCAAGACAAAATTTTGTGGTTGCCATTCAAGCTATGATTGAAAATAAAATTATTGCTAGAGAAAATCTGCCCGCCTTAAAAAAAGATGTTACAGGTTATTTATATGGTGGCGATCGGACTCGTAAAATGAAATTATGGAAAAAGCAAAAAGAAGGAAAAAAAAGATTAAAAGAAAGAGGCCGAGTTCGTCTTTCAACCAAAGCTTATCTTGATCTTTTAAAATTAGATTAAACTTGAGATTTTGCGATTTTATAGTTAAAATAATAAATAATGCCAAAGATTTTAAATTCGAAAATTTTGTTAATTTTTCTTTTAATTTTGGCCATTATAGTGATTGTTTATTTTTACCGCCAAATTCTTAACGAACGTAAGTTAAAAATGGAATATGAGGCAATTATGAAAAAAATAGAAATGCTTAAACAAGAAAATGAAGCATTGACAGATGAAATAGAACGATTAAAAAATGAACAAGAATTAGAGCGGTTGGCGAGGGAACTCTATGTTTTAAAGAAGGAAGGAGAAAAAGCGATGGTTGTGCCGCAAGAAATAATGGAACAATTAACAGTAAAAACGACTTCTGTACCGACTTCGCATTCATTTATTAATGAAATGTGGCAAAAAATTAAAGGTTTTTTTAATGATTTATTTTGATGCGGGTGTGGTGTAGTGGCAACACGTCTGCTTCCCAAGCAGAAGATCGGCGGTTCAAATCCGCTCACCCGCTCAGAAAGTTCTTTAAAGTTTTTGCCGAGGTAGCTCAATGGCAGAGCAATCGCTTCGTAAGCGATGGGTTGGAGGTTCGAATCCTCTCCTCGGCTCATTTACTGCGAGATTAATAATTTTTAAAAAATTCAATGAAACAAATTCAGATCCAAATTGATAATTTAAAAGATAAAATTAAAAAAATAGAAGAGAAAATTAATCTTTCAGAAAAAATCAACAAATTGAAAGAGCTGGAAGAAATAAGTCGGCGTTCTGATTTTTGGGGTTTTCCCGATCAGGCGGCTCAGACAATGAAAGAGATAGATGCGTTAAGCAATGAAATTAATTTTTGGTTAAACATTGATAAAGAAATGGAGAATTTAAAAGAACTTGTTGAGGGGACTGATGATGAAGAAATGCTTAAAGAAATTCAGAAACAACTGAATAGTTTAGAAGAAAAAGTAAAAGAGAAAGAAATGATTATTTTTTTATCAGGCCCGTATGATAAAAATGAAGCGATAATGAATATTACTGCCGGTCAGGGAGGAAGGGATGCCGAGGATTTTTGTCGGATGCTTTTTAAAATGTATTGCCGCTATTTTGAAAAAAAGAACTGGCCTTATAAGGTTATTCATCAGCATTTTTCAGAGGAGGCTGGTGGTTCGAAAGAGGCTGGCGGCGAAATTGGTTTAAAAAATGTTTCTATTGAAATTAACGAGCCTTACGCCTACGGTTTTTTAAAAAACGAAAGCGGGGTTCATCGTTTGGTTAGGATTTCACCTTTTGATGCTAAGAAATTAAGACACACCTCTTTTGTTTTGGTTGAAGTTTTGCCTCAAATAGGAGAGATAGATTTAAAAGAAATAGAACTCAATGAAGCAGATTTAAAATTTGATTTTTTCCGCTCGTCTGGACCTGGTGGGCAAAACGTCAACAAAAGAGAAACAGCGGTGAGAGTCGTTCATTTGCCAACAGGTCTTTCAGCTACTTGTCAAACTGAACGCTTTCAAGCTCAAAATAGAGAAAAAGCCCTTCATCTTTTAAAAATTAAATTATTCAATCTTTTGCAACAGCAAAAAAATAAAGAAAAAAGTATTTTAAGAAAAAAAGTGGAACCATCCTGGGGAAATCAGATCAGAAATTATGTTCTCCATCCTTATAGATTAGTTAAAGATTTGCGGACAAATGTTGAAACTAGCGAAATTTACGAAGTTTTAGATGGAGAGCTGGATAGTTTTATTCAAGCAGAAATTTTACTTAATAAATAGTTGTTTGCAAAAATAAATTATTGATGCTAAAATAATTGATATGAACGAGGAGCTTGTGTATTTTCAAAACGTTTCCAAAGTCTACAATAGTCATACAACAGCATTGGATAATATTAATTTAAAGATAATGCGAGGTGAATTTGTGGCCATTGTTGGTAAGTCAGGCGCAGGCAAATCAACCCTCCTTAAATTATTAATCGGCGAAGAAAAACCAACGAAGGGAAGAATATTTTTTGAGAAAGTTGATATTACTAAATTAAAATATAAAGAACTCCCAAAAATTAGAAGACAGATCGGCATGATTTTCCAAGATTTTAAATTATTGCCTGATAAAACTGCTTTCGAAAATGTTGCTTTTGCTTTGGAGGCGGCTGGATTTTCTCCGCAGGACATCAAAAAAACTGTTCCACAAATGTTAGAATTAGTTGGGTTAAAAGATAAGGTTTTTAATTTTCCTCATGAATTATCAGGAGGTGAAAAACAAAGAGTTGCCATTGCTCGGGCAATGATTAATAAGCCGGATTTATTAATTGCTGATGAACCGACTGGTAATTTAGATCCGATTAATACCGCGGAAATTATAAAATTACTATTGCGAATTAATGAATTGGGAACAACTGTGATGTTGGCCACTCATAACAAAAATGTAGTGGATATGTTAAATACTCGCGTTGTTTCATTGGATAGCGGGCGAATCATTCGCGATGAAGAAGAAGGTCAATTTATAATATAAAAATATGTTTATTTTTGTTGCAAGAATTATTAAATACGGTTTTCAAAATTTTACACGCAATGGATTGCTTTCGAGTGCAACTATTGCGGTGATGACATTAACACTTCTTCTTTGTGCCGGATTAATTATTTTTGGTAATGCCGGCAAAACAGTTCTAAATAATTTACAAAGTAAAATTGATATTAGTATTTACTTTAAAACAAACGTCAATGAGAATCAGATTCTAGCGATTAAAAAAAATTTGGAAACATTAGATGAAGTGGCTTCAGTCGATTATATCTCTCAGGATGACGCTCTCAATGCTTTTAAAGAAAGACATAAAAACGATCCAGTTATTTTGCAATCATTGGAGGAGCTGGGATATAATCCACTTTCTGCTTCATTGAATATTAAAGCCAAGAATCCAAGAAATTATGCTGGCATTGCTAATTATTTAGAGAAAGAAATTCCTTCGGAATTTATCGATAAAATTAATTATAGTCAAAATCAAGTTATTATTGATCGTTTAACAAAAATAATTGATACTCTAAGAAATGCTGGTATTATTTTGGCAATTGTTTTGGGTTTTGTGGCAGCTTTGGTTACATTTAATACTATCCGTTTAGCCATCTATTCTAATCGTGAATCAATTGGAATTATGCGTTTGGTTGGTGCGGCCAGTTCCTTAATTAGGGGTCCGTATATTTTTCAAGGTTTTATTATTAGTTTGGCTTCCACGCTTTTGTCAATGATTATTTTAATTCCGGTTTGTTATATTTTGGCACCATATCTTCAAAATTTTATTCCTGAGTTTAACATTATACATTTTTATTGGAGCAATTGGTTTAACCTTTTCGGTGTTTTATTTTTGATTGGTTTGGTTTTGGGTATTCTTTCAAGTGTCATTGCTATTCGCAAATACCTGAGAATTTAATTGAATTTAGATATAAATTGATTAAAATATAAACGACTTGCGGGGTCGTCTAATGGTAGGACGCCTGGCTCTGGACCAGGTAATCTTGGTTCGAATCCAAGCCCCGCAGCAAAATTGTTCGCTTCAAACTCTAAATTTTTAGAAAAAATTATATTTCCTCATCGGCGCTTCGCGCCGAAGCCCAGCCTGTTTTTAACCCGTGGATTAAATTTTGGTAAGATGATAAAGAAAATTGGCGATAGGGTAATTTCTACAACCAGATTAGAAAATTTCAGTTTTCTCCCTTGCTCGAACAGAATAGAAAGGAAAAAGTTTCAGTAAAAGTAATTCTTGCCCCGTTCTCGCTTTTTTCATCTGTTTCAGGGGTCCGCCCCGCCGATTGTATTCTTTGCTTTCTCAAAAATTTTTGTTATCATTATAAGAGATTAAGAAAGTTTTGTATCTATTACTTTGATTGTAGTAATATACTACAATGAAGTTTAACAATAAATCAACAATCGCCGAAAACATAAAGAAATATCGCCAGAAAATGGGTATTTCTCAAGATAGGCTTTCAAAATTAGCCGATGTCACCTATAACACGATTATTAAAATCGAATCGGGAGCAAACAAAAACCCGACTATTGAAACATTGGCAAAAATCGCCAAAGCGTTAGGCGTTGGAGTAGATGATTTAATAAAATAATAATTTTAGTTAATAATTTTTTATGAAATTACCAACAAAAATAATTTTAACAAGCGGTATCGGAATGGGGTCAACGAAATTAAATGCATTCGATAATGCTTTATTAAATGCAGGAATAGGTAACTTTAATTTATTACAGACATCAAGTATTATACCTCCAAAAGCAAAAATTATTTATCTCACAAAAAGCAAGCAGGGGAAATTATTACCTTCAATTGGGTCGGTGGTGCCAACAGTTTATTGTTATATCTTTGGAGAAAAAGTCGGAATAAGAATTACAGCTATTTTAGGATTGGGCATTCCTAAAAACTACAAAGAGCATAACGGGGTTATATTTGAATTTGCCGGAACTAATATTACAAAAGATAAGGCTAAAAAAACTTGTGGAAGAATGATTGAAGAGGCATTTAATTCTAGAAACTTAGAAATAGAAAAAATTCAATTTATAGAGGCAGATTGTTTAGTAAAAAAGAAATATACTTGTGTAATCGTTGCTGCGCTATTAATATAATTTAAACCAAATTATGATTCTTTTAGTTAGTAAAAAAGATTATAAAAATCTAAATCCCAAGCAAGGGAAACTAATAATAAGTTATATAAAATTTGCTGTAGAGGAGACGCTTTTTTATTCAAAATTTAAAAATAAATTAGAAAATATCAATTACAGAAATTTTTTTGAATTTCCAATTACTTATGAATACGATTTGATAAACAATCCTTTCGCTTTTGTTGGTAAAAATAGCCAATTAGTTCAACTTGCATCTTCGGGAGGAACTTATGGAAAAAGAAAATTAATTTTTAGAACAAACGAGGATATACAAAAAAGTGTAGAAACAGCGACTGCGATGTTTCTATGTGGAAAGATTAAATCAAAAGACAGAATTGCAATTTTACAACCCTTTGATTTATGGAATATAGGACATATAGCTTTGTTAACCTTTAGAAGAATAGGTGCTTTAAGTGTACCCATAGGGCTTTCTATGGACAATGCGAGTATTTTAAATATTTTGGCAACAACTAAATGCAATGTTATTTATGGTACGCCCTCCAAAGTAACGACAATAGCAGAGTTAAGTAAGAAAATAGGTCTAACATTAAAGATAGATAAGGTATTTTGTGCTGGCGAACCAATTTTACAGAGTCATCGAGAATCTATTAAGAAAATATGGAATGCTGAAATTTATGGTATTTATGGCTCTGAAGAAACTGATGGAATAGGAGCGGAATGCGATTCTCATTGTGGTTATCATATATTTGACAAAACCTTATTGATAGAAGTTTTAAATCCCGAAACATTATTACCCGCGGAAGAGAACAAAGGTGTATTAGTAGTTACAAAATTAGGATATTCTGGCACAATTTTAGTTCGCTATTTATTAGGAGATTTAGTGGAAATAACAAAAAATCCTTGTGAGTGTGGGCGTAAAGAAATAAGAATTTTTCCTAGGGGAAGAATAAAAGAGGTTATTTGGCTTTATGATGGTAGAAAAATTTCTTTGCAATCAATAGAAAATGCTTTGAATATGATTTTTTGTGAAGTTCCTCAATATCAGATTCTGGTTAAGAATACACTAAAAGGAAGTATTTTAAGATTTAAAATTTTAATCAAAAATAATAATCTTTTAAAAAAGAAAAATGATTTTAAAAAGATAATAGCGAAATCTTCTCAAGACATAGAAGAAGGAATAAATAAGCGAGAAGTTAAATTATCCATTGAATTATTTAAAGACCCTTCTCAGTTTATTTATACGGAGAGAGGTAAAATTCCAAAAATAATTTATGAAAAACATGAAGAACATAAAAGTTGATAGGGAGTATATAGAGATATACCCTATAAATTGGCGGAATGTAAGTCAGAAAATGGTAGACAAAATATTTTCCAGCCGCTCTTTTGATTTTATTAAAGAAATCAGCATCTATGTGCATATTCCTTTTTGCCCCACTATTTGTCCCTTTTGTAAATTTAATATTTCAAAATACGAACCTTTAATTTATCAAAAATATCTCGGTGTATTAAAAAAAGAAATATCCCTATTTAAAAATCATCCAGATTTACGAAACCGAATTGTTACTGCTATCTATTTTGGGGGTGGTACCGGATCTATGTTAACTCCCACTGACATTGATGCGATTTTAAATCTAATAAGTAAAATTTTCAAATTAAGTGATAAAACAGAAATTACCGTAGAATGCCATCCAAGCACAGTTAATGCTAATAAATTAAAAGAATATAAAAAAGCAGGTGTTAATCGTGTGAGTTTGGGGATCCAATCTTTTCAAGATCAAAATTTAAGAAATATTGGGAGAAACCATTCAGCTGAACAAAATGAGAAACTTTTAAAAGATGCTCTAAAAATAGGATTTAATTGTGTAGCGATGGATTTAATGTATAGACTTCCAAATCAAGATTTTAAAAATTTAAAATTTGATCTTAATAAAATTAAAAAACTTTCTCCAGATGGAGTTAGTGTTTATAGCTTGGAACCGGAAGCAACTCCTTTAGAGAGAAAAACTTCAGAGATGCCACCTGAAGAGATTGATAGGGAGATGTTTTATTTTATTGGAGATTTTCTTGAAAATATTGGTTATCGCCGCTTTATGCAACCTGATTTTTCAAAACCTGGCAAAGAATGTAAATATGTACTAAATGCTTGGAAAGCGCCACAACAATTAATGATTGGTTTTGGTGCTGGTGCTCATACGCATTATTTTGGAAATCATGTATGGGCAAATGTTTATCCTATAAAAAGTTATATTGAGGCTCTAGAGAATGGATATTTTCCAGGAGTTATGGGTATTGAGGTTCCTCTAAAAGAATTGAAAGCGAAATATATGGTTTTAGGCGTTCGACATCTTTCAGTAGAAAAAGCAAGTTTTGAAAGAATGTTCAAAGAAAAAATTAATGATATATATAGTGCAAAAATTAAAGAATTGAAAAAATTAGGATGGATAGTCGAAGAAAATGGTTGTTATAAAATAACCAGAGAGGGATTCTATTATATTGATAACATATCAAAGACATTTTATACCAAGGCAAATAAAGGGGAAGGTCAACCTTGGCTTAAAGGTCTTTATAATTATATTCCTAAGAAATTTTACAAACCATCAAAATTTTGACAAAATTCATAAAATTTGTTAAGATTGTTAAAGAGTGAAAAACTTTTTAACAACTTAAATGGAGGTGAAATCATGGAAAAAGAACAAAAAATCACAAAAGAAAAAGAGGTAATACTTGAAACTTTTTTAAAAGGGTGGAAAGAAACAAGGCAGCTCACACTGGATTGGATAGATGCGCTTTCATTAGAGCAATTGAATCAAGAATTGCCACGGCCAGGCCTTAATTCTTTCACAAAGCATATTTACGAAATGGGAGAAATTCAGAAAATATATGCAGCTGTACTTAAAGGAGAAGAACCAAAGATGGAAAAGGTGACAACCTTGACTTTTGAATCAGAAAAAGTTGTTGCCAAAACAAAAGAAGAATTAAAACAATTTCTTGGCGAATGTGATGAAAACTTCTATGAGGCAGTAGGAAAGGTAAAAAATTGGGAAGAAAAAGTTTCGATTTTTGGAGTGGAAGTACCAAAATTTGGTGTTGTGGAACTGTTGATAAGACACGAAACCCTGCATCATGGACAATTTATCGCCTTCGGTTACATTTTAGGTATTCAATTCCCTCAAAGCTGGATAGATGCATGGGCCCTACCCACTAAGTAATTCAACCCAGACCTGGCTATGTCGCTAAACTACCTTTTTTCATAAGAAGGAGGTGAGGTAAGATGGATAAGAAAACGATGTATTGGAAACTTGCATGGGATACTTTTCATTTGCAAGTTTTCGACTATAAAGGTGATGTGAACAGAATAAATAACTGGGTTAAAAAAAGAGGTTACAACGTAACGAACATATTGGAAATAGGATGCGGAGCTGGTCGTTATCTCAAATTCTTGAAAAAGTTAGGTTATAAATGTGCGGGAGTAGACAAAGATGCTGATATTTTAGAATATGCAAGGCAAATAGTTTTACAGGAAGATAAGGATATCGAATTAGCAAAAAGAGATATTCTAAAAAGGATCCCATCAGTATTTAAAGGACGATTTGACTTGGTTCTTGGCAAACATCTTTCGTTGCCATTGGTTGATTTGGAGAAGGTCTTAGATTATGCAAAGAGAGCTTTAAATCCAAAAGGACCTAAACTCTTAGTATTTGATTTTATGGTAGCTAATAAAAGTAACCTCGACAAAGAAATTCTCAGTATTGATAGTGCTGTAAAAGACCATCTCTTTTTAGTAAGACTAAATCAAATGGAGCTAAGAAAAGAATTAAATGAATACAGATGGGAAGAATTTTACTTCATAGAGGATGCTCGAGAAGGAATTATTTTTACTAAGATCAACACGCGACACTTATGGTTTCTTTCTCGTGATGAATTAAACAAATTGTTAGGGGATAAAGGTATAGAAATTGAAAACGAGTTGAGAGAAGATACAGGAATTAATAACTTAGAGGGGGTGACAATCTATGGGAAATTTAAATAACAAAATTTCTATTCTTATTGATAAAGAGCTGAAAACACTAGGCGACAAAGAATTTGCAAGGCGTAGAGATAGATTGATTGGTGAAGGAGTGAGGTCTTATGGAGTGGAAACCCAAGAGATTAGAAAAATTGCCAAGAAATACTTCAAGCAATTTCAAGAAAGAGAAACCATAAGAGATTGGTTAGGAACCATCAAAGACTTGCTATCAACAAAAGTATTTGAGAATCAAATGGCTGGGATATTTCTTTTAGGTGCTTTTCTTAAAAGTGGTGGAAAGGTAAGTATTCCTGAGCTTGAAAGATTGATTATAAAATATCTTGATAATTGGGCAACCTGCGATACGATAAGTAGTGAAGTCGTGGCAAAAATTTTAAGTGGATCCCCAAAAGAAATTAAAACTTTGTATGTTTGGGCAAGATCTAGAAATATTTGGTTAAAAAGAATTGCTTTGGTAACTATAGTGAAACTCAAAAGTGAGATTGAAAATTGGCAAGAAATTGCTTCCAGGATATTTTCCTTTTCTAAAAAAGCAAAAGAGCCAATCATTAAAAAGGCAGTTCGTTGGTTAGAAAAAGAACTTTCTTAATCACGGGACGGAAGAACATTCTGTCCCGTTTTTTTTATTTTTGGATAATAAGTTTAGAATTTCTAAAATCGGCGGCGCGCCCGCGAAGTGGGCGAGAAGAAAAGCGAGGGTGAGGCGGAAATTTCTTTTTCCCGAACCCCTTTTCCTTCCCGCCCCGCCCGAGCGAATTTTTCAGAAATTAGCATCGGGATTTTCGCGGAAGAAAGTTCGGATTTTGTTCAAAAGAGACAGCCAACAAAAATCCACCAGAAGGCGGGTTTTTTAAATTCTATTGACAAATTTTTTAAAAAATGAATATGTAATTAGATTTAAGATTTAAAAATCAAAAAAAAAGGAGGTGGGCGAATGAGAAAAATTTTTAAAAAAGCGCAACATTTTCTTCAACTTCTGATCTTATTATTTTGGCCAGCAATTTTGGTGGGATTCCCCCTTCGAATTTTAATGATAAAAAAAGTAATTAATATTTCTGTTCTCGGAGCAGCAATAATTATTTTTCTGATACAGCTGGCCTGGCTTTTCTTTTACGCCGCCTGCAAGGCAGCGGGCGATGCTGATGAAAAATTAGAAGAAATTTTTTATAAAAAATTAAATAATTTTTAAATTGGGCTAGATGTCTAGCCCAATTTTTTATAAAATGAGAATAAAGATTTACTGTAAATAAGCCACCCAGCGAGCTATTCAACAAAATTTTATACTAATTATTAGTATCGCTATTTTTAGAATAAAAAATTAAAATTAAATCGGCAATCCACTTTCCATTTATATTTTATTATATGCTATAATATATCCTATATGTTTATAACATTTTTAATTTTGTTTGTTTTGGCGGTTTTTTTAGGAGAAGAGTTGATGCTTTTTGTTGGCGCTATGATTCATATTGAGTTTCTGCCGTTGTGGCGAACTTTTTTCATAATGCTATCGGCAGTCTATTTTGGCGACTTCCTATTTTTTTATTTAGGTTATCATTATGGCGACCAACTTATTGAAAAATTAATTAATAAAAAACTAATTAAACGAACAAAAGTGGAAAAAATAAAAGGTATTTTTGAGCGAGGCGGCACGTGGATTTTATTTGTTTCGAAATTTGCCTATGGACTTAATCACCTAACTCAGTTAGTGGCTGGTGTAATGAAGTTTGATGTTAAAAAATATATAAAAAACCAACTTGTTGTTTCTTTGGCCTGGGTGGTTTTTTATTTATTCATTGGTTATACTTTTTCTGCTGTTTTGTCTGAAATCTTTTTTGATATTAGAGCATTAAGCGCGGCTTTGTTATTGGTTTTTGCCGCTATTTTTGCTTTGGGCTGGGTGATCGATAGAATTATTAGTAAAATTTTTCCCAAATAAAAACAGCAATTGTCTAGATTTATTTTTTAATTTATACTAATAAATAGTCGGCTAAAGCTAAATTCTATGAAAAATTATCTTCAAAAAATAACAACAAACGGCAAGGCTATTTATTTGGCTTATGATCATGGTTTTGAGCATGGGCCGGAGGATTTGCCTGGTTCATCATTAGATCCGCAATACATTTTAGATATTGCCGTAGAGGGTGGCTATAATGCGGTCATTTTTCAAAAAGGCCTGGCGGAAAAATATTATACCGGAACCATTTACGAAAAAAAGATTCCTTTGATTTTGAAAATTAATGGGAAGGCGAATATTTGGAAAGGAGGCGATATTTATTCTTATCAAAATTGTTCAGTGAAATACGCGAAAGAATTAGGAGCCAGTGCTGTCGGTTATACAATTTATTTAGGTTCAGAACATGACGGAAAAATGTTTGCTGATTTTGGAAGAATTGTGGAAGAGGCGCATCAATTAAAAATGGCGGCGATTGCTTGGGTGTATCCACGAGGAGAATTTGTTAAAGATGAAACTTCCAAAGAAATTACTGCTTACGCTGCGCGGATTGGACTGGAATTGGGAGCGGATATGGTAAAAATTAAATATTCCGGCTCAAAAGAAAATTTTGAATGGGCGGTTAAGGCAGCAGGTAAAACCAAAGTTGTGTTGTCTGGCGGTCCAAAGGTAGCAGAGGAGGAATTTTTGAAAATCCTAAAAGAAGTAATGATGGCTGGTGCGGCTGGGGTAGCTGTTGGCAGAAATGTTTGGCTATCAGAAAAGCCGCTTGTTATAACCGAGAAGATCAAACAAATAGTTTTTAATAGCTAATTATTCACATTTTAAAACTTGACTTTATTTAAAATTAGAATAAAATTTTTATAAATCTTTAAAGGGTCATTTTATTAATCGTCGATTAAATTTAATTAAAAAAATGGCAGAAAAAAAGAAATTTGAACGTAAAAAACCACACGTTAATGTGGGAACAATTGGTCATATTGATCACGGTAAAACCACTTTAACTGCTGCAATAATGCACGTTTTAAATTTTAAGGGTTTAGTAGAAAAAGTGGAAGGTGTTGATCAAATTGATAATGCACCCGAAGAAAGAGCGAGGGGCATTACTATTGCGTTGCATCATTCCGAATATGAGTCGGAAAAAAGACATTATGCTCATATTGATGCACCAGGTCATGCCGACTACATTAAAAACATGATTACTGGCGCCGCTCAAATGGATGGTGCCATCCTTGTTGTCTCAGCGGCTGATGGTCCAATGCCTCAAACTCGGGAGCATATTCTTTTGGCGCGCCAAGTAGGCGTTCCGGCAATTATTGTTTTCTTAAATAAAGTTGATCAAGTTAGTGATCCAGAATTAATTGATTTGGTTGAAAATGAAGTTCGCGAATTATTAACCAAATATCAATTCCCAGGTAATGAAGTTCCGGTGATCCGTGGTTCCGCATTAGCAGCTTTAAATGCTAAATCAATTGATGATCCAGCTTGCAAACCAATTTTGGATTTGGTTGAAGCAATGGATAATTATATTCCTGATCCCGTCCGTGAAGTTGATAAACCATTTTTGATGCCTATTGAAGATGTGTTTTCAATTGAAGGACGTGGAACTGTTGTTACTGGTCGTGTTGAGCGAGGAGTTTTGAAATTAAATGAAGAAGTAGAAATAGTTGGTTTGAGACCGACTCAAAAAACTGTTGTGACTGGTATAGAAATGTTTAATAAAACATTGGATGAGGCGCAAGCTGGTGATAATGTTGGTATTTTATTGCGCGGTCTTAAGAAAGAAGATGTTGAAAGAGGTCAGGTTGTTGCCAAACCAGGCAGTGTAACTCCTCATACTGAATTCGAGGCCGAGGTTTATATTTTAACCAAAGAAGAAGGTGGAAGACACACCCCATTCTTTACTGGCTATAAACCGCAATTTTATATTCGTACTACCGATGTAACAGGTGAAGTTACTCTTCCTCAAGGAATTGAAATGGTAATGCCAGGTGATAATGTCAATCTCACTATTAAATTAATTGCGCCAGTCGCATTGGAAGAGAAACAAAGATTTGCTATTCGTGAAGGTGGTAAAACTGTCGGTGCTGGTGTGGTAACAAAAATTATTAAATAATAAAATATATTTAGCTCTTTCCAACAACAATGACCAAAAAAGATGAATTGCAACAAAAAATAAGAATTAAATTGAAGGCTTATGACCATAAAGTATTAGATAATTCTTGTAAGCAAATAGTTGAAACTGCAAGCCGTTATGTTAAAGATATTATTGGTCCAATACCATTACCAACCGAAATCCGACGATATACCATTAACCGTTCAACCTTTATTGATAAAAATTCGCGTGAACAATTTGAAATTCGCATTCATAAAAGAATCCTTGACATATTAAATCCGAACCAAAAATTGATTGACGCTCTGATGAATCTTAATTTACCGGCAGGAGTAGACATTGAGATAAAGATGTAGGTTGTAAAAAATAAATGCCGGGCGTCTCTTCTCAAAACTATGTTTATCAGAGGAGAATACCCGGCATTTATTTATCACAAATATTGATAAATTTATTAAAATATATAAAATAACGAAAAATATGAAGAAATTTATTCTTGCTCAAAAAATAGGAATGACAGAAATTTTTCAGAATGACAAGATGATTCCAGTGACTGTTTTAGAAGCAGGTCCTGTTGTTGTTACTCAAATAAAAACTAAAGAGAAAGATGGCTATTGTGCGGTTCAGGTTGGTTTTGGAAAAAAGAAAAAAATTTCGAAAGCATTAAAAGGACATTTGAAGGATTTGGGCAATTTTAAATGGTTGAAGGAATTTAGAGTAGATGAGTCAGAAATAAATAATTATAAAGTAGGCGATAAAATCGATCTTTCTATTTTTCAAGAAGGAGAGAAAATAAAAATTTCTGGAACGAGTAAAAGCAAAGGATTTCAAGGTGTAGTAAAAAGACATGGTTTTCATGGCGGTCCTAAAACGCATGGTCAAAAAAATCGTTTGCGAGCACCCGGTTCAATTGGTGCAACTCATCCCCAGCATGTTCCTAAAGGAAGAAAAATGGCCGGGCGAATGGGTGGTGAAAGGATAACTTTAAAAAATGTAAAAATTGCAAAAATAATCAATGATAAAAATATAATTTGTGTAAAAGGGGCGGTTCCAGGGAAAAAAGGAGATCTAGTCGAAATATCAGCTTAATTATTATGAAAGTTGATTTATACAATCAAAATGGAAAAGTGATTGATCAGATTGATTTGCCTGATAACATTTTTGGTTATAAATGGAATCCGATTTTGGTCCATCAAGTTTTTGTTGCTTTGCAAAGTAATCAACGAAAGCCGATTGCGCATGCTAAAGATAGAGGAGAGGTTTCTGGTGGTGGTAGAAAACCTTGGCGTCAGAAAGGAACTGGTCGTGCTCGACATGGCTCTATTCGTTCTCCTTTGTGGATCGGCGGTGGCGTTACTTTCGGACCAACTAAAGAAAAAAATTATTCAAAAAAGATAAATAAAAAAGCTAAATTAAATGCTCTGCTATCAGCTTTATCTAAAAAATTAGCTGATCAAGAAATCAAAGTCATTGATAAAATTGAAATTGAACAAGCAAAAACCAAGGAAATGGCAAAAATTTTGAAAAACTTTTTAAATAATAAAAAGAAAAACCAAGGACTATTAATTTTGCCAACAAATGATAAAAATATTATTAAAGCAACTCGTAATTTACCATTTGCTCAAGTTACAACAGTTAATAATCTTAATTTAATAGATGTTTTAACTTATAAAAACCTTCTTTTTATAAAAGATGCTGTCGAAAAATTAAAAGATAGAGTTTTAAATAAATAATATGGCGCTTTTTTCAAGAAAAAAAACAGATAAGAAAGAAGAGAAAGAAAAAGTAGAAAAAGAAGTAAAACAGGAAGTTAAGCAGAAAGAAGATAAAAAACTCAATCTGGTTAATGAGAATATTTTGTTAATAAAAAAGCCGCGAGTGACTGAAAAAAGCCAATTAGTAAAAAAATATAGACAATATGTTTTTGATGTAGATAAAAATGCAAATAAAACAGAAGTTAAAAAAGCTATAGAAACCATTTACAATGTTAAAGTCGAAAAGGTTAGAATAGTAAATATTCCTTTCAAAAAAAGACGCTTAGGCGTGACTCAAGGAAAAAAGTCGGGATATAAAAAAGCCATTGTGACATTAAAAGAAGGGTACCAAATCGAAATAATTCCTCAGAAATAAAATATGAAGAAATTAAAACCAACAACTCCATCACGACGGCAAATGACTCTTATTGAATATAAGAAGATTTTGACAACGGATGAGCCTAAAAAGCAGTTAACAAAACCTCTTAAGAAAAAAGCAGGACGAAATTCTAGTGGCAGAATTACTGTTCGTCATCAAGGTGGAGGCAATAAAAAATTATATCGTTTAGTTGACTTTAAACAGGATAAATTTAATATTATTGGTACTGTTAAGACAATAGAGTATGATCCCAATCGTAATACTTTTATTGGATTGGTTGCTTATGCGGATGGTGAATATCGATATGTTTTATTACCGGAAGGAGTAGAAGTTGGTCAACAAATTATTAGCGCTGAGGATGCACCGATTAAATTGGGTAATCGATTACCTTTAAAAAACATTCCAGTTGGTACGAGTGTTTTCAATATTGAATTAATGCCTGGCAGCGGTGGTAAATTAGCGCGGAGCGCTGGTTCAGCCGCTGAAGTGATGGGTCTTGAAGGTAAATATTGTATTTTAAAGATGCCATCTGGAGAAATAAGGAAAGTTTTGGCAAATTGTTATGCGACAATCGGCGTTCCTTCAAATATAGAATACCGAAATATAAATATCGGCAAGGCCGGAAGAAATCGATGGCTAGGTATTAGACCAACAGTGCGAGGTTCGGCTATGAATCCTTGCGATCATCCTTATGGTGGTGGTGAAGGTCGTCAACCTCGAGGTACACGCAGACCGAAAACTGCTTGGGGTAAAGTTACTGGTGGTCATAAGACTAGAAAGAAGAGAAAGTGGTCGAATTCGCTAATTATTAAACGTAGAAAATAAATATGAGCAGAAGTCTCAAAAAAGGTCCATATATTGATCCAAAGTTGCTAAAGAAAATTGCTAAAATTAAACCTGATTCTGGTCAGGTTATTAAGACATGGGCACGCGATTCAATGATTTCACCAGAGATGATAGGTTATACATTTGCAGTACATAATGGGAAAGATTTTATTGAGGTTAAAGTTACTGAAGAAATGGTCGGCCATCGCCTCGGTGAATTTGCGCCCACGCGAAAATTCATTAAACATGGCGGTAAAATGCAGCGAGAGTTAGAGAAAAAAGCAGCCGCAAATGCTAATCAATAAAAATAATAAAAAATATGGAAGAAAATAAGATAGCAACAGCAAAATTAAAATATTTACACATGGCACCGCGAAAGGTGAAATTTGTTGCTGATTTAATTAAAGGCAAACATATTACTGAAGCCGAAGCGCAATTGTTATATTGTCGCCGCCGAGCAGCCAAACCAATTTTAAAACTTTTACACTCAGCAATTAACAATGCTTTAAATAAAAAATTAAACAAAGATCTTCTTTATATTGAATCTATTCGAGTGGATCAAGGTCCGATGCTTAAAAGATGGTTGCCTCGAGCAATGGGAAGAGCAACGCCTATTCAAAAGAAAATGTCACATGTTACATTATGTTTAGCCGAAGGAAAACAATTTAAACGCTATGCAGTGCCTAAGGCGAAAATTACTAAATCCGAAAAGACAATCAGTAAAGAAAAAACCGAGAAGAAACAAGAATATAAGAAAAAAGAACAAAAGGTCGTTGAAACAAAACCTAAAGAAGGAGCAGTTAAAAAATTCTTTAGAAGAAAAGAAATAGCATAATATGGGACATAAAATTCATCCAAAATCTTTTAGATTGGGAATCATTAAAGATTGGAGCGCGAAGTGGTTGGTTTCAAAAAAGGAACTTCCAATTATTTTAGAGGAAGATGTTAAAATTAGAGAGTATTTAAATAAAAAGTTAAAAAATACTTATATTGCTGAAATTGTTATTGAAAGATTGGAGAACAATATTAATATCACAATAAAAACAGCGCGTCCAGGTTTGATAATCGGCCGCGGTGGTAAAGGAGTTGAGGATTTAAAGAAGGAATTAGAAAAAATTATTAACAAACATCGCAAAGAAAAGAAATATAATCTAAACCACAATCTTTCTATCAATATAGAGGAAGTTAAGAATCCAACTGCGAATGCAGCAATTGTTGCTCAAGGTATTGCTAGTGCCATTGAAAAAAGAATGCCTTATCGTCGGGTGATGAAAAAGGCGATTGAGGAGGCAAAGCAAAATAAAGAAGTAAAAGGAATTAAAATTAAAGTATCCGGTCGATTAAATGGAGCAGAAATTGCTCGAACAGAATGGTTGGATTGGGGATGTATGCCACTTCAAACACTTCGTGCCGATATTGATTATGGTGAAGCAACTGCATTTTGTACTTATGGAACAATTGGTGTTAAAGTTTGGATATACAAAGGAGAAGTTTTTCTAAAAGAAAAAAAGAAAGAAAAAAGCAACGAAGTCGCAATTAAAACCGAAAACAAATAAAGCATATGTTGATGCCCAAAAAAATGAAACATCGAAAAGCACAGAAAGGCAGATCTCGAAATAGAAATCTTGATACGCGAGGCACTTTTTTAGTTTTTGGTTCTTATGGGCTTCAAGCATTAGAAAGCGCCTGGTTAACATCGAGACAGATTGAAGCGGGAAGAAAAGCAATTTCTGGATATTTAAAGAAAGGCGGTAAAATCTGGTTAAGAGTTTTTCCAGATAAACCGATTACTAAACGACCACCTGAAGTAACAATGGGTGGCGGAAAAGGAGATTTAGATCATTTTGCTTTTCCATTAAAACCTGGTCGAATTATTTATGAAATTGATGGCGTTAGTGAAGAGATTGCCACTGAAGCTTTAAGAAGAGCTGCTTCGAAAATGCCGGTTAAAACAAAAATAGTTAAGAAAATTTAGTAAAATATGAAATTCGAAGAGTTAAAAAAATTACCAAAGTCAGAGTTGCATAAACTTTTGGCAGAGAGTCGAAATAAATTAAAAGACTTGCGTTTTAATTTGTCTTTCGGTAAAGTAAAAGATATTAGTGAGATTAAAAAAACAAAAAAATTAATTGCTCAAATTTTAACGGTTTTAAATTTATCTAATAATTATGACAGAGAAAAAACAAACAATTAAAAGAAGATTGGAAGGAATAGTAGTTTCTGATAAGATGAGTAAAACGGTTGTTGTAGAAGTAGAACGATTTAAACGACATCCGCTTTATCATAAAATCATGAGAATTTCTAAGCGTTTTAAAGCTCATGATGAAAAGAATGAATGTAAAGTAGGTGACCGAGTTTTAATTGAACAAACCCGACCTTTATCTAAAGAGAAGAGGTGGAAAGTTATTAAAATTATTCATCGCAAAGAAGAAAATAATGGAATTGAAAATGAGAATCTTGATCAAGAGAAAGATGAGTCGATTTTAAATAATTCAGAGCAATAATATGATTCAACCCAGAACAATGTTAAAAGTAGCAGATAATAGTGGCGCCAAAATAGTTCAGTGTTTTAAAGTTTTGGGGGGATCAAGAAGAAGATATGCAGAAATCGGTGATATTATCATTGCTTCTGTTAAGGTAGCCCAACCAAGAAAAAGTGTTGCCAAAAAGGATGTGGTTCGCTGTTTGATTATCAGACAACGAAAGCCTTATCGTCGAGAAGATGGTTCTTATATTCGTTTTGATGACAATGCGGTTGTTTTGCTGGATAATAAGAATCAACCAAGAGGAACTAGAATTTTCGGTCCTATTCCAAGAGAAATAAAACAAAAAGGATTTGAAGAAGTCGCTTCTTTAGCTATTGAAATTTTATAATATGGAAGAGAAGAAAGTGAAAAAAAGTTTAAAATTTAAAAAAGGAGACGAAGTAATTATGTTAACTGGAAAAGATAGAGGGAAGAGAGGAAAAATAATTAAGGTTTTACCTGATAAGAATAAAGTGGTGGTTGAGGGTTTAAATTTAATTAAAAAACATCTTCGTCCAAAAAGACAGGGTGAGAAGGGTGAAATTATTAATTTGCCACGCCCAGTTGATGCTTCCAATGTCGCTTTGTGGTGTTCAACTTGCGGAAAGGGCGTGAGAGCAGGCTATCGTTTTGAGGGCGATAAAAAAATAAGAATTTGTAAAAAATGTCAGCAATTAATCTAAAAGAAAAATACAAAAAAGAAATTGCACCGAAACTTCAAAAAGAATTTGAGTTGAAGAATATTTTTATGGTGCCTTCGATTAAAAAGGTAGTAGTTAATGCCGGAATTGGAAGATTAATTACCAATGCCGGTGGAATTAAAAACGCAGAGGAACTTATTAAAAATATTAAACAAGATATTAGTTTAATAACTGGTCAATGGCCAACTGAAACAAAAGCAAAGAAATCTATTTCTTCTTTTAAAATTCGAGAAGGACAAACCGTTGGTTTAAAGGTAACATTAAGAGGCCAAAAGATGTATGATTTTATAGCAAGATTAGTTAATATAGCCTTGCCGCGCATAAGAGATTTTAAAGGTATTCCAGAGAAAAATTTAGATCAATATGGTAATTTAAATATTGGAATTCCAGAAGCAACCATTTTTCCAGAGGTTACTAATAGTGTTTTAAAACATCCTTTTGGTTTAGAAATTACCGTTGTTACTAATGATAAACATCGCGAAAGAGTCGTTCAATTATTAAAATATTTAGGTTTTCCTTTAAAATAGTATGGCAAAAACTTCTGTAATTGCTCGCGCAAAAAAAACACCAAAATTTTCTACAAGAATTGTAAGACGTTGTTTTCGTTGTGGTCGTAAAAGAGGTTATATGAGAGATTTTGGTTTGTGCCGAATTTGTTTTAGAGAGTTAGTGCGAAAGGGCGAGATACCTGGTATTCGGAAAGCGTCGTGGTAAATAACAAATTTTATGGATACAATAGCTGATTTTCTTACTCAAATTAAAAATGCAATCGCGGTTAAAAAACCGTCTGTTACAGCACGTTTTTCTAAAATGAATTATGAAATTGCCCAGATTTTATTGAAAGAGGGATGGATTAATGATGTAAAAATAGTTGGTAAATCCCCCAAAAAGAATATTAGGATTGATTTAAAATATGATGAGAATGGAGTGTCGGCCATTCAAGAAATAAAAAGAATTAGCAAACCAGGTTGTCGTCGTTATATAAAAGCAAACCAATTAAAACCTGTTAAATCCGGTTATGGTCGCTATATTATTTCAACCCCTCGTGGTTTAATGACAAACGTTGAAGCAAAAAAGCACAATTTAGGAGGGGAAATAATTTGTGAGATATTCTAATCAAAATATGTCTAAAATAGGAAAAAAACCAATTGAAATACCCGATAATGTCCAGATTGATATAAAAGATCAAGCAGTTGTTGTTAAAGGTCCAAAAGGAGAATTACAAGTGCCTATTTTTCAGGGATTTGAAATTAAATTAGAAGAGAAGAATTTGTATGTTATTCCTCCTGAAGACAATAAAAAACGTACGCCAGCTTTTTGGGGAACGCTGAGAGCTTTAATAGCTAATGCTGTAAAGGGTGTAATTGAAGGATATGAAAAGAAATTAGAAATTGAAGGAATAGGCTATCGTGCTAATGTTGAGGGAAGGGTTTTGGTTTTAAATCTTGGTTTTTCTCATCCAATTCGTTATGAAATTCCCGAAGGCATTCAAATTACCACGGATAAAAATATTATTACAGTTTCCGGTATTGATAAACAATTAGTGGGTCAAGTTGCTGCTAAAATTAGATCATTTAGAAAACCCGAGCCTTATAAAGGCAAGGGAATTCATTATGTTGGTGAATATATTCGTCGAAAAGCCGGTAAGAAAGCTACCGGAGCGGCAGCTTAATAAATAACTATGAAAAGAAAAATTAGTAAAAAAGACAAAAGAATAAGAAGACATAAAAAAATTCGAGCAAAAATTTTCGGCGTTGCTAATAAACCACGCGTCTCTGTTTTTATTTCTAACAAACATTTATATGCCCAGGTTATTGATGACAACAAAGGAAAAACATTAATTAGTGTTTCTGATTTTGAATTGAAAACAGATAAAAAAGAGACTAAAATGACAATAGCTAAAAAAATTGGTTTACTTTTGGCAGAAAAGTTGAAAAAGTTAAAAATTTATAAAATTGTTTTTGATCGAGGAGGATTTAAATATCATGGTCGAGTAAAAAACATTGCCGAAGGTTTAAGAGAAGGAGGAATTAAATTCTAAATAAAATATGATAAAAGAAAAGAAATCATTGAATAATAAAAAAGAAATAAAGTTAGAACAACCAGAAAAACAATACGAGGAAAAACTTATTGATTTGCGAAGAGTAACTCGTGTTGTTGCGGGTGGAAAGAGATTTAGTTTCAGAGCCACCTTGGTTGTTGGCGATCGAGCAGGTAAAGTAGGTATTGGTATTGCTAAAGGTAAAGATGTTAGTGAGGCCATTGCCAAGGCAAAAAATCAAGCCATTAAAAAAATGATCCGAGTGCCAATTATTAATGATACTATTCCTCATGAGGTAAAAGCGAAATATTGTGCTGCTCAAGTTATTTTAAAACCCGCTCAACGAGGACATGGTATTGTGGCTGGTGGTGCGGTACGGGCGGTATGTGAATTGGCTGGTATTAAAGATTTAAGTGCTAAAATTTTAAGTCGAACGCCGAATAAATTAAGCAATGCAATGGCTACGGTGGCTGCTTTGAAAAAAATCAAACCAGAAATTTTAAAAGCTGTAATGGCCAAAAAAGAAAATACTCAGTCGCCATCAATAGATGAGAATAATAAATAAAATATGCAAATTCACGAGTTGAAAAAAGAATATAAAACAAAAAAAGAAAAAAGAGTTGGTCGAGGAGGAAAAAGAGGGACTTATTCTGGCAGAGGTTTAAAGGGTCAAAAAGCTCGAGCTGGTGCTAAAATTCGACCAGCCATTTATGATTTAATTATCAAAATTCCCAAAAAGAGAGGTCTTAAACATAAACCAATTAGTCAAAAACCATTAGCAATAAATTTTGAGATTTTAAATAAATATTTTAAGGATGGAGAAATTGTTTCCCCCCAGACATTATTTGAAAAAGGCTTAATTAGCAAGACAAAAGGCAAACTGCCAAAGGTTAAAATTTTAGGCCGTGGCGAATTAAAAAAGAAATTAATTTTTAAAAAATGCCATTTTTCTCAAAAGGCATTGAAAAAAATTCAAATTAAGAAATAAATATGGGATTCCTTAGCAAAACAATTCAATTATTCAAAATAAAAGACTTAAGAAAAAAAATTTTAATGGTGGTTTTGATTTTGGTAATTTTTCGGTTATTTGCGAGCTTGCCCATTCCGGGGATTAATTTAGAAAGATTAAGAGCGATTTTTGCTTCTAATCAATTGCTGGGTATTTTAAATATTTTTTCCGGTGGAACTTTGAGTAGATTATCAATTATGATGTTGGGTGTGGGTCCTTATATTACGGCTACGATTATAATGCAGCTTTTAACAATGATCATTCCTCGCTTGAAAGAAATTTACTATGAAGAAGGCGAGGCGGGAAGAAGAAAGTTTAATCAATGGTCTCGCTATCTTACAATACCTTTGTGCATGCTTCAATCATACGCATTTTTGAACTTATTAATATCGCAAAATGTTATTTTGCCACTTTCGCCATTGGAAATGATTAGAAACATTTTGGTTATTACAGGTGGATCTGTTTTTTTAATGTGGTTGGGTGAATTGATTACTGAATATAAAATTGGCAATGGCATTTCATTAATTATTTTTGCTGGTATTATTAGTAGCTGGCCAGCTAATTTTCGTTCAGCCATTTTATCATATACGCCGTCAGCCCTTCCAACTTATTTAATGTTTATCGCGGTGGCTGTAATTGTTATTGCCGGGGTTGTTTATATTAATGAAGCCGAGCGAAAAGTACCAGTGGCTTATGCGAAAAGAGTGAGAGGAAATAAAATGTATGGCGGAGTGACAAGTTATTTGCCATTAAAGGTTAATCAGGCTGGTGTTATTCCGATTATTTTTGCCATTTCTATTTTACTTTTTCCGCAATTTTTAGGACAAATTATCACCACCCTTAAAACACCGTGGGCATTAACCGTAGGCAAATTTTTAATGGGATTGTTAAATAACCATTTAATTTATT
Organism: Minisyncoccia bacterium; assembly: GCA_049720475.1. Classification (GTDB taxonomy): domain Bacteria; phylum Patescibacteriota; class Minisyncoccia; order UBA6257; family JAAZHW01; genus SKW32. The sequence goes on from JBNASH010000036.1 coordinate 61,873, forward strand.
CAGCTTTATATTTTGTCTTGGTAGTGCTATTTACTTATTTTTATACGATGGTTACTTTCGATCCAAAAGAAATTTCTACCAATTTACAGAGAAATGGCGGTTTTATTCCTGGAATTAGACCCGGACAATCAACGGCGGAATATATAAATTTTGTTTTAAATCGAATCACTTTTGTTGGTGCTTTGTTTTTAGGTTTAATTGCCATTTTACCCAATATTTTACAAAGCGTTACCGGAACTCAATTTTTGACCATCGGTGGCACCTCGATTTTAATTGTTGTTTCAGTGGCTATTGAAACCATTAAACAAATTGAAGCTCAATTAATAATGCGCGAATACGAAGGCTTTTTAAGTTAATATGGAAAAGCCAAAAATTTTAATTTTTTATGGTCCACCGGGCGCTGGTAAAGATACCCAGGCAAAAAGAGTTGCCTTTAAAACCGGTGCTTATATTGTCAGTTCTTCTAAATTAATTGAGGAAAAAATTTTCAACCCAGATTTACAAAATGATCCAATAATTCAAAGAGAAAGAAAAAATTATGAAAGCGGGGCATTGTGTACGCCTGAATGGGTGACTGAAATTATTAACAATAAAGTCAAAGAATTACACCAAGAAAAAAAGTCATTAATTTTTACTGGTTCACCCCGAACTTTATATGAAGCAGAGAACGAAATTCCATTTTGGGAAAGTATTTATGGAAAAGAAAATATTTTTATCATTGAAATTAAATTAAAAGAAGAAACTTCGATTTTTAGAAACAGTCATCGCCGAGTTTGTGAAAATTGTGGCTATCCAGTGGTTTATTCTTTTGAAACAGAGATGTGGCGATTTTGCCCGATGTGCGGCGGGAAAATTGTTGATCGTGGCGCGCTGGATAAACCAGAAACAATTAAGGTTCGATTAGTAGAATATCGCGAGAGAACAAAACCCGTAATAGATTATTTTATCAATCGCGGTTATTCTATTATTGAAATTGATGGTGAGCCGCTGCCCGATATTGTTACTCAAAATATTTTTGAACAATTAAATAGAATCAATTTTTTTAATAATGATTAAATTAAAATCCAAAGAAGAAATTAAAATTTTAAAGGAGGGAGGGCATATTTTGGCTAAAATTCTTTTGGAGGTAGCAAAAAAAGTAAAACCAGGTGTTACAACCAGAGAATTGGATTGGGTGGCGGAAAATTATATTTTAAAATTTGGCGGCGAACCGGCTTTTAAAAATTATCAGCCGAGTTTTAGTTTAGCACCATTTCCTGCTTCGCTTTGTGTTTCAGTTAATAATGTTATTGTTCATGGCATCCCTGGCGATTATGTTTTAGCGGGCGGAGATGTAGTAAAATTAGATTTAGGTATGAAATATAAGGGTTTGTATACTGATATGGCCATTACGGTGGGAGTGGGTAATATATCACCTTTGGCAAAAAAATTGATTCAAACAACAAAAAAAGCGTTGGAATTGGCAATTAAAAAAGCTCAGCCTAATGCTACATTGGGTGATGTAGGCTTTGCCATTCAGAGTTATGTTCGTTCGCGGGGTTTTTATGAAATCCAAACTTTAACAGGACATGGTGTTGGTTATTCCCAACACGAGGATCCGGATGTTTTTAATTATGGTACACCCGGCAAAGGAATAAAATTAAAAGAAGGAATGGTAATTGCCATTGAACCAATGGTGGCTGTTGATTCTCCTGATGTTGTTGAATTGCATGATGGCAGTTTTGCAACTAAAACGGGATGTTTGTCAGCGCACTTTGAACATACTATCGCCATTACTGATCGCGGTCCAATAGTATTAACAAAATAAACTATGGCGAGTATTTTAGCAGTGGATTATGGGACTAAACGGCTAGGATTAGCCATCGCAGATGAGCATTTAAAATTGCCGTTGCTTTTAAAGCCGATTGAATATTCGCAGAATAATATTGATGCTGTTTTTGAAAAAATTAAAAAAATTTGCGAAGAAAATAATGTTTCTTTAATTATTTTAGGACTACCCTTATCATTTAATTTTCAAGAAACCCCCATTTGTCAAAAAATCAAAAAATTTGGGGAGTTGTTGGAAAAAAATACTCAAAGAAAGGTAATATACCAAAATGAAGTATTAACAACTGATGAGGCGATAAAAATTCAGGAAAATATTACTGGTCAAAGAAAAAGAAAATATCACAGCGGTTCTAATTTAGATAGTCAATCAGCGGCATTGATTTTGGAAAGCTATTTTATTTCTAAAAAAGCGATCAACTAAAAAAGAGATCAACTAACCCTCTTGACGATCTTGCATTTTTTATTTTTTTATGATATAATTTAATTATATGAGAAAAACAACGATATTTTTAATCATTTGCATTATTATTTTAGTGGCCCTTTTGGCTTTAATTTTATATACTTATTATTCTGATTATAAAAGAGCCAAGGAGAGTATGGCTGACAAAATATTAACAGTCCATCTTGAAAAATTTGCACCAGGTACTAACATTGAACGCAACATGAGAGGAGAAGAGGCTTCGGTTTTTAAAAAAGGAGAGTGGTTGGGTGTTTTTGGAACAATCCAAGCCAACAAAGATTCAGAATTAACCTTTAAAATTTTTGATTTAAATGAAAATCTTATTGCTTCAAACAATCAATGGAAAACAGAAATTAAAAAGGGGCAGGGTGAGTTTGGGATGTGTTGTGTAGAAGTTCCAGACGAAGTAGGGCAATATCAAATTAATCTCTATTTGAACGATAATTTAATGGGGGTTCTAAATTTTTCTGTTACGGAGTAATTTTTTATTGCTAAAATTTTTTGTTGTTAAAAAACCGCCTAGTAAACTATGCGGTTTTTTTAATTTTTATGTTATAATAAAACAAATGGTCTATTTAATAAAATTTAGATTATGGCCAAACCTTTTCTTTCAGTAATTATACCCGCTTATAACGAAGCGGAAAGAATACCAAAAACGCTTTTGGATATAGACAAATATTTATCGCAGGCGGGTTTTTCCTATGAAATTATTGTAGTAAATGATGGTTCAAAAGATAAAACTGCTGAAGTGGTAGAAAAAATGAAAAGTTTGGTAAAAAATTTAAAATTAATTGATAATAAAGTTAATCAAGGAAAAGGAGGGGTTGTTGCGCAGGGCATGCTTGATGCTAAGGGAATGATTCGTTTGTTTGCTGATGCTGATAATTCAACGCCGATTGAACAAATTGAAAAATTTTTCCCTTATTTTAAAGAGGGTTATGATGTTGTTATTGGTTCACGAGCAATGAAAGATTCTCAATTAGCCGTGAAACAACCTTTTTATCGTCAGATTTTAGGAAGAGTGGGTAACTTGATAATTCGTTTATTAGCAGTGCCGGGCATAAAAGATACTCAATGTGGTTTTAAAGCTTTTACTGAAAAAGCCGCTGAAAAAATTTTTCCACAATTAACAATAAAAAGATGGGGATTTGATGTTGAGGTTTTAGTTATTGCCAGATTATTAGGGTATCGGATTAAAGAAGTTGGCATTCGTTGGATAAACGATCCTCATTCCAAAGTAAAAGCCTCTGCCTTTTTTGAAGTTTTAGCTGAAGTAATAAAAATTCGTTTAAATATTTGGCGGAAGAAATACTCTTTGAATTAAATTATGAAAAAAAATCACAAACAAAATAATAAAAATAACAATTTGGAATACATTTCCCAATTAAGACAAAACCCTATTTCTAAAGATTGGATTACTATTGCTTCGGTCCGCGCTAAAAGACCCGAGCAATTAATTGTTAAAAAACCAAAAAGAATTATTACTCCCAAAAACAAATGTCCTTTTGAAAATCCTCAAAAAACAGGTCACAAACCGCCAGAATTAATTAAATTTTTACCCAATCAAAAAGAATGGTTTTTGCAAATTTTTGAAAATAAATACCCAGCCTTTCAACCTAAGGATGTTTCTATTTCCGAACAAAAAATCGGCCCCTATAAATTTATCAATGGCTATGGTTATCATGAGCTTTTAGTTTTAAGAGATCATTATAAACCTTTGGCCGATTATAGTGCAAAAGAAATTTTTATTATTCTTAAGGCTTTACAAGAGCGCTATTTAGAAATTGCTCAAGATAAGAAAATAAAATATATTTCTATTTTTCACAATTGGGGTCCAACAGCCGGCGCCTCAATATATCATCCACATTTGCAAATTATTGCTATCCCAGTTATTCCGCCCCACATTCAACATTCTTTAACAGGCAGTCATCGCTATTGGCTTAAAAATCGTCGGTGTGCCCATTGTGAGATTAACAAATTTGAAATTCAAAACAAAAAACGCATTCTTTTCCAAAATAACAATGCTGTTGCTTTTAGTCCTTTTATTTCTTTAGAACCATTTGCCTTAAGAATAATTTCTTTAAAACACTTGCCATATTTTGAAGAAACACCGTCTAAAATTCTAATGGATATTGCTGAAATTTTGCGGAAAAGCTTGCAAATATTTAAAAATAGATTAAATGATCCCGATTATAATTTATTCATTCATACCGCTCCGACAATTGATAAAAGAAAATACCATTGCTACCATTGGCATATGGAAATTATTCCCAAAATTAATATTTCAGCCGGCTTTGAATTGTCAACGGGTATCGAAATTACAACAGTTGATCCTGATGAGGGGGTAAGATATTTAAAGGGAAAATAATCTATGTTGAGTAAAATTTTATCATTAATAGCATCTTTTATTTTGGGATTTATTAAAAAAGGGGGATATGTAGGAATTTTTTTGTTAATGGCTTTGGAAAGTTGTAATATTCCGATTCCTTCAGAGATAATTATGCCTTTTTCCGGATTTCTAGCAACGCAAAAGGTTTTTAATCTATTTATGTTAGCATTAATTGGAGGTTTGGGAAATTTATTTGGTTCACTCATTTCCTATCTTATAGCTTTTAAACTGAAAGATAAAATTAAAAATTTTTTTATTAGATCCAAATTTTTTTCTCACGATTATCTTACGGCAGAAAAATTTTTTGTTAAATATGGGGTAAAATCTATTTTTATTGGTCGTTTATTGCCAATTATTAGAACTTTTATTTCTTTTCCGGCCGGCAGTTTCGCCGTTAACCTTAAGAAATTTATTTTCTATACTTTTATAGGAGCATTTTTCTGGTCATATTTTTTAGCTTATTTGGGTTATTATTTAGGAGAACATTGGGATATTCTGGGTCAGTATTTTCAAAAATTTGATTATTTAATTATTGGTCTTTTTGTTTTGTTTGTTTTTTATTATATAATTAGAAAGGTGAGGGAAATAAAAAAATTAAATGTCGAATAAAGATATAAAATAAAATTATGAAATATAAAGTGGTTGTAACTCGTAAAATTCCCGAAGTGGGGATTGATCTTTTAAAAAAGGCCGGTTTTCAGGTGGTTGTTAATCCTTATGACCGAGTTTTAAAACGCGAGGAATTGAAAAAAATGGTTAAGGGCGCTCATGCAATTTTATCGCTTTTAACCGATAAAATTGATGGTGAAATTTTAGATGCGGCTGGCCCCCAATTAAAAATAGTTGCTAATTATGCAGTGGGTTATGATAATTTTAAGCTGGAAGATTTTAAAGATAGAAAAATTTATGCAACTAATACCCCCGGCGTTTTAACCGAAACCGTTGCTGAGCATGCGATTGGAATGCTTTTTGCTATTGCCCAAAGAATAGTAGAGGCAGATGAATTTGTTCGGCAAGGAAAATTTGAGGGGTGGGGACCGATGTTGTTTTTGGGTGCTGATGTTAGAAATAAAACTTTAGGAATTGTTGGTTTGGGTCGAATTGGTGCTGAAGTGGCGAAAAGAATGCGCGATGGTTTTGGTTTGTCAATTATTTATTACGATGTAAAAAGAAACTTAGAATTGGAAAAAGAATTAAAAATAAAATATGCGCCATTTAAGCAATTGTTAAAGAAATCTGATTTTATCAGTATTCATGTTCCGCTTTTACCAACTACACACCACATGTTTACGCTTAAAGAATTTAAGTTAATGAAAAAAACAGCTTATATCATTAATACGGCTCGAGGAGCGGTAATAAAAGAAAAAGATTTGGTAGTTGCGTTAAAGAAAAAAATAATTGCCGGCGCTGCTTTGGATGTTTATGAATTTGAACCCAAAATAACACCTGAATTGTTAAAATTGCCCAATACAGTCCTTTTGCCTCATATTGCTTCAGCTAGTATTGAAACTCGGTCAAAAATGGCAGAAATGGCGGCTAATAATATCATTGCGGTGTTAAAAGGAAAAAAACCATTAAATCCAATTTTTTAAGGTAATTTTTGTTATCCACAGAAAATGTTTTAAAACCAAGATTTTTAATTTATAATAAAAATAAGCCTATAAAAGGTCGATTAACAATAATCATTTAAAAATATGGTCGTTCAATCTTGGGCAGATATTTTGGTCAGTTCATTCCAAACCTGGTGGAATGTCTTCGTTAATTTTTTACCAAACTTTTTAGGTGCTTTAATTGTTTTTCTGATTGGGTTAATTATTGCCGCCGGTTTGGCTGCTTTAGTGGCTAAAATAATTGCTGCCATCAAATTAGATAAACTTCTTGAAAAATTAGGAGTGGGTAAATTCTGTGAGAGAGCAGGTTGGACTTTAAATTCAGCTAAATTCTTAGGTGAAATTGTTCGATGGTTCTTTATTTTAGTATTTTTGTTGGCAGCAACTGATATTTTGAAATTGCAAGCCATCAGCAGCTTCTTGAAAGATGTTTTGCTTTACTTGCCAAACATTATTATCGCTATTGTGATTATGTTAGCGGCAATAGTTGTTGGCGATTTCTTGGCAGGTTTGGTGAAAGGAACTGTGAAGGGTGCTAATCTGTATGCTTCGAAATTCTTGTCTTCTTTGACTCGTTGGGTAATTTTGATTTTTGGATTTTTGACCGCTTTGATTCAATTAGGAGTGGGCGTAGCAATTATTAATACCGTTATCACTGGTATCATTGCTATGCTTGCGATTGCTGGTGGTATTGCTTTTGGTTTGGGAGGAAAAGAATATGCTTCGCATCTCATTAATGAATTTAGAAATAAAGTAGAAGAAAAGTAAATATAAAATAAAGAAAGTCCCGCTCTTGATTTAAAGAGCGGGACTTTCTAACTTAACTATTGACTTTAAAAAATTTATTTGTTAAAATACTCTCACAAAAAAAACAATGCGTAATCTTTTTAAACTATTTATAAAAATTCAAGGAAGCTGATAATTGAAAAGGGGAATTTTTATGCTAAAATCCGCTTCCTTGAAAAGAGCGGATTTTTTAAAAAATAAATAGGTTGACAATCGAGAGATAGACAAATAATATTTGTTTAATCTCGGTTGTTAACAAAAAACAACCGCGCACATTAAAAATAAAAAGGGTATAATGAAGCATTTTTTATCGGGACGAAATTAAGGGCGTATGGTGGATGCCTCGACTAGAAAGGGCGATGAAGGACGTGGCGTAGCTGCGATAAGCCTCGGGGAGGTGCGTAGCAACCTTTGATCCGGGGATTTCCGAATGGGGGAACCCAATCGCGTAAAACGCGATTACTTATCTAACTAAAGGTTAGATAAGAGCAAACCCGCTGAAGTGAAACATCTCAGTAAGCGGAGGAAAAGAAACCAAGTCCTTGCAAAACAAGGACATCATTTCCTGAGTAGCGGCGAGCGAAAAGGAAGGAGCCCAAACCTTTCACCTTGTGTGAAGGGGGTTGTAAGACAAATACGTTCCTCTTTCTAATTTTTAAATTTGACTCGAGTATTTAAAAAGTTAGAAAGAGGAGGAGAGTTACAAAATTTTTGGTTAGCCGAATGAGCTGGAAAGCTCAACCAAAGAAGGTGATAGTCCTGTAGGCGAAAACCAAAAATCTCTCTAGTATTTGTTCTTGAGTACTCCGAGAAAAGAAAACCTCGGAGGAAGCTGCCAGAACTAAACTGGCAAGGCTAAATACCTTTCTAGATCGATAGTGGACAAGTACCGTGAGGGAAAGGTGAAAAGCAGGCCGGTGAGGCCGATGAAATAGAACCTGAAACCATACGCTTACAAGGACTCGAAGCTCTTAGTTCTTTCTTCGGAAAGAACGGGGTGACGGGGTGCCTATTGAAGAATGAGCCAACGAGTGTATGGGTACTGCTTTGGTTAAGTCGCCTCAGGCGATGTAGCCATAGGGAAACCGAGCTTTAAATAGAGCGAATACTATTCCTTCTTAATTGAGCTTTTTAGCTCGTTAAGAAGTGATAGTAAGGTAGTACTCATACGACCCGAAGCCAAGCGAGCTTACCATGGCCAGGGTGAACTTCGTCGAAAGGCGGAGGGAGGCCCGAACCGGTTGGTTGTGCAAAACCTTCGGATGAGCTGTGGTAAGAAGTGAAAAGCTAATCGAGCTTGGTAATAGCTGGTTCTCTCCGAAATAGCTTTAGGGCTAGCGGCTATCTATTCACCTGTTGGGGGTAGAGCTACTGGTTTAATCGTAAAGGGCGAAAGCTCGGCGATTAAGTCAAACTCCGAATACCAACAGCGAGGATAGCCAGTAAGACTACGGGGGCTAAGCTTCGTGGTCAAGAGGGAATGAACCCTGATCGCTGTCTAAGGTCTCTAAGTCTTGGTTAAGTGTCAAAGGAAGTAATCAGCCGAAGACAGATAGGATGTTGGCTTAGAGGTAGCCATCATTTAAAGAGTGTGTAACAACTCACTATCATATTCCGACATTTGTCGGAATTGGCTGATTGCGCCGAAAATTTAGCGAGGCTTAAACCAAGCACCGAAGACGCGATTCTATCTCTTCAAAGAGATAGAAGGTAGGAGAGCATTTCTTCCGCAGTGAAGTCGTACTCGCGAGAGGCGATGGAGCGGAAGGAAGAGAGAATGTTGGCATGAGTAACCGCATCTCCGATGAGAAATCGGAGCGCCGAAAACCCAAGGTTTCCGTGGCAATGGCAATCATCCACGGGTTAGGCGAGCCTAAGGCAATGGCGAAAGCCGTAGCTGATGGATAGCTGGTTAATATTCCAGCCCTTCCTATGGAATTTCCGATGGAGTGACGAAGGATATAAGTTCGAGCGCCTTATTGGTTTGGCGTCCTTGATTTAAAGAAATGTTTACCAGGTAAATCCGGTAAACTGCCTTCAATGGCAAATTTCGCAAATCGAGGAAATTCTGCTTCGGCAGAAAATTCGAACGAAGAGCCTTCCGAGAAAAACTTCTAAGGTTAATCCATAGGAACTCGTACCGTAAACCGACACTGGTGGGTTGGTGTAAGTGCACCAAGGCGAACGGGTGAGTCCTCGTTAAGGAACTCGGCAAAAAAGCGGCCGTAAGTTCGCGATAAGGCCTGGTCCGATTATTCGGACCCGCAGCTAAAGAACCTCTGGCGACTGTTTAATAAAAACACAGGTCCCTGCTAACTCGTAAGAGGATGTATAGGGGCTGACGCCTGACCGATGCGAGAAGGTCAACGTTGCCGGTTACCATTTGTTTTTAACAGGTGGTAGCTGAGCGACCGAAGCCCTCGTCAATGTCGGCGGTAACTATAACCGTCCAAAGGTAGCGCAATTCCTTGTCGGGTAAGTTCCGACGCGCATGAATGGCGTAACGACTGGAGGACTGTCTCAACGAGGAGCCCGGTGAAAATGCGATTCCAGCGAAGACGCTGGGTACCCGCGGCAAGACGAAAAGACCCCGGGAGCTTTACTGCAGCTTGATATTGGGTTTAAGCTGTTGCTGCGTAGAATAGGTGGGAGACTGTGAAGTCCCGATTCCGGTCGGGATGGAGTCGCCAGTGAAATACCACTCTGTAACAGTTTAAATCCTAACTTCGGTGGCAAAAACATCGGAGGACAGTGTCTGGCGGGCAGTTTTTCTGGGGCGGAATCCTCCTAAAAAGTAACGGAGGAGTTTACCAAGGTCGGCTAGGTGCGGATGGAAATCGCACTGGTCGTGTAAAGGCATAAGCTGGCTTAACTGTGAGGCTGACAAGCCGAACTCGAGTTTCATAAACTCGACGATCCGCAATTTTTTAATTTGCGGATTGAGATGCGAAAGCAGAACTTAGTGACCCGACGGTCCTTATTAGAAAGGCCGGAGACATCGGACAAAAGCTACCCCGGGGATAACAGGCTGGTCAGACCCGAGAGTCCCCATCGACGGTCTGGTTCGGCACCTCGATGTCGGCTCATCCTAGCGCGGGGCTGGAGAAGGTCCCAAGCGTTTGGCTGTTCGCCAATTAAAAGGATACGTGAGCTGGGTTTAAACCGTCGTGAGACAGGTTGGTCTCTACCTGCCGTGGGCGTTTGACACTTGAGGGAGGTCGACCCTAGTACGAGAGGACCGGGTTGAACGAACCTCTGGTGTACCGGCTTTTCTACCAAGAGAAGCGCCGGGTAGCTATGTTCGGTCGGGATAAGCGCTGAAAGCATCTAAGCGCGAAGCCCATCCCAAGATTAGGTGTCATCACCCCCTAGGAGACGACTAGGTTGATAGGCTCCAGGTGTAAGATCCGTGAGGATTTTAGCCGAGGAGTACTAATCGGGTGGTTTTCGTCCCGATAAAAAATGCTTCATTAAAACCTTTTAAATTTTCTAAGCAAAGACTTCTCGGTGATTTAGTCCATTGTGTACCACCTCTTCCCATTCCGAACAGAGAAGTGAAAGCAATGGACGCCGATGGTACTCACCCGAACACGGTGGGAAGAGTAGGCTTCGCCGAGAGCTCTTTGCTTAGAAGAAAAAAAGAGCCTGTTAAGCAGGCTCTTTTTGTTGATTAATTTTTTTAAGAAATAATTCGTATAGTAGTTGAGGATCTTGAGCAATAAAAGCTCCCAAGTATTCGGGTTTTTCGTTGTAAGTAATTACGAAAGGTGGTAGGTAAAAATATTTTAGAAGATAGAAGAGCAATGCTCTATTAACGCGTCCGTTGCAATTGTAGAAAGGGTTAACTATCCCGAAATGGTAGTGGAAATTGCTAATTAACTCTACTTTGTTTTCAAAATTATTTTCACATTTTCTCTTTTTTTGATACAAAAAAAGCATCTGGCATTTATTTAAAACTTTTATCAATTCCTCCATCTTTCGAGGAATTTTTTCTGGAGAAATCCCTCCTAATTCACCAATAAGAGGTGCGCCCTCTCGATATTTACCAGCCCATTCAGGATGATTTTTATTTGACCAAATTTCCGATTCTCTGAAAATTAATTCGTGTGTTTTTTTAATGTCTTCCTCAGTAATGAAAATTTCTTTTTCATCAGCGCGTTTTTCAAGATAGAGTATTGCTCCAACGTGCCCATCTTTTTTGTTTTTTTCGATTTCTTCTTTTATAACAGCGTAACTAGAACATCGATTATCAATCAACTCCGATTCATTAATAAATTTTGCCAAAAAATCAATTCTATCTATCATTAATGCCCTCCTTATAAAAATTTAAAGATCTGTATTTATTATAGAGGAAATAAAAAGATTTTTAATAGAGTCCCTATTAAAAAGTTGATTTTTCTATAACCGCTATTTGAAAATATTAAAAATCCCTCTATGTTGAGGGATTTTTTATAGCGGAAGGGGTGGGATTCGAACCCACGAGGCGCCTCATCAGCGCCAGAGTTTAGCAAACTCTTGCCTTAACCACTCGGCCACCCTTCCAAGTTAATCAAACTTTTCTATTATAACAAAAAATCTTTTTTTTTGCAAACACGACCCTTTCGATTTATAATTGATAATAATGTTTGAATATCATACTTTGGCAATTGTTCTCAAAAAAGAAGCGCTTAATGAAGCAGACGCTAATGTAATTTTATATACAAAAGAACTGGGTAAATTAGAAATAATAGCGAAAGGCATTAAAAAAACAATTTCTAAATTTGGTGGACATCTCGAACCACTTAATTTAATTGAGGCAACTATTATTGCTGTCAACAATAAACATTTAACCAGCGTTTTAACAGTTGATAATTTTTCTTTAATTCGGGAAGATTATTTGAAATTAGAAAATGCTTTAAAAATGATAGGAATTTTTAATGAAGCAATTGTTTCCTCTGAAAAAGATGAGTTCATTTGGGAAATTCTTTTAAATTATTTAAAAGAACTCAATGAGACAATTATTCCCACCGAGGAAAAAAAGCAGTTTTTTATTCAGCTTTTAAATCTGCAATTTTTAATTAGATTAGGACGAAGTTTAGGCGTGTTGCCCGATAAGGAAGAATTAAGGGAATATTTTGATAAAAACACCGCTTCATTAATTATTTTTTTAAGCCAAAATTCTCCTCAAGACATCATTGAAAAATATGATATATCAAAATTGCAAAAAATAGATTATAATAAAATAGAGAAGTCAATTAAACAAAAAATTATTATTTAAATATGGCTTTAAAGGATATTGAAGAAAGACTTTATAAAATGAAAGAGGGGAGTCCTCTGGAGGAAGAGGAAGAGGTGCCGGTATTTTCAAGAGAAGAAATAACTGAAGAAAAAACGCCGAAAAAAATTGTTGAAGTTGAAGAGGTGCGACCCAAAAGACCTCCCATTAATTTTTATCAAAAATCAAGCAAGAAAAGTATTGTATATTACATAATTATTGCAATTCTTTTTGGGGCGTTATTGTTTGAAGGATATTTGCTTGGTCAAAAACTTTCTTCTCAAAAAACCGGCATTCAAATAAATATTAATAGTGCGGATAATGTTTTAGTGGGAGAGGTTTTTCCTCTTGATGTTGTTTATAAAAATGATTCGGCCAATTTATTACAAAATACGGATTTAATTGTTGAATTGCCAAATAATATTAAAATTTTGGGGATGGAAAATAATGGGCAAATTTATAAAAAAACACTGGGTGATTTAGGAACAGGAACAAATAATGTTGAGCGATTATATTTGGTAGCAATGGGAACACCCAACCGCATTGATAATATTAAAGCAACTCTTCAATATAACATCGCTGGTTTTAGTGGCCGATTTGAAAAATCTAAAGTTCAAACAATTACTATTGGCGGCCCCATTATTGATTACAGTCTTTCTGTTCCTGAGAAAATTGTCAGCGGTGAGGAATTTACTATAAAACTCACTTTTAAAAACAATTCTAATCAATCAATTCCACAATTGCGACTCCAACTTTATTATCCATTAGGGTTTACTTTTACGAGTGCTGATATTAATCCGGTGGAAGGAAATAATTTATGGATTTGGGGTGACTTGCAACCGTATCAAAGTGGAGAGATTAATGTTAGAGGAATCATTGTGGGCGAGGTGGGAACTTATTATGAAATAGGTTTGGAAGCTAGTCTTATCTCCCAGGATCAGCCGATTGTTTTTGATAAAAAAACAACCTCTGTTAGCATTTTAAAAGCACCTTTAAATTTAGCTATCTATGTAAATAACAGCCGAGATTATATTGCTCGAAATGGTGAGATGCTTGAATACCGGATTGATTATCAGAATAACACCGAAATTGCTTTAAGTGAGGTTATTATTAAAGCCGAATTAGAAGGCGCTATGTTTAATTATCAAAGCGTTATGACGAATGGTTATTTTGATTCTCTAAAAAAACAGATTATTTGGAATGCGGGTAATACTCCTGATTTGAAATTAGTAGATAGAGGTAAAGGTGGTTCTGTGACTTTTAAAATATTTACTACTTCTGATTATCCCGCGAGAAGTTTTAAAGATAAAGGGCAGACTCTTAAAGTTAAAGCAACCATTGAATCACCATCAGTACCTCCAAAGAGTAATTTAACTAGTACAACTGCCGTGGCGCAAATAACAACCAAAATTTTGGGCAGGGTTGATTTTCAGTATTATGCTCTGTTTAGAGATGCTGCTTCGGGGATTGTCAATAAAGGCAGTTTGCCGTTAAAAGTAGGAAAAACTACTAATTTTACTATTCATTGGAAAATTATAAATTACAACAATGATTTGAGCGAGGTAACGATTAAAACTATTTTGCCGCAAGGTATCTCTTGGACTAATGTTATTGCTGGCAATTATGGCGATTTGAAACCAGAATATAATGAGCGAACCAGCGAACTTGTTTGGCGCATTAAAGAAGTGCCTGCTTTTTCTGGTATTTTAATGCCTCCTTATGAATTAATTTTTCAAGTGGCAGCCACACCCTCAATTAATCAGGTTGGTAGTTATATGGAGTTAATAAAAGAAACGACTTTTTCCGCAACTGATAAATTTACCGGCCAAACAATTGAGCTGAAAGCCAATCCTATTACTACGGAATTGCGTTCTGATCCAACAGTACAATTTGGAGAAGGTAAGGTGCAGTATTAAATTTAGCAACCTTTTTATTAATTTAAAAACAGGTTGTAGGTGGACCAATTGATAAGTTAAAAGCTTACAAAGTAAATAAGAATATAATTGTTTTTTGATTTATTTTTTTTATAATAAAATTGATGAGTGAAAAAAATACAGAGAACAATCTAATGGATAAAATTATTAGTTTGGCCAAGAGGCGCGGGTTTATTTTTCCATCTTCAGAAATTTATGGTGGTTTTTCAAGTTCTTATGATTATGGACCCCTGGGAGTAGAATTAAAAAATAATATTAAGCGTGCCTGGTGGAAAGAAATGCTTCAAAAACAAAATAATATTGTCGGCTTAGATAGCGCCATTTTAATGTCGCCAAAAATTTGGCAAGCCTCTGGCCATTTATCAGCTGGTTTTGCTGATTCTTTGGTTGAATGTACCAAATGTCATCATCGTTTTCGCGAGGATAATGTGGTAGATAATAAATGTCCTGATTGTGGTGGTGAATTGATGCCGCCAAGAAAATTTAATTTAATGATGAAAACTTTTGTTGGGCCGGTGGAAGATGAGGCGGCAATTACTTATTTACGAGCGGAAACTTGCCAAGGAATTTATATGAATTATGAAAATGTTTTGAATTCGATGCGATTAAAAATTCCTTTTGGTATTGCCCAAATTGGAAAGGCATTTCGCAATGAAATCAACCCCGGTAATTTTACTTATCGCATGCGAGAATTTGAACAAATGGAAATGCAATTTTTTGTTCATCCTTCAGAAGCAGATAAATGGTTTGAGTATTGGGTCCAACAACGTTTAAACTGGTACATTTCTTTAGGAATTAAAAAAGAAAATTTAAGATTACATCAGCAAACAAAAGAAGAATTAGCGCATTATGCCAGAGCCGCTGTGGATATTGAATATAAATTCCCATTTGGTTGGAAAGAAATTGAGGGTATTCATAATCGTGGCGATTGGGATTTATCAAATCATTCAAAATATTCAGGCCACGAATTGGTTTATTATGATGAAAAATCCAAGGAAAAATTTATTCCTTACATTATTGAAACGTCCGCTGGTGCCGATCGAAGCGCCTTGGTTTTTTTGATTGATGCTTATGAAGAGATTGTGGGTGGTCGGACTCAAACTACCGAAGCAACAAAAGAAGTAGAAGTTGTTTTGAAGTTTCATCCTTTTATCGCACCAGTGAAAGTGGCAATTTTCCCGTTATTAAAAAATAAAGAAAATCTAACTACTTTAGCTAAAGAAATTTATAAAAAATTAAAATTGCATTTTATCGTTCAATATGATGAAGTTGATTCGATTGGTCGCAGATATCGCCGCCAAGATGAAATTGGGACACCATTTTGTGTTACTGTTGATTTTCAAAGTTTGGAAGATCAAACTGTAACTGTAAGAGATCGAGATACTTTAGCACAAGAAAGAGTAAAAATTGATAATCTCATTAATTATCTTAAAGAAAAAATCGAGACCTTTTAATTTTAAAAATTAAAGGTCGGTTAAAATTTATAAAATATGGCAATTATTAAAATTAGAAAAATTATTGGTACTTCGCCAAAAAGTTTTGAAGATGCCTTAAAAAATATTGTTGATTTTGTGGGAAAGGATAAATACAATTTAACTGGCGTAAAAATTGTTGATCAATCAGTGGCTTTGGAGAAGGGTAAAATTGTTGAGTACAAAATTGTGGCTGATGTCGCTTATAAATGG
Source organism: Minisyncoccia bacterium (assembly GCA_049720475.1). Lineage (GTDB taxonomy): Bacteria > Patescibacteriota > Minisyncoccia > UBA6257 > JAAZHW01 > SKW32. The sequence continues at coordinate 77,818 of JBNASH010000036.1, forward strand.
GAAGAGGAAAAATAAATGAAAAGTATTGATAATCAACCCCACATTCTTCAAAAAAGAGGCTTAAATTTTATTCTTATACCGCTTAAAGAAGCAACAAGTGTTACATTTTTGATTTTGGTTAAAACAGGTTCAGAATATGAAAAACCAGCGGAAGCGGGGATTTCTCATTTTTTGGAACACATGTGTTTTAAAGGTACTAAAAAGCGACCTAGTCCCAAAATTATCTCAACCGAACTAGATTCAATAGGCGCTGTTTATAATGCTTTTACTTCCCGCGAATATACGGGTTATTATGCTAAGGCCGCCGTAGAACACACTGATAAAATTTTAGATATTGTGACAGATATTTATCTTAATTCTTTGTTTGACCATAACGAAATTGAAAAAGAAAAAGGGGTAATTTTGGAAGAAAAAAATTATTATGAAGATACACCCAGCGTAAAGGTGGAAGAATTAATTTTTCAATTATTGTATCCTGACCAAGCGGCTGGCCGGCCAATTATTGGTGATGAAAAAGTTATTAAAAATTTAAAAAGAGAAGACTTTTTAAACTATCATCGAAAACACTATACCAATAAAAAAACTCTGATTGTTTTGGCGGGTAATTTTGAAAAAGAAAAGATCATTAATAAGGTTACAAGTTTAATGGAGGAAATTCGAAGGGGGGAGGGTGGAAAGAAATTTAAAACAAAAATAAAAAAACAAAACAAACCAGAAGTTTTAATTCAACACAAAAAAACAGACCAAACACATCTTATTTTAGCAGCAAGAACATTTAATTGTTTTGACGAAAGACGTTATGTTCTTTCGGTTTTATCAACTATTTTAGGAAGTGGAATGAGTTCGCGTCTTTTTCAAACCATTCGAGAGGAATTAGGCGCGGCTTATTATGTTTATTCGTTTAATGATTTAAGTTTAGATCATGGTTTTTTGGGCGTGGCCGCTGGTTTAGCTTTAGATAAAACCGAAAAATCTTTAGTAGCCATTAAAAAAGAATTGGAAAGATTAAAAGATGAGTTAGTCAGTGAAGAAGAAATAAAAAAGGCCAAAAATTTTATTAAAGGAAAACTGGCTTTATCTTTAGAAACAACCAATGATTATGCTTTTTACTTCGGTTCCCAATATCTCTTTTATAACCGGACTTTTTCTTTAAAAGAAATCTTTAATAAAATTGAAGCTGTGGATAAATTAGCTGTTAATAAACTAGCGAAGGAAATTTTTCAGCCAAAATCATTAAATTTAGCTCTTATCGGGCCTTATACTAAAAAAGATGAATTGCGCTTTAAAAAAATTTTAGGTTGATTTAAAATAATAAAGAAATGGAAATGGATAAAAACAAATTAATAGACGATTTAATTAAAGATGGATTTTTAAAGAGTCCAAGAATTATTGATGCTTTTCGAAAAGTTGATCGCATGAATTTTGTGATTGATTATGTAAAAAATGAGGCGTATCGTAATTCTCCTTTGGCGATTGGTTTCGGCCAAACAATTTCTCAACCATTAACGGTAGCATTTATGTTAGAATTATTAGATGTTCAAGAAGGAAATAAGGTTTTGGATGTTGGTTCGGGTTCTGGATGGACAACGGCTCTATTGGCAGAATTGGTAGGTGAAAAAGGAAAAGTTTATGGTATTGAAATTATTCCCGAACTTTATGAATTTGGCAAAGCAAATGTAATGCGTTGCAGTTACATCAATAAAGGTATTGTTGAAATGTATTTGGGCAATGGTTTATATGGTTTAAAAGAAAAAGCTCCTTTTGATCGAATTTTGTGTTCAGCTGAAGCGAAAGAAATCCCTGAAGCGTTTAAAGAGCAATTAAAAATTGGCGGTAAAATGGTTTTGCCAATGAATAATAGCTTGTGGCTAATTGAAAAGAAAAGCGAAACGGAATTTATTTCGGAAGAATTTCCCGGTTTTATTTTTGTTCCATTAATTGAGAAGTTAAATGCTTAATATGGTGTTGATAAATTTGTTGTTGACAAACTTCTTGCATTTGCAAGAAGTTTTTTATCCTTTATAATGGAAATGGGAGAAATCCCAATTAAATAGATCTTTAAAAAATAAAAAAGGAGGTGAGATAATGAGAATAAAAAGTTTGAATGAGAAAAGTTTTAAGAAAAAACTGAAATTGTGGGAAAAAGGGGAAATATCTTTAAAACAATTCAGTTCAGACGAAAGAGCGGAATTGTTGGAAAGAGGATATATTACCCAAGAGGAATTTATTGAATTAATGCCAGAAGCGCTGCAAGAATATTGGCGGGCAATCTCCGAACTTTTAAGTAAAAAGCGGATTTTTCGAAATATTGATGCCGCAAATGTTTTACCATTGGGGGTAAAAGGCAGATATCAACGACTGAATATGTCGCGGGGAATTTTGATAAAGTTTAAAGAGTGGGGCATGCTCGAAACCATTCGGCTTGGTGCTCATAATGTTTATTTTGCTACAGCGCCCGGATTTTACACCAAAGAAGAGATTTTAAATTTTCTTCCGAAAGAATACCAAAAAAACATCTTACAGTTATTTACTGACGATTGGATATCCACAAGCGAAATTTCTAATCTATTGAACTTGTCACCGCGATTTTTGGAAGAAGTTTTGGATGCCTTTGTGGCTAAAGGTTATTTGGTTAAAGGAAGGGCAGGTTATCGACATTCCCAAGCCTTAAAAGAGGCAGGGGTGAGTGTGGAATCACTCGAAGCTTTAGATTTAGTTCAAGCACATAATTTGTTAATGCAAGAGAAAGAACGAAAAGCGGCTACTCAAAAAATTAATAGTTTGCAAGAAGTTAAAGAAGTAGTTGAAAGAGATATCCGGAATAAAAGTGTAAAAACAATCGAGGAAGAAATTGAAGATGACAGTGTGCGTTTGAGTTTTATTGGTGAAGTGCGTTTTGGCAATCAATTCATTGATATAGAATTGATAGAAAAAGCACTTTATCTTTTAAAAGACCATTTTAAGCCGCATTTTGTGATTGCTTCGGATTTTGTTCAGGGTGATTTTCGAGGTATTCAAGTAGAAAGGCTACGCTCTTTAACCAGAACCGGTTTACAAAGGATAGAACAGCAGTATTCTGCAGCTGATTTATTACTGAAAGAGTTAGAAAATATTGCAAGAAAAAAAGTCATTTATCTTTTATCAGATGATGACTGGCAGATTTCTTTATCGCGCGTTCTTATTGCGTTAGAAGAAATGAGCGGTATTAGAAGATTGGGGATTAGCGCTCGATGGCCAGAAGAAATAAAGAGAATTTCCGGAGCTGATTATTATCGTTTAATGAAGATCCAATGGGAAATTATTCAGCCTTATATGTATCGTATCGGACGTTCACTGTTTAATGCTAATGAAGTGAAAAAAATTATTGGTGATCACATTAGTGAGTTGTTGGTTATAATTTTCATTTTGTTGTTCGAAGAATTTCAAAGGCTAATTCCGGAGAAGTACAAAAAATTAGTAGACATTGAAGCACTTCATCAGGATAAAGCAAATTCGAAAAGGATTATCAGTCCTGACCCAGTTAATCTCTATTTGAAAAATGTTAATAAACGAATTCTCGCTCAACATAACATTGCTTTTTCTGATATCACTCAATATGTTGATAGTGGTTTAATTCCAGAATGGATTTTAAGAAATCTTCAAGCGCGCGGTCGTGAAACGCCATATTTATGGGTGGATTTTCATCAGGAAAGATTTTGGGGTACCAAGCTCTATAATACTTTTATTTTCAATCTTCCTGGTTGCCAAAATCCATTGCCAGCAGCAGAGGGAAAAATTAAAACCTTCCACACAAAAATTCTTTCAGATAAAGCCCACCGCCAGATCTATTTCCGCAAAGAACCACCTTCGCCGGGTATTGTAAATTGTGAAATTTTCAAAGATGGCCGTTTGCGAATAAATGTCTTTAATCGCAAGATTAAAAATGTGATTGAAGCGAACAAAGATCAGCCTGAGAAAAAAGATTTGCTTGCCTATACTTCTGATTGGCAGATTGGTTCCTTAACGATGAGGCCAGAGTGGGTGATACGATTTCTTGACTACGCGTTATACACTAGAAAAGCAACAAATCTCGTTTTCAATGGTGATTTAATCCAAGGTTTTCATTATCCTCGATTTGTTTCCGAAAACCGACCAAAAAGATTGGTTTCCATCAGTAGCCAAAAGTCGTTTGTTACCACATTAATCAAGCCGTTTTTCCCAGCACCCAATCTCGAATCAATTGATATTCTTTTAGGCAATCACGAATGGGAAATTTGGGGCGCTGATATAACTGGTCAAAATAATTTGGAGTTCATTTTCTTTGTTCTTAAAGAAATTTATGAGAATCAGAGAATGTTTAGAAACGATTTAATAATGCCAGATATTAAAATTTGGAATAGGATTAGAATAGTCAAGACAGCTGGCAAAAATGGATCAACGGTGAATCATCCTTATGGTACAAGAGTTGTTAAATCCGGTTATAAAATTGCCATTCAACATCAATGGTATCCGCGAGGTGGTGGAAGAACGCCGATGCACGCTCAAGTAACTTGGTTAAGAAATATTGCGCAAGCAGCATCTGATTTGCATGTTCTTTTTGGTGGACACAAACATACTTTTTGGATGGCGATGATTGCTGATATTTTAATGCTCCAGCTCCCTGGTTTAAATGATCAATCTGCTTTTGAATTTGCACGAGGGTTGATGCCTCAATCAATGGGCGTACTGGTTGAATTTTCTAATAAAAACGGCATAACTGTTGAGTTGATTCCGATCGAATTTTTAGAAGATAATTACAAATGCATCTCGCCGTTCTATAAAGAAATAGACGAAAAGAATTTGCTTGAAAGACCAAAGCCCGGAACAATAGAGTACAAATATGGTTTTGATTCACCTTTTATTCATCAACTGGAAGAAAAAATTGATGCTGAATATCCTGAGGTATAAAGTTTAAAAAATAATTTTATAAGGAGGGTCTTTTGACCCTCTTTTTATTTATTTGATTTTTTAAATAATTTTATTATAATTAGATAAAATTATGCGAAAATTTTTAGCATCAATTTGGGATACAATAGAAGTAGCAATAGTGGCCTTAGTAGTAGTTTTAATTATTCGCTCTTTTTTGTTCCAGCCATTTTTTGTTGAAGGGGCAAGTATGTATCCAAATTTTAAAAATGGTGATTATTTAATTGTTGATGAATTAACTTATCGTTTGCGAAATCCTCAAAGAGGGGAGATAATTGTATTTCATCCGCCACAAGCCGAGAAGGAATACTATATCAAAAGAATTATTGCTTTACCCCAAGAAAGGATTGTAATTAAAGACGGACAGATCAAAATTTATAATCAAACCCACCCCGAAGGATTTATTTTGAAAGAAAATTATTTATTAGATAATAAAACGCCAGGCGATTTAGATTTAACTTTGGGTCCGAATGAGTATTTTGTTTTGGGTGATAATCGTTATGCTAGTTATGATTCACGCGCCTGGGGGACACTATCAAGAGATAAAATTATAGGATTAGTACGTTTACGTGTGTGGCCTTTCAATAGTGTAAAGGCTTTTGAAGCGGTCCAATATTAAATTTTTAAAATATGGGGAGGAGACCAAAAGATTTTTTTAAAAACAAAATAAAAAGAGCAAAAATGAAAACAATTTTGCGGGCACCAAAAGGAATGCCTGATATTTTGCCAGAAGAAAATTTAATTCGACGGAAAATTTTTAAGGTAGTCGAAGACTTAGCAGATTTTTATGGTTTTGGTCAAATCGAAACGCCAATTTTAGAAGAAACAAAATTATTTTTGCATGGTACCGGTCCAACAAGCGATGTTGTTCAAAAACAGATGTTTAATTTGAAAACACCTGGAAAAGATTTGTTATCTTTGCGTCCGGAATTTACGCCCAACATCGTCCGTGCTTATTTAGAAAATGGCATGTTTAATTGGGCTAGACCGGTAAAGTTGTTTGCCTGGGGTCCTGTTTTTCGTTATGAACAACCACAAAGAGGACGTTATCGTCAATTTTGGCAATGCAATTTTGAAATTTTGGGTTCGTCTGATCCTGTTTATGATGTTTTAATTATTCAATTATTCTATAACTTATTTACTGAGTTAAAAATTAAAGATTTGATTATCGAAATTAATACAATCGGTTGTGATAATTGTCGGCCAATCTGGCATAAAGAATTAAAAAACTATTTTAAATCAAAAAAGAAATTTTTATGCGTTGATTGTAAAAATCGATTAAAAACAAACCCTCTAAGAATTTTGGATTGTAAAAACGAAACTTGCCAATCTCTCAAAAATGATTCACCAAAAATGATGGATTATCTATGTCCAGAATGTCGACATCATTTCAAACAAGTATTGGAATATTTGGAAGCGCTAGGATTGCCCTATACTATTAATCCTTATTTAGTACGCGGTTTAGATTATTATACGAAAACCGTTTTTGAAATTAGAAAAAATGATGATAATTTAGCGTTATGTGGTGGCGGAAGATATGATTATTTGATAGAAATGTTGGGTGGAAAACCAACACCAGCTGTTGGTGGAGCGGCAGGCGTAGAACGTTTAGTAGAAATTGTTAAGAAAACTTTGAAGCCAGAAACAAATCATAAACCAAAAGTCTTTTTGATAGCTATTGGCGACTTAGCCAAACAAAAGGCATTGCAATATATGGAAATATTTCGTAAGGCAAAAATTGATGCTGCTGAGTCATTTGCTCACGAATCATTAAAAGCACAATTAAGACAGGCGGATAAATCAGGAGTTCATTATGTTATAATTATTGGTCAAAAAGAAGCGATTGATGGCACAGTAATTTTAAGAGATATGACGGCGAGTGTTCAAGAGGTTGTTGATGGCAATAAAATTGTTGATGAATTGAAAAAAAGATTCAAAAATGATATTATAAAGACATTATAAAATATGGAGGATTGCATTTTTTGTAAAATTATTAATAAAGAAATTCCTTCCGAAATCGTTTTAGAAAACGAACGATTTATTGTTTTTAAAGATATTAATCCTAAATCAGAAATTCATCTTTTGATTGTGCCCAAAAAACATATTGTAAATTTGAATGAAGTTAAGGAAGAAGATAAAGAGTTATTGGGAGAAATGTTTTTAATGGCTAAACAATTAGCCAACAAATTATCTTTAATTGAAAAAGGCTATAAATTGGTAATGAATGTTGGCAGAGGAGGTGGTCAAGTAATTGATCATCTTCATTTGCACTTTTTAAGTGGTTCATTTAACAGGTCGCTTAGAGAAATTTAATGATATATGGCTATCGAAGTTACTAAAAAACCAAACGAGCCAATCAATAATTTTCTTTTAAGATTTAATCGCGCTCTCAAACAAGCAGGAATTTTAGAGGAAGCAAGAAAAAGACGTTTTTATGAGCCCGAAATAAATCGCAACCGTAAAAAACAATCAGCTGTATACAGAGCGCAAATAAAAGAGAAAATAATGGCTCTTAAAAAAAGAGGGATACTAACTGGCAAAGAAGATCTTAAATTAATTAAAAAACTTTTGAGAAATCCCAAGTGGTCTTTTACTAATTTACCTAAATAATGAAACCTTATCTTGTTTTAGATTTGGGTAATCAAAATATCAGGGGATTGGTCGTGCACCCGACGAAAGACTATTCTAAAATAAAGATTTATACTGTTTTTGAACGACCATCCGATGGTTTAAACAAAGGCGCCATTAATGATTATGGTGCCTTTTGTAGTGTTTTGTTGGAAACATTTGACGATATCAATAAGTTAGGTTTTAATCCGAAACAAGTAGTTATTAATATTGCTTCGCCGCATTCCAATTTTAAGATAACTAAAACAAGCGGCGGCGTAACAAGAGGCGATTCTCAAATTACAAAAAATGACATTTCGCAATTAGAGGAGAAAATTTATGAAACTAACAGCGAAACAACTAATAAAATTATAGAGCATATTATTCCACGCGATTTTACCGTTGATGGATTATCAAATATTAAAGACCCCATTGGCATGCATGGATATCGTTTAGAAATGGAGGCAGCAGTAATCGAAATATTAAATACACATCTTCAAACACTTAATAAGGCGTTTAAAGAGTTAAACAAGAGCTTTCTTATTCCGCCAGTTTTTGGCCCTCTGGCAGCATCCTTTGGTTGTTTAACAAAAAAACAGCAAAATGTTGGTACGATATTAATTGATTTGGGCGCCCAAAATACAAGTTACATTATTTATGAAGATGATAAATTGATTGACACCAAAATTTTGCATTTAGGTGCTGATAGTATCACCCATGATATCGCCATTTGTTTAAAAGTACCTCTGGAAACCGCTGAGAAAATTAAATTAACTTGTGGTTATGCCTTGTCAAGCGATATAAGTCGTAAAGAAAATATTGATGCTTCCAAAATCAGCAAAGAAATAGATTATGCGATTAATAAGCGATATTTAGCTGAAATTATCGAAGCGCGATTAGAAGAAATTTTTAGTTTTATTAACAATGAAATTAAGAAAAGCAATGTTTATAATAAATTGGCGGGAGGAGTTGTTTTGGTTGGGGGTGGAGCGAAATTGCCTGGTATGATTGATTTTGTGAAAAAATATTTAAAATTACCAGCCAAAATAGGGTACCCCAATTTAGAACAAATAGAAGCTGGTGAGAAAAATATTGATTTAATTGACGATCCTTCCTTTGTGGAGGCAGTCGGTTTGGCATTGTTTTCTTTATTTTCTTCGGTGAATAAAAAATCAGTTGAATTTATAAAATCAACACCCACTTCGGGTTTATTGAATAAAATTAAAAAAGTCTTTAAAATCTTCTTACCATAAAAATTTATGACTTCAAAAAAGAAAAATAAAAAAAATAAAAAACAGCCAAAAATATTAGTTCAGAAAAAGCCAAAACAAATCAAAAAAGAGAAGCTTACAGAGCAAAAAATTAAAGAAAATATTGAAGTATCCCAGATGGTGAAAAAGGCCAAAATTAAAAATACTAAAAAAATAAAGAAACAAAGATCTGCTAACAAAAAAAACCATTTAACGGAATTGGACAATTTTCCCAAAATTAAAGTAGTGGGAATTGGTGGTGCCGGTGGAAATATTTTATCAAGAATGAGACAAGCTAAAATTCAAGGCGTAGAGTTTATTGCGGTGAACACTGATTTACAAGATTTATACAAATCTGGGATTCGGCGTAAAATCCATATTGGAAAGAATATTTCAAAAGGAATGGGAACTGGAATGAATCCAGAAATTGGTCGCCAGGCAGCAGAGGAATCTCGACCTCAATTAGAGGAGGCTTTAAAAGGTGCTGATCTTGTTTTTTTAACTTGTGGATTGGGTGGTGGCACGGGTTCTGGAGCAACACCAGTTATTGCTGATATTTGTCAGCAGCTAGGAATTTTAACAGTTGCTGTAATGACTAAACCTTTTGCTTTTGAAGGAAGCAAACGTGCACAAATTGCTGAAGAGGCACTTTTGAAAATCAAAGATAAAGTTGATTCTTATATTGTTATACCCAACGACCGCATTTTTAATATTATTGATGTTTCCACACCTTTATATAAAGCATTCGAACTGATCGATGATATTTTAAAGCAATCAGTAAAAGGTATTAGTGATTTAATTAATACACCGGGTATTATTAATGTTGATTTTTCTGATATAAAAGCAGTATTATCAAACGCAGGAATGACATTAATAGGCTTAGGAAGAGCCAGCGGTGCAGATCGAGCAGTTAAGGCGGCGAAAAATGCTCTTAATTCACCTTTGTTTGAATATTCGCCTCATATGGCTAAAGGAGTTTTGTTTAATATTATGGGTGATAGTAGTTTAACGATGACAGAAATTAACGAAGCAGCACGTTTGATAACAGAAATTGTTGATCCATCCGCTAAAATTATTTTTGGTGCAATGGAGGATCCAAAAATCAAAAAAGGAGAAATAAAAATAATGATTATTGCTGCTGGCTTTGATAATGCTTCCAAATACCAGAATTATACAAATAATCAACAAAGAAATATTTCTAAACCAACGATCGAAATTGTTACTAATAATACCAAAGAAGTTAAAGAGGAAAGGGAATTAATACCAACAGATTCTTTAGAAGAAATTCCTGCCTTTTTGCGAAAAAAGAAAAAATAATTTATTTTTTGGCTTTATCATCTGAATTATTCTTTTCCTGGTTTAAAGATTCGGGTTTAGTCCAAGAAGCATAATCGCACTCTGGATAACGGGAACAGCCATAAAAAATTCTCCCTCTTTTTGTCTTTCTTATTACAATGTAACCTTGATTACATTTTGGGCATTTAATTTCGGTAAGATGATTAGCATTATTATTTGCTAGACTTTTAGTGTTTTTGCAGGTGGGAAAATTAGAACAAGCTAAAAATTTACCATAGCGGCCATATTTAATTACCATTGGCGATCCACATAATTCACATTTTTCATTTGTTTTTTCTTCAATAACATTTTTGCCCACCTCAACATATTTTTTGTCCAGATTTTCTTTGAATGGAATATAAAATTCTCGAACAACAGATTGCCAATCAATTTTTCCTTCTGCAATTTTGTCTAAATCTTCTTCGATTTTGGCAGTAAACCCAACATCAACAATTTGAGGAAAATGTTCAGTGAGAATATTATTTACCAAAAAACCAATTTCCGTGGGGCTAAATCTTTTATTTTCATCTAATTCAACATATCTTCTTTCTTTTAAGATGGAAATTATTGTAGCGTAGGTTGAAGGACGGCCGATGCCGTAACTTTCCAGTGTTTTAATCAAAGTAGCCTCGGAATAACGAGGTGGTGGTTCGGTAAAATGTTGAATGGGTTTAAATTCTTTGATTGATAAATTTTGACCTTTAGAAAGAGCTGGCAATTCCGTTTCTTCTAATTTTAGAGGATAAACCTTTGTAAATCCATCAAAAACCAAAGACATTCCTACTGTTTTAAAATAATAATCATCATCAGCATTTACACTTTTAATTTCTACAATTAATTTTTTAATTTGAGCAGGTGCCATTTGAGAAGCAATAAATCGTTGCCAGATCAAAGCATAAAGCTTATAAAGTTTATTATCTATCTTTCCCTTTAATTCTTCTGGCAAAATGTGCGGGTTAGTTGGTCGAATTGCTTCGTGGGCTTCTTGAGCAAGGCGTGATTTATTGGAAAATTGACGACGCTGATAATATTTTTCTGAAAATTGCTGAATAATTACTTCTTTGGCTTTATTTAATGATTCCTCCGACAAATTCACCGAATCAGTTCGCATATAAGTAATCAAGCCAACTGGTCCTTTGCCAAAATCAACTCCTTCGTAAAGTTTCTGAGCTAAAAGCATTGTTTGTTTGGCAGAAAAATGAAGTTTTTTCCAGGCTTCTTGTTGAAGCGTGCTCGTGATAAAAGGTGGTAGGGGATTTTTCTGAGTTATTTTTTCTTCAATTTTATTGATAACAAAATCTGCCTTTTTAATTTTCTCAACTATTTTTTCTGCTTCTTGCTGATTTTTGATGTAAAATTTATCTAAAATTTTTTCATTAATTTTATATAATTCCGCTTGCAATAATTCTTTATTATCAGTTAAAAATTCAGCTAAAATAGTCCAGTATTCTTCGGGTTTAAATTTTTTTCTTTCGTTTTCTCTTTGAATAATTAAATTGAGCGCAGCGGATTGAACGCGGCCGGCTGATAAGCCATGAAAAACTTTTTTCCACAAAAAAGGAGATAAAAGATAGCCAACTAAACGATCTAAAATTCTTCTGCCTTGCTGAGCGAAGACAAGATTCATATTAATATCGCGCGGGTGAAGCAAGGCGTTTTTAATAGCGGATTCGGTAATTTCATGAAAAGCAATACGTTTGATATTTTTATTTTCTTGATCGCCGTTTAAAAGCGTTTCTTTTAAATGCCAAGCAATAGCCTCACCCTCGCGATCTTCATCTGTTGCTAAAATAATTTCGTTGCTTTTCTGAGCCAGTTTTTTTAATTTGGTTAATTGTTTTTGATTTTTTCGGATAATAATGTAGTGCGGCGTAAAATTGTTTTCAATATCAATACCTAATTTGGATTTTGGCAAATCTCTAACATGACCATAAGACGCCTCAACCACATATTCATCTGTTAAAAAACGGCTGATGGTTTTTGCTTTAGTTGGTGATTCGACAATAACTAAGTTTTTCTTTTTTGTTGCCATAGTTAAAATTTTGCTCGATAACCACCCGTTTCCCATTTAATTAAATTTTTTAATTCTAACAAGGTTATAATTTGATTAACAACTTCAGTGTCTAATTTAGATATTTTGATAATGTCATCAATGAGCATGGGTGTTTCTGATTGTTTTATAATATCCAATATTTTCTTTTCTTCAATAGTCAATTCATTTATTGGAGCGTTTTTTTCTTTCGAGTTAAAATCTATATTTAAAACTAGATTTTTTGCTATTTGCAATTCTTCCAAAATGTCATTAACTTTGTGAACCAATTTAGCACCTGATTTAATTAATTGATGATTTCCCTCATAATTGGCGGAAAAAATAGACCCTGGTATGGCAAAAACTTCACGATTTTGTTCTAGCGCAAAACGAGCAGTAATTAACGAACCGGATTTTAAAGGCGCTTCAATGACAACCGTACCAAAGGATAAGCCGCTAATAATTCTATTACGAGCTGGAAAATGATGTTTGAGGGGAGGAGTGGCGAGAGGATATTCGGTAATTAAAGCACCGTTTTTAATAATTTTTTCAGCTAATTTTTTATTAGTTGAAGGGAAAATAACATCAAGACCCGATCCGAGAACAGCGATGGTTTGACCATTGTTTTCCAAAGTAACTTGATGACAAATAGTATCAATGCCATAAGCTAAGCCACTTACCGTAACAAATCCACATTCCACTAGTTCTCTAGTAATTTTTTCAACAACCATTTTGCCATAATTGGTGGCCTTGCGCGTTCCTACAATAGCTATTGTCGGTTTATTGCGAAAATCAAATTCACCGCAACAATAAATTCCTAAAGGCGGATCAGGAATTTCTTTTAAGAGAGATGGATAATCATCCTCTTCTAATAAAATTAATTTATAACCACCGCTTTCCAATTTTTCCCATTCTTTTTGAGGATCTATTTTTTGCTTATTCTGATAGAAGTTTTGAATGGTTTCTAAAGAAAACTTGGGATAATGATTTAAAAAATCATCGTATTCATTAATAAACCATATTTTTTCAAAAGATCCATAAAAATCCTTTAATTTAGCTAACAAATTATAATTATAAGAACTGGCTAGGTTTAGAGCGTTAAAATAAACTTTTTCATTTAAATTTTGCATAATTTTTGTTAGAATAATAGAGTATTGTTTTGTTGGGGATTTTATTTTATAATGATATAAAATTTTTGAAGGCTTGTAAAATCTATGCCCGATAACCAAAATAATAAAAACAAAAAGCCATTTTTTGCTCAAATAGATAAGAGAATATTAAAACCGCTAACAATTTATGGCGTTGCAATTATAATTTTTATTGTGGGATTAATATTATCATTCTCAATTATTAAAAAACAAGGCGCAATAATAAAAACTTCAAGAGTCGAATACGCAAACTTATTACAACAATCAGAAATTTATAGTAATTTACAAAAAAACGCAAAGCTGCTATTGCCATATACCAAACTCATTAAGAATTTAATTCCGGACAAGAATCATTTGATTGATTTTAGTGAAGACCTTAATCAGTTAGCCAATAAACACAATTTAGAATTAGGATTAATTTTTAAAGAGGTAGGTAGTAGTGATGATAAAAAAATTATTTTTAAAAATATTGATCAAGCCACCTTCACAATAAATATTCGAGGGCAAGCCAATGATTTTTTAGCGTTTTTAAAAGATTTAAAAACTTTTCCTTACTTTATCGATTTTTATAATTTTAATATTAGCAATGTCGGGATGACAAATGATAAAATAGAAATTTTTTCTTATAATATAGAAGGAAGAATTTTTATCCAAAAATAAAAATATGCCACTTTTTTCATCGAAAAAAAATAATCAAAACACTTTTAATCCCAAAGAGTTAAATCGCAAACAATTGCAGCAGCAAAACTTGATTTTTGTAATTTCTGCGATTATTATAATAATAGGTCTGATTGCAGTGGTTGCTTATACAATAAATTTTTTAGTAAGGCAAATGGATGACATTTTTGGAGCGATTAAAAATACCAATGTCAATTTAGAAGGATTTAATGTTCAAGGATTCAATGAAATAAAAGATAAATTGCCGATCACGGGTGATGAGATAGAAAAATTTTTGGAAGAATTAGAAAAAACCGAAACGACCACTCAATCGCCAACAATTTCCCCCGAACAATTAGCTACAACAACGGGACAATTAGCAACAACAACTCCAATAACAAATATTGAGAATGAAGAAACCACCAGTACTTTAGAAAATCTTCCTACAAACCAAACTGTTACTTCTTCACCTCAATTAACACCCACTAAAACTCCGATAACACTAACTCAAACTCCCACTCCAACCTTAACAATTTCACCCTCACCAACAACGCCTTAAGAAAAATGCGTGTGTAGTTCAGTGGTAGAACGCTGTCCTGATAAGACAGAGGTCGGAGGTTCGATCCCTCCCACACGCACTCTATTGACAAAAAAATATTGTTGATTATAATAAAAAATGAAGTGAGTGCTTTTCCTGAACGTTTAGTCGTTTAGGAAATCCAATTACCGTGGAAAGCCGCCCTTTATGGGCGGTTTTCTTCTATTTTAATTTGATATTAGAAAAAACTTGGCTATAATATAAAAAAAGTTTCGGTTCCGTTCTGGCCCGCAGGATTGAGCACTCACTTAAATGGTAATTGGAGTCAACCGCCTGCGGGCCAGAACGGAACGGAAACATATAAATAAGCAAAAATGGAATTTAAAAGAAATATTTTATTAAAACAATTTACTACTTTTCAAATTGGTGGGCCAGCAGAGTATTTTGTTGAAATTTCTAATATAGATGAACTAAAAGAGACTATTCAAAAGGCCAAGGAATTAAATAAACCAATTTTTATCTTGGGAGGAGGATCTAATTTATTGATTAGCGATAGTGGTTTTGAAGGTGTAGTTGCCAGAATAAAAATGGTGGGAGTAGAAATAGTGGAAGACAAGGAAAAAGTAAACATGAAGGTTTTGTCGGGTACGCCTTTAGCAATGATACTTCAAAAAGCAGTTGAAATAGGAGCAACTGGTTTGGAGTGGGCTGCTGGTATTCCAGGAACAGTTGGTGGGGCAGTAGTAGGAAATAGTGGCGCCTATGGTCAAAGCATGGGTAATTATGTTAAAAAAGTTTCGGCATTGGAATTAAAAGATATGACTATTCGTCAATTTTCCCAAAACGAATGCCTGTTTTCTTATAGAGATAGCATTTTCAAAAAGAATGACACTGTTATTTTGTCGGCAGAACTCGAATTATTAAAAGGTAATAAAGATTTAATTCGGCAAAAAGTAAGCGAATACATTAAAGAAAGAAAAGAAAAAACTCCACCGTATCCTTCTGCGGGCTGTATTTTCAAAAATATACCTATTGATCAGTTGAGTTCTAATCAGCTAAAACAAATACCGGAGGAAAAAATTAAAGGAGGAAAAGTGCCGGTGGGGTATTTAATTGATCAGTGCGGATTAAAAGGAAAAAGAATTGGTGATGCTCAAATTTCAGAAATGCACGCAAATTTTATTATAAATTTAGGGAATGCTACGGCTGCCGAAGTCTATAAATTAATCAATCTTTGCAAAGAAGCTGTTTTTAACAAATTCGGGATTAAGTTAGAAGAAGAAATTCGTTATGTTGGCAATTTTTAAAACAGTCGTTTTTAATAATTTTTAAAATATGAACATTAATTATAAGACCAAAAATATTGTATTAGATGAGGAGGTTAAAAATTATTTAGAGGAAAAAATTGGCGGATTAATAGAGAAATATCTTTTAAAACTTGATGAAAAAGAAAATATTCAAGTGGATTGCGAGGTTGCGCGCGAAACTCATCACCAAAAAGGGAATGTTTATTATGTTGAAGTTAATATGGAATTACCTGGCCGAATTTTAAGAGTGGCAAAATATCATTCCGATATTAAGAGTGGTATTGATGAAGTTGAATCAGATTTAAAAAGGCAGATAAAAAAATATCGTGAAATTAATAAGGCAAAAAATAGAAAGGATTGGCTAAAATTAAAAAACTTAATTCGAGGAATTTTCAAGAAATAAATATTCTTGACAAATTTTAAAGTAAAAATAAAATTGATTATAATTAGCACTCAAAGGTCGAGCATGCTAATTTAAAAATCTATTCCAAAAATATGCTCAAACCACTATCAGATCATATTATTTTAGAATCTATAAAAGAAGAAATGGTTACCGAGGGCGGTATTATTTTGCCAGAAACGGCTGAAAAAGAAAAACCTCAAAAAGGAAAAGTAATTGCCGTTGGTCCTGGTCGAATAAAAGATGATGGAACGCGCATCCCATTAGAAGTAAAAGTAGGTGATGTGGTTATTTTTCATCAATACGGTCCATCAGAAATAAAAATTGATAAAAAAGAATATTTGGTCGCTCGAGAAGATGATATTATTGCGATTATAGAATAAATCTATTCCGAACCCGCTTAAGGTTTAAAAGCGGGGAGGGATAGATAAAAAATATGGCTAAACAAATCTTATTTAGTAGTCAAGCGAGAATGCAGCTTAAAAAAGGTGTTGATAAATTAGCTAATGCAGTCAAAATCACTCTTGGTCCTAAGGGCCGAGCTGTTGTTTTAGAAAAAGGTTATGGCGCGCCGGTTGTCACTTTGGATGGTGTAACCATTGCTAAAGAAATCGAATTGCCGGATAAAATTGAAAATATTGGTGCAGAATTAGTTAAAGAAGTAGCTTCAAAAACTAATGATGTGGCTGGTGATGGAACTACCACGGCAACGTTATTGGCGCAATCATTGATTAATGAGGCTTTAAAAAATGTTGAAGCCGGCGTTGATCCTATTGGCATGAAAAAAGGAATGGAAAAGGCAACGGAAAGAGTTATTGCTATTTTGAAAGAGATGTCTAAAACAATTTCTACAAAAGAAGAAATTGCTCAGGTAGCAACTATTTCCGCTCGCGATAGTGAAATTGGTAATTTAATTGCTGAAGTAATTGAGCAAGCGGGCAAAGATGGGGTCATTACTGTTGAAGAATCACAAACTCTCGGTTTAACAAAAGAAGTGGTGGAAGGATTGCAATTTGATCGCGGCTATGTTTCTGCTTATATGGTTACTAATCCTGAAAAAATGGAGGCGGTATTGGATGATCCGTATATTTTAATTACTGATAAAAAAATTTCGGCTGTAACAGACATTCTTTCTTTATTAGAAAAAATTGTTCAAACTGGTAAAAAGAATTTATTAATTATTGCTGACGATGTTGAAGGCGAAGCTTTAGCTACGTTAATTGTTAATAAACTTCGCGGAATCTTTACGGCTGTAGCCGTTAAAGCACCGGGTTTTGGCGATAGAAGAAAAGAAATGCTTCAAGATATTGCGGTAATTTGTGGTGCTGAAGTGGTTTCTGAAGAATTAGGTCGTAAATTAGAGAATGCCGATATTTCTGTTTTAGGCAGCGCGCGTCGAGTGATTGTTGATAAAGAAAAAACAACTATTGTTGATGGTAAAGGATCAAAGACTGAAATTGAAAAAAGAATCAAGCAAGTAAAAATGCTTCTCGAAAAAGCCGAATCAGAATTTGATAAAGAAAAATTGCAGGAAAGATTAGCTAAATTAAGTGGGGGAGTGGCCGTGATTAAAGTTGGCGCTGCTACTGAGGTAGAACAAAAAGAAAAACAG
Organism: Minisyncoccia bacterium; assembly: GCA_049720475.1. Classification (GTDB taxonomy): domain Bacteria; phylum Patescibacteriota; class Minisyncoccia; order UBA6257; family JAAZHW01; genus SKW32. Next base: position 95,645 of record JBNASH010000036.1, read on the forward strand.
CATCGAATTGAAGATGCAATTGCCGCAACCAAAGCGGCTATTGAAGAAGGAATTGTTCCTGGTGGTGGTATTGCTTTATTACGCGCTTCAGAAAAATGCAAAGACCTTTTAGAAGAATTGCGAAAAGACCAGAAGGATTTCGCTAAATATGTTGGCGCTTCAATTGTTTTGGAAGCAATTAAAACACCAGCCAAACAAATTGCTGAAAATGCTGGCGAAAATGGAGATGTTATTGTAAATGAAATATTGAAATCGACTGATCCCAATTTTGGATATAATGCTGCTATTGGTCAATATGAGGATTTGGTCAAAGCTGGTATTGTTGATCCTACCAAAGTTACTCGCTCAGCATTACAAAACGCTGTATCTTGTGCTTCGATGCTTTTGATTACTGAAGCGGTAGTGGCAGATTTGCCAGAAAAGAAAGAAAAAGAACATGAACACGGGAATAGTTTTTCTGAAGAATACTAAAGATACTAAAAAATCCCGGGTTGATCCCGGGATTTTTTATTTATAAAATGAAATTAATGAAAAAAGAGTTTGTTGCCGTTTTAGATAATATTAGAAGTTTGCTAAATGTTGGCTCAATTTTCCGTACTGCTGAAGCGTTGGGGTTTAAAAAGCTTTATTTGGGTGGCATTACACCAGCGCCAGACAATTCCCATCACAAAAGAATTATTCATAAAACCGCTTTAGGCGCAGAAGAATTTTTAAATTGGGAAAAAAGACGGCAAACTGTAAAAATTATTAAGCAATTAAAAGAAGCGGGCTATTATTTAATTGCCCTCGAACTTCATCCCCAAAGCAAAAAAATTACCAATTTTAAAAAAATACCAAAAAAATATCAGAAAATTGCTTTGGTTGTTGGCAACGAAGTGAAGGGTATTAATAAAAAATATCTGAAATTGTGCCATGAAATTGTTGAAATTCCTTTAGAGGGCAAAAAAGAATCATTAAATGTTTCGGTTGCTTTTGGTATTGGCGCTTTTTGGTTTAAAAATTTAAAATAATTTAAAAATTTGTTATAATAATAAAAATTCGCTTAACTTCAAAGTCGTTTAAAATAAAAAATTATGAAAAAATTAAGAGTTGCTATAAATGGTTTTGGCCGCATCGGTCGAGTTTTCTTTAGACAAGCCCTTGAAAATCCAAACGTTGAAATTGTGGCCATTAATGATTTGGCTGATGTTAACACACTAGCCTATCTTTTAAAATACGATTCTGTCTACGGTATTTATAATAAAAAAATTGAAACCGAAATTAATGATCAACAAAAATTAATCGTTGATAATAAGCCAATTTTATTTTTTCAGAAAAAAGAACCACTTGAATTGCCATGGAAGGATTTAGATATTGATGTAGTCATTGAATCAACAGGCGTTTTTGAAAGTTTTGAAAAAGCCAGCGTTCATTTAAAGGCTGGCGCTAAAAGAGTTATTATTACCGCACCAGCAAAAGATGATGATGGAAGTTTAGCAAAAGGAGCAACAATAATCTGCGGTATAAATGATGATCTTATTTCTCGGGTGAAAATTACCTCTAATGGTTCTTGTACGACAAATGCGATTGCTCCGGCTTTGGCAATTTTAATTAAAACTGTGGGTGTTAAAAAAGCAATTCTTAATACCACTCATGCTTACACAGCTACCCAACGCATTGTTGATGGGCCAGATGCTAAAGATTTAAGAAGGGGTCGTGCGGGCGCGATTAATTTGGTACCCTCAACGACTGGCGCGGCAATTGCCGTCGGAAAGGTTATTAAAGAATTAGATGGAATCTTTGATGGAATTTCTATTCGAACTCCGGTACCGACTGTTTCTTTAGCTGATATTACTTTTTTAGCCAGTCGTCAAACTTCAGTTGAAGAAATTAATCAGATTTTTGTTGAAGCATCAAAGAGTCCTCAATGGCAAAAAATTTTTACGGTTGTTTCAGATCCCGTGGTTTCTACTGATTTAATTGGTAATCCCCATGCGAGTATTGCTGATTTGTCATTTATTAAAGTAATAGATGGGGATTTGGTAAAAGTTTTAGTTTGGTATGATAATGAATGGGGTTATGCAGCTTCTTTATTAAATCATCTACTGAAAATCGCCCAGATAAAAGAATAGATATAGTTATGGGGAAAACGCTTCAAGAGTTTTTTAAAAAAAGATGGGAATTAATTATTCTCATTGCTTTTTTTGGTTTATTATTTTTACAACTTTTTTCCTCTCATATTCTTTTACCAGCAAATAATGGTTTATATTCTTCTGGTTCAACATGGGGGGATCTGCCTTTTCATCTGACATTAATCAATAGTTTTAAAGAGAGGGGATTGTTTACCACTCTTAACCAATTTCCTCTTTATTTTGGCGAAAAGACTCGTTATCCTTTTGTTTTTGATTATCTTTCAGCAATCCTTTTGAAATTAGGATTGAATTTAAGGTGGTCAATAATTATTCCATCAATTTTAGTTTTAATTGCTTTAATTATTTGTCTTTATTATCTTGCTTTAAAAATCAGCAAAAGGCGTTTAGTGGCTTTTTTCACTCCTTTTTTATTTATTTTTAATGGGTCTGTTTTTGCTCTTTATTATTTTTGGAAAGACTTCAAAAAAACAAGCTTTCCATTATTTAAATTTTTAAATAGCTTACCTATTCAATATACTCATCTTTCCGAAAAAGGAATTGAATTTTCTAATTTAGTAGCTGATTTTCTTTTGCCGCAGCGAACCATCCTTTTGGGTTTGGTTTTTGCTTGTTTGTCTTTAATATTTCTTTGGAATTACTGGGAAACCAATGATAGAAAAAAATTATTAAAGTCAGCTATTGTGATTGGCTTAATGCCTCTCATTCATACGCATTTATTTTTGTCTTTAATTTTGTTCTCATTCTTTCTTTTTTTCATCCAATGGATCTATTTTAAAAAATTTTCCATAAAAGAATGGTTTTTGTGGGGGGTAATTGTTTTGGTATTGGCGATTGGTCCTGTGTTATGGCTTTTTCCCTTTAATAATAAAAGTTTTTTTAGAGTCCAGTTGGGTTGGATGGCTAACGGAGAATTTTTTTGGTGGTTTTGGTTGAAAAATTTGGGTTTGTATTTGATTTTGTTGATTTTTGGCTTCTCTATAATTAAAAAATATCCTCATTGGAATAAAATCGTTACTTTTTATTTGCCGGCTTTTTTGATTTGGATAATTTGCAACATTTTTATTTTTCAACCTTGGGAATTTGATAATATGAAAGTTTTTATTTTTTGGTTTTTGCTTTCAACAATTATTATTGCTTGTTATTTTGATTATCTTTTAAGAAGAAGGGTTGTTTCTAAAGTATTGGCTGTATTTTTATTTTTACTAATTATTTTACCGGGTTTTTTGGCTGTTTTCCGCGAATTAAAAACTTCCTATGTTTTGTATACAAACTCTGATTTAGAATTGGCTAATTTTGTTACAAAAAACACCAAAACTTCAGATCTTTTTCTTACTACTGATAAACATAATAATCCCATTTCTTCTTTGGCTGGCCGACAAATATTAATGGGATATCGTGGCTGGCTGTGGTCTCATGGCATTGATTATAATGAACGCTTTAAGGATTTACTTAATATTTATAATGGCTCTGATATTGCCTATCAATTAATAAGCAAATATGCCCCAAATTATATTTTGGTGGAAAAAAAGACAGATTCTCAGTGGTTAATCAATTATAATTATTTTAAAAACCATTTTCGGCCAGTTTTTGAAAATTCGGCTTACATCTTATATAAAATAGAAAATTGAGTTATAATAATATTATGATTTATTTGGGCGCTGACCACGGCGGATACAAATTTAAAGAGAAAATAAAGGATTTTCTAAAAAAGAATGAAATCGAATTTGAAGATTTGGGCAATTTAGAATTCGATCCCCAAGATGATTTTCCAATCTTTGCTTTTAAAGTAGCGGAAAAGGTTTCGCAGGATAGTAATTCAAAAGGAATTTTAATTTGTACCAATGGTATAGGAATGTCGATTGCCGCTAATAAAATTAAAGGAATTAGAGCGGCGCTAGTCACCACTAAAAAATCCGCTCAACAATCCCGCGAACATTTAGATGCTAACATTTTATGTTTAGGAGCGCACACAATTTCATTTTTAAACGCAAAAAAAATTATTCGGACCTGGCTCAATACCGAATTTTCTCAAAAAGAAAAATACATTCGTCGTTTAAAACAAATTGAGGAAAAAGAAAATGCAATTAATCCCAACAATTAATGAACAAAATTTTGAGGCAATAAAGGAAAAAATAAAGATAGTGGAAAATTTGGTTGATATGATTCAACTGGATATTGCCGATGGGAAATTTACTTCTTATAAAACCTGGGACAATCCGGAAGATTTACTAAGTTTGAATAGTTTTGTTAAATTTGAAATTCATTTAATGATTGAAAAACCGGAAGAAACTATTGAACGATGGCTAAAAATACCTTCGATTAAACGTATTATTGTTCATGTGGAAACTATTAACGAAAAAGTTTTTGCTAAAATTTATACTTTAACTAACCAATATCAAAAAGAATTGGGTTTGGCTCTTGAAAGTAAAACACCGTGGGAAGCGCTGAATCCCTATTTACCAAGCATAAATTTTGTTCAAATTTTGGCTGTCTCTACTGGTCCGGCCGGTCAAACTTTTGAGTTTCATAATCTGGAAAAAATAAAAATTTTGAAAAATCAATATCCTAATTTAATTATTGAGGTGGATGGGGGAGTAAATAACGATACAGCACCTTTAATCAAAGCAGCTGGCGCTGATATTATTTGCTCTTCTTCATATCTTTTTTCGGATATTAACAAGGTCGAAGAAAAAATAAAATTTTTAGAAAATATTTAATATGCTTTTAACTGATAAAAAATTAAAAGAATTAAATGAAATTGCAATGCAATTACGTTGCGATGTTATTGAAATGCTTTTGGAAGCCAAATCGGGTCATTCAGCTGGAACGTTGGGAATGGCCGATGTTTTTGCTGCATTGTATTTTAGCGGCATTTTAAACGTTGATCCTAAAAATCCTAATTGGGAAGATAGGGATCGCGTTATTTTATCCAATGGTCATATTTGTCCGGTTCATTATGCTGCTTTGGCGCGCGCAGGTTTTTTTCCTGTTGAAGAATTAAAAACATTAAGAAAATTCGGCTCTCGTTTACAAGGACATCCCCATGTTGGTACAACGCCAGGTGTGGATAATAGTTCTGGTCCTTTAGCCCAAGGTGCTTCGATTGCGGTTGGATTAGCTTATGCGGCAAAAATGGATAAAAAGAAATGGCAAGTTTATTGCATTGCTGGCGATGGTGAACAACAAGAAGGCCAAACATGGGAAGCAGTAATGTTTGCCGGAAAACACAAACTTGATAATTTAACATTTTTAATGGATCGCAACAACATTCAAATCGATGGTTTCACTGAAGATGTAATGCCTTTGGAACCATTGAAAGCAAAATACGAAGCATTCAATTGGAAAGTATTAGAGGTTGATGGTCATAATATTGAAGAAATAGTTAATGCCCTAGAACACGCCAAATCAATTTATGAAAAACCAGTGATGATTATTTGTCACACGATTCCTGGAAAAGGAGTTGATTTTATGGAATGGAAACCGGAATGGCATGGAAAAGCACCCAATCCAGAAGAAGCAGCCAAAGCCTTAAAGGAGCTGCGAACTTTACAAGGTCGAATTATGAGCGAAGCGGATTAAAAATATGATTAATCCAGATGCAAAACTTAATCCAAAATTATTAGATCCCGATGTCGAACAAAAACCAACGCGTGATGGTTATGGTGAAGGTTTAATTTTAGCCGGCAAAGAAAATCCCAATGTTGTAGTTTTATGCGCTGATCTTTCTGATTCAACGCGCTCTGCAATGTTTCAAAAAGAATTTCCTGAGCGCTTTATTGAAACAGGCATTGCTGAACAAAATATGATGGGATTGGCTGCTGGTTTAGCCTTGGCGGGTAAAATACCATTTGTTTCAACTTACGCTGTTTTTTGCCCTGGCCGCAATTGGGATCAATTGCGAGTTAGTGTTTGTTATTCCAATGCCAATGTTAAACTGACGGGGGCGCATGCCGGCGTCTCTGTTGGACCCGACGGTGCCACTCATCAAGGCTTAGAAGATATTGCGATTACACGCTGCATTCCTAATCTAGTAGTAATTGCTCCTTGTGATGTGATTGAAACTCGAAAAGCAACTTTAGCAGCTGCTCGGTATAAAGGACCTGTTTATTTGAGATTTGCTCGAGAAAAAACACCAATTATCACTACCGAAGAAACTCCTTTTGAAATTGGAAAAGCCGTTATTTTCCGAGAAGGAAAAGATGTGGCTATAATTGGTTGCGGTCCTTTAATTTATAATGCCATGCTAGCTGCCGAAGAATTAGCAAAAGAAGGTATTGATGTTATGGTTGTTAATAACCATACTATTAAACCCATGGATGCGGAAACGATTATTAATGCTGCTAAAACTTGCGGAGCAGTAGTGACTGTTGAGGACCACCAAATAATGGGAGGAATGGGATCAGCGGTAGCAGAAATCTTAGCTCAAAATTATCCTGTCCCAATTGAATTTATTGGCATGAGAGATCGATTTGGAGAATCAGGTGAACCAAACGAATTAATTGAAGCTTTTGGAATGGGGAAAAATTCAATTAAAGAAGCGGTGAAAAAAGTATTGCAAAGAAAAAAACAATAAAATGTTTTTTGGATTATCCAAAAGAAGGAATTTTTTAAAAGAGCGAAGGGGTTTTACTTTGATTGAGCTGCTAATTACGGTAGCTGTTATTGCGGTTTTAATGACAGTAACCGTCGTAACACTTAATCCAGCCGAATATTTACGAAAAAGTCGAGATGTTAAAAGAATTAGTGATTTAACCAATTTACAAATAGCCCTGCAATTAGTTGCAGCTGATCCCTCTGTTTCTTTAGGTGTTTGCGATGGCACAAAAATTTATGCTTCTGTTCCCTCAGAAACGCCTTTATCAAATGATAATTTGCCAAGTGGCGTTTCTTGGGTTCAGGTTTCTCAAAGTAATTTAATGAAAACCGATGGTACGGGATGGATTCCGGTTGATTTAAAAACTTTTTCTTCAAAAGGATTAGTACTTCCGGCCTTACCAATTGATCCAAAAAATTCTGCCAGCGACTATTTATTTTACACTTACACTTGCAATAGCAATCGGCAATTTGTTTTAACTGCTTGGTTTGAATCCCAAGCTTTTGGACCCAAAGGTCAAGACCCTAAATCAAAAAACGATGCTGGCCCTGATCCCTATTTATATGAAGTCGGTTCCAATTTATTTATTCATCCGTTAAGACCAGCAGCCTATTGGTCCTTTGATGAAGGCAATGGAAATATTGCTTATGATAGGAGTGGTAATGAGAATAATGGTACTTTATACAATGGCCCAACATGGGTTGATGGAAAAGTAGGAAAGGCTTTAAGTTTTGATGGAATAGATGATTATGTTTATATACCAGATAGCAATTCATTAAAAATTACTGGTCCTCTTACAATATCTTTTTTGGCATACCCCACTAATATTAGTAAAGGAAGACAAAATCCTTTTGGAAAGGCTTATGGAGGGGAGTATGATTTAACAATGGAAACGACAACCGCTCTTAGTTTTTATCAAGGAAGTGCAGGCAATAATAATACTCCTTATGTGGGATGCTATTCTATTAGTATGTTTAACAATAATAGTTGGACATTTGTGGATCTTACTCGGAATATAACAACAAAAACAATAGCTTATTATAAAAATGGTCAGATTAATCCTTCAAGTTGTGGAACATGGGTTGATCCAAGTGTGAGTACAAGACGAGTTGGAATAGGCTATGAATATGCTGGTTATTGGCAAGGAATTATAGATGAAGTATTATTATATCCTCGTACTCTTTCCGCGGCTGAAATTAATCGCCATTATCAACTGATTAAATAATTTTTAAAGTCGATAGACATCAAGTATCATTAAAACTTCTTATTAAAATATAAAAAAACTGTTATAATAAATTTGTATGTTTGACATAATTTCAATTGGATCAGCAACAAGGGATGGATTTTTTGAAGGAATTCCATTTGTTGTTGTAAACGATAATAGATTTAAAGTCGGCAAAGGTATTGCTCTGCCTTATGGTGGAAAAGTGAAAGTACCAAAAGTAACTTTTACCACCGGCGGCGGCGGAACAAATACGGCTGTTACTTTCGCGCGCCAAGGATTTAAAACTGCTTGTATTTGTCGCGTTGGCAAAGATGTTAGTGGAGAAGAAATTATTCGCAATCTAAAATCCGAGAAAATTAACACTCAATGGGTTCAGATTGATAAAAAAACGCCCACTGCCTATTCGGTAATTTTTTTAACTGAAAGCGGCGAAAGAACCATTTTGAGTTATAAAGGAGCAGGGGAGAATATTTCAGAAAAAGAAATTCCTTGGCAAAAATTAAAAACACGTTGGCTGTATTTAAATTCTTTAGGCGGCAATTTAAATTTATTAAAAAAAGCGCTGCAGTTTGCTTATCAACAAAATATTTTTGTCGCTGCCAATCCTGGTAGCGGAGAATTAGAAAATTTAAAACAGCACAAAGAACTTCTAAAATATTTTGATATTTTTATTGTCAATCAAGAAGAGGCATCTTATTTAACTGACATTCCATATCATCAAGAAGAAAAAGTTTTTCAAAAATTAGATGAATTGATCCAAGGCTTAGCAGTAATGACTAAAGGACCAGCTGGTGTTTCTGTTTCTGATGGAAAAAATCTATGGCAAGCAGGGGTTTATCCAGAGAAAAAAATTGTTGATCGTACTGGCGCCGGCGATGCATTTGCTTCGGGTTTTGTTTCAGTTTTTGCCAGCGAAAAAATTAAAAAAGATAGGTACCGCAGCATTTTTAATCCGGAAAAAATTGAGGAAGCAATAAAAAGGGGGAGTGCTAATGGCACTTCGGTTGTGGAATATGTGGGTGCTAAAACTGGCATTTTAACAAAAGATGGTCTTCAGCAAAAACGTTGGAAAAAATTGCCAATTAAAAGAATTTCTTTGACAAATAATAATTAATAAGGTAAAATAGAAGAGTTATTAACAAGGTCGAAAAAATCGTTTTATCTAATTTAGTTATTTTTTTTCATAAATAACGGAAGATCAATAAAACGGAAATAGGTGTATCAAGGAAATAATAATGGGGGTGAAAGACAAATGTTTCATCCCAAAGAAGGAGAGAAATGGGTTTGTGCTGAATGTGGCGCTGAAATTACTGAATTGCCTTTTGATCCTCGACGGGATGAAAACGGCAATGTCAGCGGCAATCTATATTGTCGTGAATGCCACAGAAAAAGACAATCCCAATTTCGAAATCGACGTGGTGGAAGACGATTCTAAAAAAATTCCATCCATTGATAAAACCCCGCTTAAAGCGGGGTTTTATCGTCTTTAATAATAGTTGGTTTTGCGTTATAATAAAAAATAAATATGGTTATTTTGATTAAAAATGGTACTATCATTGATGGAAGTGGCAAGGCGCCTTTTAAAGGTGATATTTTAATAAAAGACAATAAAATAGTAAACATTGATTTAAATCGCACGATTAAAGCAAAGGCCGATAAAATTATTGATGCTTCAGGTTTAATTATTACGCCGGGTTTTATCGATATTAATAACGAATCTGATCATTGGTTAACTCTTTTAACTCAACCACAATTAGAAAGTTTAATTTTTCAAGGCGTTACTAGTATTGTCATTGGCAATAATGGTTCTTCTTTGGCACCCGTTTTTAAAGATAGTATAAAAAGCATTAGGAAGTGGTCTAATTTAAATGTTAATCTGAACTGGAATTCAATGGAGGAATTTTTAAATTTTCTCAAGCAACAAAAATTTGGTGTTAATATTGGCACCCTTGTTGGTCATTCAACTATTAAAAGAGGCATTTTACAAGAAGATTTTAGGGATTTAATTGATTCGGAAATAAAACAAATGTTTTATTTGATTGAAAAAAGTTTAAATGAAGGTGCTTTGGGAGTTTCAATAGGTCTACGTTTTAATCACTCTCGTTTAACTTCTTTCGCCGAAATTTTTGGAATTAGCCAAATAATAAAGAAATACAACGCTTTTCTTAATATCCAACCCCGTTGGGAAAAACATGATATTCTATCTTTTACCAACGAAATTCTTAATTTAATCAAAACAATCGACAAGCCAGAAAATTTAAAAATTCTAATTTCTTATCTGCGTCCGTATAAAGAAAACGTAGACGAACTAAAATTATCTTTGGGATTAATAAAGCAAATGTGCGAACAATATAATGCCAATATTCATTTGGACATCAATCCTTATACAGTTGTTTCTAATCAAATGTATCTTTATTTACCAGAATGGATTTTATATGGCAATTTTGAAATGATGCTCGAAGCATTAAATGAAAAGGGCAATTATCAAAGAATTTTGTCCGAATTAAAAACAAAAAATTATAATTACGATAAAATGATAATTGCTTCTACTCAAAATAACATTTCTTATTTTAATGGCAAAAGCATTCGATTCTTGGCTAAAGAAAGAGGAATATCAGCCGAAGAAATGTTTTTGGAAATTTTTAAGATAAGCAGGGGAAGGGCAATAATCTTTTATGATGAAATCCTCTGGCCTGAACTTTTAGGCTTGATGGAGTTTCCTTGTAGTATTATTACCTCTCAAAATCCTGGCTTAAATTTCACCCATTTTAATTTTTTGCCGCATTTTGCTTCCATTAATACTTTCCCGCGTTTTCTTGGATTAGTAAACAAGGGGGTTGTTAATATGAATTTGAGCGAAGCAGTTAAAAAAATTACTCTTGAACCAGCACTAAAAGCTGGAATAAAAAAGAGGGGTTTAATAGCTAAAGATTATTTTGCGGATCTGGTTATAATTGAGCCAAAAGAAATTGATTATGTTGTTGATTACAAAAAACCAACCCAAAAACCGAAAGGCATAAAAATGGTGATGATTAATGGTCAAATAGCCTTGGATAACGATAAAATTATAAATAATACCGCTGGTCAAATTTTAACGAGAGCATGATTTTTAACAATGTCTCGCTCAACTATTACTACAGCTTTTATATCTATTGTTAGCCTATTAGTATTAGGAGGGTTGTTTATTTTAACCAGCGCCTCGATGATTTTGGGAAGAACTAATTTCGGTGATCCTTACTATTATGTGAAGCAGCAAATTTTAAAAGGACTTATTTTGGGAATTGTTGGTTTCTGCCTTGCCTTTTTAATACCTTATAAAAAATACAAAAAATTAATCCCTTTATTTTTCATCGCTTCTATTATTTTAACTATTTTAGTTTTTACGCCGCTGGGGCTAGAAATAAACAACGCAAGACGATGGCTAGAGCTTGGTTTTTTATCTTTTCAGCCGGCCGAGTTTTTAAAAGTATGTTTTATTTTATATCTGAGCCTCTGGCTTTCTCACAAAAATCAAAAGGAGAAAAATTCTATTACTACAATTATCGCTTTTATCTCAATGCTCGCTGTTATTGGGGCAATTATGCTATTGCAGCACGCCACGAGTTCTTATTTAATATTAGCAGCCTCCGCTGGAATAGTATTTTTTGTTAGCGGCGTCAAATTAAAAAATATTTTTATATTTTTCCTTATTATTATCGTTCTATTAGCATCTTTTTTTATAATTTTGAAAAAGGTAAATCCGAATGACTACAGAATCCAAAGAATTGACCGTTTTATCTCTTTTTTCCAAAACCAACACAATCCTGAAATAAAAGACGCTCAAGATAAAAATTATCAATTAACTCAATCCCTGATGGCTATTGGGTCTGGAGGTTTAAAAGGTGTTGGCTTTGGAAATGCGGTTAGCAAATACAATAATTATTTACCAGAACCTATTGGCGATTCAATTTTTGCGATTTTTGCCCAAGAATTTGGATTAATAGGCTGTTTTATTCTTATTTTGCTTTATTTACTATTGCTTCTTTTTGGTTTAAAAATCAGTCTAAATACCTCCGACGAGTTTGCTAAACTAGCCTCTTTTGGAATTGTATCTTTAATATTAATTCAAACCTTTGTCCATATTGGAGCAATTTCTGGACTTTTGGTTTTAACTGGACAACCTTTGCCTTTAATAAGTTATGGTGGCACAAATTTAGCAATTATTTTGACATCTTTAGGAATAGTTGCTAATATATCTAAAAATGGGTGAAAAATTAATAATATGCCAAAAGAAATTAATTTAAGAGAATTAAGATTAAAAGTTGCATTAGCCGGCGGAGGAACTGGTGGTCATACTTATCCATTAATTGCTGTATTTCGAAAATTAAAAAAAATTTGTGAAGGTCATTTAGTAATTCTAGATTCTTTTTATATCGGTCCTGACACGTTTAACGAAGAAATTTTTACCAAAGAAGGTATAAAAGTTGTTAAAATTACGAGTGGAAAATGGCGCGCTTATTTTTCACCATTAAATTTTATAGATATTTTTAAATTGATAATTGGGATTTTTCAGGCCTTCTTTAAATTATGGAAGAATATGCCGGACATAATTTTTAGTAAAGGCGGGTATGGAGCGCTTCCTACAGTAATTGCTGGTTATTTTTTAGGAATTCCCATTGTTATTCATGAATCCGATGCTGTGCCCGGTAAAAGCAATAAAATTGCGGCGGCTTTTGCCAGAAAGGTGGCTTTAGCATTTGAAACAGCAAAACAATATTTTTTACCTGAAAAAACAGTTGTTGTGGGTAATCCCGTTCGCGATTCAATACTGCATAATAACATCCCTCAAGAAGAAGGAAAAAAATATTTTGGTTTTCTGCCAGATAAACCCTTAGTTTTGTTTCTTGGGGGATCGCAAGGCAGCCAAAGAATTAATGATTTGGTTTTAGATAGTATCGAAATGCTTTTAAAGAATGACGTTCAAATTCTTCATCAAACTGGTTCAAAAAATTATAAAGAGATATTTCTTGAATCGAAATTAATTTTGGAGTTTTTACCAGAACCATACACTAAATTTTATCAAGTGCGAGACTTTCTTAATGAAAAAGATTATTTACATGCTTTAGCGGCTGCTGATTTAATCGTTTCTCGGGCTGGCAGTGGAGCAATCTTTGAAATTGCCGCCGCTAAAAAACCTTCTATTCTGATTCCATTGCCGGAAGCTGCACATAATCATCAACATCTTAATGCCATCGAATATGCCCGTTTTAACGCCGCAATTATTTTAGAAGAAAAAAATGCGACGCCCAATTTATTAGTAAAAAAAATACTTGACATCTTAAATGATTCAAATCAAAAAGCTTTAATGATAAACGGTGCTAAACTCTTTATTAAAAAAGACGCCGCAGAAGAAATAAGTAAAATTATTTTTGAAACACTGCAAATTGATTTTGAATAATATGGTCCCAACAAAACAAAAAACAATTAAAAATCCTCGAGTGCGCATAGCCCCTTCACCAACCGGCTATTTCCATATTGGCACGGCACGTACAGCTTTATTCAACTTTCTTGTTGCTAGAAAGTATGGCGGGAAATTTATTTTAAGAATTGAGGATACAGATATTGAACGCTCGAAGCCAGAATTTGAAAAAGATATTATCGACAATATGAAGTGGTTGGGTTTATTATGGGACGAAGGAGTAGAAATTGGCGGAGAATATGGCCCTTATCGTCAAAGCGAAAAAAAAGAGATATACAAAAAATATCTTAAGGAATTAATTAATAAAGGATTTGCTTACTATTGTTTCTGCACTCCCGAAGAATTGGAAATTAAACGCCAGGAAATGATGAGTAGGGGAGTAACGCCAATTTATGATGGCACCTGCCGTAATTTATCAGCAAAAGAAGTTGAAGAGAAATTAAAAAAAGGCACGCCATTCGTCATTCGTTTAAAAATGCCCTCCAAAGAATTTATTGTAAATGATTTAATTCGCGGAAGGGTTAAATTTGATGGGAAATTAATTGGGGACTTTATCATTGCTAAAGATTTACAAAACCCACTCTATAATTTTAGCGTTGTTGTTGATGATTATGAAATGAAAATTACTCATGTTATTCGCGGTGAAGAACATTTGTCTAATACACCAAAACAACTTGCTATTTATGAGGCTTTCGGTTGGTCACCGCCAGAATTTGCTCATCTGCCGCTCATTCTTAATCCCGACAGAAGTAAAATGTCCAAAAGATTTGGTGATGTTGCGCTTAAAGATTTTCGTAAGAAAGGATATCTACCACAAGCAATTCTTAACTTTTTACTTTATTTGGGTTGGCATCCTAAAGAAGAAATTGGCAAACCAATTAATGAAATTCTTGATTTGGAAGAAATGATAGAACAGTTCGATTTCTTTCGCATTCAGAAAGCTGGTGCTGTTTTTAATATAGAAAAGCTGAATTGGATTAATACAGAGCATATTAAAAGATTATCTCTTGACGAATTAACTGCTCAAATAATGCCATTTTTAAAAGAAAAATTTGGGGAAGCGCTTTTAACAGATTTAGAATTAATTAAAAAAGTTGTTGATCTGCATCGGCAAAGAATAAAAACATTAAATGAACTGCCAATCATTGCCTCATATTTTTTTGTCTTACCAGATTACGATGAAGAATTACTTTATTGGCAAAACATGACAAAAGACCAATTGATAGATAATCTTGACTTTTTGTATAATTTATTATCTAATTTAGATCCTAAATTATTTACAAAGCAACAATTAGAAGCGTTAATTATGCCAGAAGCCGAAAAAAGAGGTAGGGGAACGATTTTATGGCCATTAAGAGTGGCGCTGAGTGGCTTAAAAAATTCTGCTGGTCCTTTTGAAATTGCGGAAATTTTGGGTAAAACTGAAACATTAAGACGTTTAAATTTAGCTCGAGAAAAAGTAAAAAATAGCGACTAATAATGTTTAAATTTATTAAAAAAATAAAAATATTTTTGGTTATTTTTCTAATCTTGATTTTTAATTTAAATTCTGTATCCGCCATCACTTATCAAGAACTTCAAAAACAAATTGATGCTAAAAAAAATGAGATTAATCGATTAATTCAACAGGCGGAAATTTATAATGCTGAACTAGAAAAAACGCAGGCAGCGTCTAGAACTTTAAGTAACGAGATTAAAAAAATTCAAAGTAACTTAAATAATATTAATTACAAAATAAAAATTAACGAAATCCAAATTGAAAAATTAACTCTGGAGTTGGAACAACTAGAAATGGATATTGGCAATACCAGCGAAGAAATTAAGATTAAAAAAGATATTTTGGCTAAAACATTGCAAACACTTTACGAAAAAAATAAAGAATTGGATCCTCTCATAATTGTTTTAAAAAATGTTAAAATATCCGATGCTCTTTCAGAAATTAATAATATCCAAAATATTAGCGTTAACTTACAAATTACTCTCGACGAATTGGAAAATTTAAAAGAAAATTTAACCAATAAGCAAACCGATACTAATCGCAAAAAACAAGAACTGGAACAAGTAAGGATTAATCTTAATAACCAAAAAAGAATTGTTTTAGCCCTCCAAGATGAAAAAACAACCCTTTTAAATAAAACTAAAAATCAGGAAAAAAACTATCAAACTTTATTAGAAAATATTGAGAAACAAAGAGCAGAGATTGAATTAGAAATATCACGACTGGAAGAAGCCCTGAAAGCTCAAATTGATCCTTCGTTATTACCATCAGCCAGGCCGGGTTTACTTTTATGGCCAGTAAGCAATCCTGTTATTACCCAAGGATTCGGAGTCACAAGCGCTTCCAAATATTTTTATAATATTGGCCGCTATAAAACCCCAACACATAATGGAATTGATTTAAAAGCTAGCATTGGCACACCAATTTATGCCGCAGAAGACGGAGAAGTGGTTGCGGTCGGAAATCAAGATTTATACTGTTATAAAGGAGCTTACGGAAAATTTATTGTTATTAGGCATTACAATAATTTAACAACTCTTTATGCACATCTTTCATTGCAAACAGTTAAAAAAGGCGATATAGTAAAAAGAGGAGACATTATAGGATATAGCGGAAGTTCGGGCTTTGCCACTGGTCCGCACCTACATTTTACCGTTTATTTTTCTCCAACTTTTCAAATGACAAGTAGTGCTTCCTGTGGCCCGATGCCTATTGGCGCTCCAGTCAACCCACTTCCATATCTTCAATAAAAATTGTGCGACATATAATTAAATTATAATATGTTGAACAAATATAAACCTATAATTTTTCTTTTCGTTATATCTTTATTTATTCTAATAAACATTCCGACAGTTCAATCCCAAAACGCTACTAATTCACAAACAACAATAACAAGCTCCTGGTATAATTTATTGCCCAATTTTATTAAAAATTTTATTCGTAATATAACCAATTTTTCTGAAGAAAAATTAACTCCAGCCATAAACAATAAAGTTGGCGATATAATAAACAATCCTGGATCCCAATCAACCCAACAAACATTTTTTGATAAAATTAAAAGCCGTCTTTCAAATCTATCCCAAGAAATTAATAACTTTTTTAAATTAGATGTAGGCAGCGCATTCCAGAAAATAATGAATTTATTCATATACGGCTTTAATAAAGGAGTAGAGTTTATTAAAAACTTATTTTCTTAGCAAAAATTAATTTTTAACAAAACCGCCTTTAAAATTGTCTTATATTTATGCCTGATTTTTTAAGAGAAAAAGCTGATTTTGGCATATTTCCTTAAATATACGTCGCAAAAGATACCTTGTGCGACATATTGCAAATTTAGCAATTTCAATTCCCCAACAAATAAGATGGGATATTTTTTATAAATAATTTAAAAATGGCCTTTATAATTTTATTTTTATTTTTATAATTAATTAGATATGAGAACTTCCTATTCTAATCTTGAAATATTTGAAAATTGTCCAAAACGTTACGAATTTCAAGTGATTGATAAAATTAAAGCTCCCACCACCAAAGAGCAATTTTTGGGCACTCTATTGCATAAAAGCTTGGCTTTTTTGTACAAAAAAGCACCTCTCTTTCCCCATCTTGATGAATTGTTGGATTATTTTCGTGTCCAATGGAAAGAAGCCGATAAAATTAAATGGCGAAATAATGAGGAAAAAGAAAATTATTTTAAAGAAGGTCTGAGAATTTTGGAGAGTTTTTATAAAAAGAATATCCCCTCTTTCTCTATTCCTCTGGCTTTAGAGAGTTATTTTGAAACTGAAATTGAAGACGAACAAAATAATACAACTCATATTGTTACCGGTCGCATTGATCGCATTGATAAAAAAGAAGATGAGACTTTCGAAATAATTGATTATAAAACCAGCAAAAAAATGCCTTCGGAAGATAGTTTAACAAATAACTTACAATTAGCGGTTTATATTTTAGGTTTTTTAAAAAAATGGCCCCATTTAACTTCAATTGATAAAATAAATCTTACTCTTTACTATCTTAAACACGGTGAATATCTTACCGGCAAAAAAACGGAAAATGACATTTCTCTTACAAAAAAACGCATTCTAAAGAATATTCATGAAATCGAAAAGAATTATTTCCCGCCTATCCCCTCAAAATTATGCAATTCCTGTCCTTATCGGAAAATCTGTCCAATGTGGTCTCATTTGTATCAAAAAGAAAAAACGCCAGAAGAGGTAGAAATTAAAAAGTTAATTTCCGAATATTTTAAATTAAAAGAAGAGGCTGATAATAATAAAATTAAGCTCGAGCAAATTAAAAAAGAAATAAATCGCTATGCCGAAGAAAAACAATTGGGACGAATTTTTGGTGAAGAAGGATTTTTTGCTTATCAAACTCAGCAGATTAAAGAATATGATATGGAAAAATTAAAAAATTTGCTGATTAAAACTAATTTATGGAATGAGGTATCGATGTTGGATAAAAAAAGATTAGAAAAGCTATTAAAAAAATTAGATTCTTCTCTTCTCCAGCAAATTGAGCAATTGCAAAAAGTAAAAAATCGCAAAGTTCTCAAAGCATTCAAAAAAGATATTGCAATAATAAAAAAGACTCTTGAAGAAGAATAAATTTAATTAGAACACTTCTCAATAATAATTGGTGTTTTTTGGACAAAATTTACCGCGAACAAATAACCCAGAGCAAAACTAATTGTCACAATTAAAAAAATAAAAACTGCGATAATAATTACTTTTTTATTGTTGGCAAAAAATTCTTTGATTTGCATTTTTTTAAAAAATATTTAAAATATTTCTTTAAAGTTAAAGATGGTCGCTATTCGTTTATATTATAATAAATCTTTATGGCTCATACAAAATCCGGTGGTTCAACAAGATTAGGAAGAGATTCCGAAGCAAAACGTTTAGGAGTTAAATTATTCGATGGCCAAAAAGCCAAAAAAGGAGCTATTATTGTTCGCCAAAGAGGAGAAAGAATTAAAGCAGGAAAAAATGTTGGTGTTGGTAAAGATTATACTCTCTACGCCTTAAAAGAAGGCATTGTTAAATTTTCAGAAAAACAAAAAGTTAATTTTGATGGTTCCAAAAAGAGAGTGAAAGTTGTCTCTGTTATTTAATTTAATGGCGTTATTTTGATTTTTAATTCAGTCTCTATTTCGGGACTGAATTTTATTTTTATTACATACTCCCCTACTTCCTTGAATGGTTTATCTAAAACAATTTGTTTTTCTTTTATATCAAAACCACGTTTATTTAATTGTTCAATAATTTCTTCTTTATGTAAAGAGCCAAATAACTTGCCTTTTTCATCTGCTTTAATTTTAAATTCTATTAGCTCGCTTTTTAATCTCTTTGCCCATTCTCTAAATTTTTTTTCTTGCTGTTCTTTGATGAAAGCTTCTTGTTTTTTCAGAAGTTCGATTTGATGTATTTTTTCTGGTGTAGCAATAACTGCCATTTTTCTGGGGATCAAAAAATTGCGGGCATAACCATCTGCCACCTCTTTAATTTCGTTTTTCTTCCCTAATTTCGGGACATCAACCAACAAAACAACCTTCATAATTTATTTATTGATAAGAGATTTTATAACTTCTAAAGCTTTTTCTAGTTGTAAATCTTTCTCACTTTCAGGAGATGCATTCTCATCGTTTTTAACTTCATAATCTGGCTCTAATCCCTTTTCATTAATTTGATGTCCATCAGGAGTTAACCATTCAGCGATAGTAATTTTTACCATTGAATTATCAGTTAATGGTAAAAGGGTTTGAACAGAACCCTTGCCAAAAGTTTTGACACCTACTAATTTAATACCACGTAAATCTCTTAAAGCACCGGCTAAAATTTCAGCAGCCGAAGCAGAACCTTCATTCACTAATATAACCACCGGCATATTAATAAACATTTGATTGCCGGTCGCTTTAAAAACCTGTTCTCGATTATCCCTTTCTCTTTCTCGCACAACAACATCACCCCGTTTTACAAACCAACCTGCTATTTCCACCGCCTTATCTAAATAACCGCCAGGATTATTTCTCAAATCCAAAATAATACCTGGCGAATTCTTCATAATTATTTGGGTTGCTGCTCGATAAAATTCGAAAGAAACATTTTCGGTGAAACTTAATAATTTAAGATGGGCGATATTGTTTTCTAAAAAATTAATTTTTACTGCTGGTATGTTAATAATATCCCTAACAATAGTAAAGTCTTTTGGTTGGTCAAAACCATCACGCATAATCTTCAAAGTCACCGACGTTCCTTTTTCTCCTCTAATCTTTTTTACCGCCTCATCGACACTAAGGCTATCTGTAGCTTCATCATTAATAGCTAAAATTTTATCACCGGCTTTAATCCCTGCCTTCCAAGCAGGCGTATCCTCCAATGGTGAAATCACTACTAAAAAATTGTCTCTCTTCCCTATCTCAATTCCTACTCCTCCAAAACTACCACTAACATCCTCCGTAAATTTTTTGGCATCATCAGGTTTAAAAAATACAGTGTAAGGGTCGCCCAATGAATCTACCATTCCTTTAATTGCCCCGTATACCATTTCCTGAGGATTCAATTTCTCAGATTTCAAAAAATATGCCTGGACATAACGCCACGCATCCCAAAATAAAGAAAAATCTACACCCTCGGGTTTATTTAGATCAGCATTTTTTATTCCCTCAATTGGTACAGTATAAACTTGGCTTTTTTGACCAATCTGCAAACCAGCAATAAACGCCCCACAAATTAAAATAATAACAATCGCAATTATTAAAGGCTTTTTAAAATTTTTGCTTTTTTCTTTTTGTTGCTGACGATAGCGCTGATACAAATCTTTTATCTTATTCACAAATTTTTTCATATTTTTTTATTATAAATTTTTTATTGTTTTTTTCAAATTTATTTAAGTACGAATCTTTTAAGGGGCGTGTAAACGGCGTGAGGTTTTTGTAATTTGCTTTCCATAAGAAATATTTCATTGGTTTTAAAATGTAACGGAAAAGAAATGTTTTTAAATGCTAAACGGGTCGGCTCAAAACGAGCTAGCGTTATATGCAATTTCATTTTTCTGTTTTCTCTTTGAAAGTTAATCCCCTTTTCAACTAGTTTTGTTTCAAGTTCGTTTTTTGCTTTTTCCAAAAATTCATTATTTTCAAAATTTAACCAAAGCATTCTGGCATAATCATTGCTGGGCGCGACAGAAATATCTGTTGCATATAAATCAACCGGCGGAATTTGACCAAAAACTTCCTCGCTGATGTTTAAAATAATAGGAAGATCGTCCATTAAAATACTGCCCAAAAATAGAATAGTTAAATGAAGATTGTCTTTTGGAGTATATTTAACATTAATTGGCAAGGGAATTTCTTTGACTTGCCTTTCAATTTTATCTTTTAATGAGTCGGGTAGATTAATCGCAAAAAACAATCGTAAGCTTTCCATAATAAATTCATTTTAATTTTTATTTTTCCTTTTGTCCATTTTCAGTATAATAAATATGTATGTTTCTAATTTCGGCAATTCCTATTACCTATCTCCCCCGCTCCCAAAATAAAATCCTATCTTATTTCTCTTTTCAAAGAATTAACCCTTTAAGCCTTGTTTTTATCCCCTTAAAAAATCGCAAGGTGGAAGCTTTGGTTTTAAAATGTGAAGAGGTAAAATCAAAAATTTCTATTAAAAAAGCGGAGTTTCAAATTAAACCCGTTAATAAAATTATTAATGTTAACCCTGTTCTTACTTCTCAACAATGGGAATTGATTCAACTTGCTTCAATTTGGTATTTTAACCCTCTTCCTTCTTTATTAAAAAATATTGTTTCTCCCATTAGTCTATTTAAAAACATAAAGATAAAAGAAGCGGAAACAATTAACAATAAATCCCAACCTCAAATAATTTATGAAAATGATTTTACTTATATAAAAAAACGCGTTTCTCAAACTTTACAAAAATCAGAACAGGTCCTTTTTCTTTTTCCCAATCAAATTAAATTGGAATTTTATTACCAAAATTTTCAGGAATTTCACGATCAAATTTTTATTTTTGAAAAGAAAAATTCTAAAAAGTTTTTTAAAAATTATCAATTAATAAATGAAGGTGAAATAAAAATTGTTTTTGGTAAACACGCGGCTTTATTCGCCCCATTTTATCATTTAGGTCTTATTGTTATTGTTGATGAAGATAATGATGGCTTTGAAACTTTCGAAACAAAAATTCATTATAACGTTAAAAAGTTGGCCTTATTTTTAGCAGAAAAGTTCGGAATAGAAATCATTTTAACAACTTCTCTCTTATCTCCGGAGGCTTTTCTAAATATTAAAAATAAAAAATATCTTGCTGATTTCGATCTTTCAAAAAATAAAATCGATAAAGCGAAAATTAAATTGCAAGGTTTTAATATCAAAAGCGACGGACTAATTCATTTGGATACTAAAAAAGCTATCGAAAAAACACTCAAAGAAAATGGGCAGATTTTAATTTATAACAATCGTCGAGGTCATTCGCCTGCTTTAATTTGCAACGATTGCGGCTTTCTCTTTCAATGCCCTAATTGTAATGCTGCTTTGGTTTATCATAAAGATGAAAATCCGTTTCTTCTCTGTCATCATTGCGGCTTTCAACAAGAAGCGCCCGATTTGTGCCCTCGCTGTCAGAGTCATTTAATTCAATTTATCGGAGTTGGCAATCAAAAAATTTATGATTATTTTAAAAACTCTTTTGCTAACTATAAAACAGCGATTTTCGACTCCGATCATCTAAAAAATCTTCGCCAAGAAAAAGAAAGATTTAACCAATTTATTAATGGTGAAATTTCCATTTTGATTGTTACTGACTTATTTTCTAAATTTTTTGATCTGTTAAATAAAAAGGTTGGTTTGATTATTATCCCTGTTTTTGAACAACTACTCGTTACGCCTTCATTCAACAGCGAAGAAAAAATCAGAAAAAATATCAAACTTTTATCTCAAAACACTAACCAGTTAATAATTCAGACATTTGATAGTAATAAATTGTGGTTCAAAACTCTCTTTGATGAAAGTTTTTATCAAAAAGAGTTGGAAAAAAGAGAATCGTCGTTTTATCCCCCCTTTGCTCAATTGATCAAAATAATAATTAAAGACAAAAAAGCCAACAAATTACTATCAATTGCTGATTATTGTTATAATTTATTACTCAAGAATTCCCAAAAAATATTTAGCGACAAGGATTATATTTTATCCAAGCCAGTTTCACCTTTGATTAATCGTATAAATAACCTTTATATCAAAGAAATATATTGGCGATTAAAAATAAACAATGATCAAAATTTGACCATTCAAAAACGCAATGCTATTTTAAAATTGTTGCCTGATGAGGTTGATATTGAAATTGAACCAATTGATATTTTCTAAATTATAATTAAAGTAGTGATTATGATTAAAATTTTAACTATTTTAAACAAAAAAGAGGAAGAATTCCTGCGCACTCCAACAAAAAAAGTTCCTCTTCCGCTTTCTGATGAACACCAAAAATTGATCGAAAAAATGAAAGTTATTATGAAAAAGTCTGATGGTGTTGGTTTGGCGGCTAATCAAATTGGTGTAGACTTACAAATTGCTATTGTTGAATATCAAAATAAATCATATACCTTGATAAACCCCAAAATAATAAAATTATCGAAAAAAATGGAGTTGGGAGAAGAGGGCTGTTTAAGTGTTCCGGGTTGTATTGGTGTTGTTCCACGAGCCAAAAAAATTGTTGTTGAAACATTTGATAAAGATGGCAAAAAAATAAAAATTAAAGAAAAAGATATGCTGGCTCGCATTATTCAACACGAAATAGATCATTTAAATGGCATCTTATTTGTTGATAAAGCCAAAGAAATTTATTATTCAAAAAATTATGCCAAATAGACATCCTAAAATCATCTTTTGGGGAACTCCTTTCTTTAGCGCCGCTATTTTAGAGGGCTTAATTAAGGCCGATTTTTGCCCTATTTTGGTGGTTACGGCTCCAGATAGTATAAAAGGCAGGGGTCTTATCAAAAGCCCCTCAGAAGCCAAAAAAACCGCAAAAAAATGGGGTTTAGAAGTCGCCGAACCAGAAAAATTACGCCAAAATTCAGCTTTTTTGAGTCAATTAAAAGAATTGGGACCCGATTTATATATCGTAGCCAGCTATGGAAAAATTATTCCCAGGGAATATTTAGAAATCCCCTCTAAAGGAGCCTTAAATGTTCATCCTTCTCTTTTGCCCCAATGGCGTGGTCCTTCACCTATCCAAGCGACAATTCTTGCTGGTCAAAAAGAAACCGGCGTGACAATTATTTTAATGGATGAAGAAATGGATCACGGAGATATTATCGCTCAAGAAAAAATTAATATTACAAATCCAAAAATTACTTATAAGCAATTAGAAGCTCAGCTAATTGATTTATCGATTCATTTATTAATCAAAACATTACCTCAATGGTTAGATAACAAAATAAAACCCATCCCTCAAAATCACAATGAAGCGACATATTGCAAAATGATTAAAAAAGAAGATGGTTTAATCGATTTTAACGAACCAGCAGAAATTATTGAAAGAAAAATTCGTGCCTTTCAAATTTGGCCAAACGTTTACTTTATTCGTAAAGATAAAAACTATAAAATTTTGGAAGCTGATTTTTTTCAAAATGAAGATGTTTTAAAGGATAGAAAAATTGGCGAATTTTTCTGCTGGGATAAAAATTTAGTTGTTAAATGCAAAGAGGATGGTTTATTGATTAAAAAAATTCAACCAGAAAATAAAAAAATAATGGATGGCTATGCTTTTTGGTGTGGTTATCAAAAATATTTAAATTAAAAAGAAAACGGCGCTCACGCGCCGTTAGAATTTATTAAAAATAATTGCCGCCCGTCGGTAAATCTCGTTCTTAACCTGATTGGGAATTTCTGCGCTTGAATTGTCTTCCTCCTGCCTCATAATCCCATCTTTTACTACATATTTCAACTTTGGCTGATACTTGCCTTTTTTAGTTGGTACAGCTACCATATAGATCCAGTACCGCTCCCACTCAAACCTTAATTCAGTTATTTTCGGTTTCATTCTTTCCTCCTTCTTTTTTCTCCATATCCATAATAAATCAAAAAGTAGCAGCGTTCACACAACTGCCCACTACCCTCCACGTAGTATTTTCTTTTTAAAACATCATCTGTTTTTTTGTAGGGCGTTTCCGCCCCACAAATTACACAATGCTCTTTTTCTGAATTTAATTTCTTTAAAAATTCTTCTTTTTTTTGTTCGTTCATTTCATTTCCCCCTCCTTTTTTAAAATTTTAAAAAGCTCTGATTTAGAGATTAAACTTTTTTATCATTTCGTCAAGAGGAAATAAAAGTTATAAAATTTTATCTATAAAAAAGATAATTAATCCCAAAACAGAAAAAATAGCTGATAAAATCCAAAAACGCATGGTAATTTTTGGTTCTGGCCAACCAATTGCTTCAAAATGATGATGAATTGGTGAAGAAAGAAAGATTTTTTTCTTTCTAATTTTTTTACTAAGCATTTGAACGATCACAGAAAGAGTTTCAAGAAGTGGAATGAAAGCAAAAAATGGCAAAAGCAAGGCGGTATTCGTATACATGGCTAAAAGTCCTAATGTGATTCCCAAAGCCATTGAACCCGTATCTCCCATAAAAAATCGGGCCGGATAAATATTAAACCACAAAAAAGCAAGAAGAGCGCCAAGAATTACTCCTATAAAAGTTGCTAAATCAAAACGCTGTTGAACAAAAGCAACAACTAATAAAGCTAAATACGCAAAAAGCATGGCCCCTCCTGCTAAGCCGTCTAATCCATCAGTTAAATTCGTTGCGTGAGCCGTTCCAACAACAACAAAAATAAAAAATAATGGATAAAATATCCCTAACGAAACTTCGCCCAAAAATGGAATATGAATAGAATTCCAATCCAATTTGAAATAAAACCAATAAGCGCCGATTGAGGCAATAATTAAATAA
This sequence comes from Minisyncoccia bacterium, assembly GCA_049720475.1. GTDB lineage: Bacteria > Patescibacteriota > Minisyncoccia > UBA6257 > JAAZHW01 > SKW32. The sequence continues at coordinate 121,021 of JBNASH010000036.1, forward strand.
AGAAAAAGTTTTTGTTTAATACTTAATCCACCGCCCTTTGGTCCAATCTTTAAAACGCCTAAAATATCGTCAGCCAATCCAACTAAAGCTGCAAAAACTAAAGAAAATAAAGGTAAATAGGTTTGGGCCCGGCTAATAAAGTTAAAATAATCAAAAACTTGGTCAAATAACTTGCTTAATAAAAGAAAGACAAAAGCAATAACCGTTGTCGTTAGCCAAATTAGAATACCACCCATTGTTGGTGTTCCTTCTTTTTTTTGATGCAGTTGAGCAAAAATTGGCGCCCCTTCTGTCCGAATTTGTTTTCCCACTTTATATTTATAAAGAAGCTTCACTAAAATCGGAGTAAAAAGCAGTGCTATCCCAAACGATAAAGCCGCCAAAATAAATAGACGCGAGAGTTGAAAAATTATTAATTCAAAAGACATATTTTAGAAAACATAAGCTTTAACTAACCATTTTAATAAAACTTCTATATCATTATAACGATTTGGAGTTTTTAAAACAACCAACAGAATTCTTCGCATGGGTTCATCGCTTCTTTGCGATGGCACTCCGAAAATCCCCGCAAAAGTCTGCCAAGCTTCATCAGTAAAACCAGTTTTTCCTCCCAAAAAAGTTATTCCTAGTTCTTGTAAATAGTTGGGCTTTTGAGTTAGTTGATTGATATTTTTTAATTCATGAGAGATGGTTGGATTTTGACCGTAAATTTTATCTTCAAAATTTTTAGAAATTAAAAGCAGATTCGGGTGATAAGCAATGATATATTTAATTAATTTTTTTAAATCATTTGGGCTTGATTGATTTAAAAAATTTAAACCCGTTGGCTCAACAAAAGTGGTTTGAGTCATTCCTAATTCTTTTGCTTTTTGATTCATTAAATTTATAAAATTGCTTTCGCCATAAAAATCCACTATAGCCATAGCTGCCTTATTAGAAGAAATCATCAAAAGAGATTTGACTAAATCAAAGGTGGTTAATTTTTCATTTAAATAAAAGAGAGGGGGGTCTCCATCAACATTCAAAGATTTTTGGGTAATGGGAATCAGTTCTTGAGAATTAATATTTTCTTCAGCAATAACAGCTGTCATTAATTTAGTAATAGAAGCAATTGGTCGGCGCACATTAGCATCACGTTGGAAAAAAATATAATCGTTATCAATATCCATCAACAAAACTCCTTGCGCCTCAACAACGGGATCGTCTTTAACTGCCCAATTTCTATATGGATAGGTATAAAGAGGATTTTCGGATCGCGCGGAAAAATAATCTGGATTATTTAATTCGATGCGATTATTAAATTTGAGATAATGAAAATAAAACCAGCCGATAAAAAATCCGATTGCCAAACTTAAAAGGATTATTGATGTAATTTTTATAATCTTTTTTATCATAAATTATGAAATTTATCATATTCGGGCAAATCCTCAATTTTTGATAGCCCCATTTTTCTCAAAAAATCAAAGCTAATTTTATAAATAAAAGCATTAGAACGATGCGGATCTACTTCCTTTTCAATTAAACCTCGAATTAATAGATTTCGAATAATATAAGATGAGTTTACGCCGCGAATGTTATCTATTTCCGCGCGGGTGATTGGTCCTTTATAAGCAATGATCGCTAACGTTTCCAACGCTGCGGGTGTTAGATCTTCTTTCAATGTCTTCTGAAGAAATTTTTCGATTGTCTTTGATGTATCAGCTGATGTTGTCAATTGAACTTTTCCATCAAACAAAAGAATCATCAATCCCCTATTATTTGTAAGATAATCATTTTTTAAATTCTCAACTGCCTCAGAAACTTGATTTAAATCAACTTCAATAATCTCGGAAATTTTGCTTAATTCAATTGGTTCGCCAGAAATAAATAACAGAGCTTCAATTTGTTTTTCTATTTCATTCATAAATAGTTCTTTGATTATTAGAAATTAAACTAATTTTTATTTCACCAAACTCATCAGTTTGTTCCAAAACAATCAATTGTTGTTTAAACATTTGCAGTAAAGCTAAAAAGGTAACGATAATTTCTATTTTCTCTCTCTTCCCTATCAAATTATTAAACGTCACTTTAGTTTGTTGGTGAAGAATTTTTAAAAGATTGTTAATTTTCTCTTCAATTTTAATAACTTTTTTTACTTTTTCAACCACCGATTCGCCCAAACTGCTAAATTCTACCCAGATTTTTTCGAAACTTTTTATTAACCATTCTACTTCAAATTTCTCAGGCGGATAAAAAACTGGTGTTTGATTTAAAAGAAATTCACGACTTAAAGCAGGATTGGTAGTATACAATGATTTAATATATTGGGAGGCCTGCTTAAATAAACGATAAACTTCCAATCTTTGGGTTAAATCTTTAATTTCTGCTTCTTCTTCGCTTGAAAGCTCTAAGGTTGGAAGCAGACTCCTGGATTTAATTAAAATTAGTTTAGCGGCTACCACTAAAAAATCAGCTAAAATCTCTGGAGCCACCTGTTTCAAATCTCCAACATACTTTAAAAATGAATCAGTCACATTGGCCAAACTAACTTCAGTAATTTCCATTTTTCTTTCTTCAATTAAATTCAAGAGCACATCTAAAGGTCCTGAAAATTTTTCTTGTTTGATTTCTAAATTTTGGAGGTGAACCGATCTATTATCCATCATAAAATTATTTTATCTTATTTTTTTCTTTTTTTCTATATTTTTTGTTTACTAAAAAATCAATCTGTTTTTGCCGATTGACAATTTTTCTTTTTGCATTTAGAATGCGATTAGCTCATTAAAAAGGAGGCGTTATGAAAAAAGAAAAAATGATTTTAATTGTGAATAAAAAAGATTTTCTTAATCATATTAAAAAGGTTTGTCTACCAAATATCAGAAGATCTTGTAAAATTTGTACTGTTTGTCCTTTCAAAAAAGATGTTTTAAAAATTATCAAGGAATAAAAAAATAGCCGATAAGAATTTTAAAATCAGCTGAGACCAGCCTCGGAGCTGGTTTTTTATTTTTTATCGGCCGTGACATTTCTTAAATTTTTTTCCTGAACCACAAGGGCAAGGATCATTGCGGCCAACGTTTTTAAACTTGTCCGGAGAAATATTAGAGGGCGCCTTGGGGGTTTCAACAATTAATTGGGGTTTCTTTAATTGAAAAACAATATCAAAAAGCATCCCTTCAAATTGATTAAAGAAATCTTTAAATAAGCGGTGCGCATTCATTTTATATTCTACTAATGGATCGTGTTGACCATAAGCCCTTAATCGTACCACATCTCTTAAATATTCGAGATTTTCTAAATGCTGCGTCCATAAATTATCCAGAATTTGCAACATAACAGATTTGATTACTTCGTTAAATAAATCTTTCCCTAACTCCTCTTTTACTTTCCAAAATCTAGCATTCACTTTTTCAAGCAAAAAATTGTATAGGTCATTTTCTGGAATTTTTGTTAAATCCTCGTTTTCTTCTATAATTTGAAGTTTTTTAAAACTGGCTTCTACATTTTCAATAGGCATCGACATAAATATTTGAACATTCTTTTCAATTATTTTCTCAACCTCTTCTACTAATTTTTTCTCCTGAGCCAACATTAGTGTTTTATCGCGGTATTCATAAAAAGTTTTGCGCTGTTTGTTTAAAACATCGTCAAATTCGAGTGTATACTTTCGTGCATCAAAATTTAAACCCTCAATTCTTGTTTGCGCCGATTCAATTGCCCTATTGACGATACCGGCTTGAATGGGCATCCCATAAGGATAATTCAAAGTGTTCATCAATGACTTAATTCGTTCACCACCAAAAATTCTCATTAAATCGTCTTCTAAAGAAACAAAGAATTGAGATGAGCCTGGATCGCCTTGTCTTCCGGCTCTACCGCGTAATTGATTATCAATTCTTCTTGCTTCATGTCTTTCTGTACCAATTACATGCAATCCACCTAATTCTCTTACTTTTTGCGCTTCTTCCGGATCAGGCGGATTACCTCCTAAAATAATATCTACACCGCGACCAGCCATATTGGTTGCTACTGTCACCGCCCCCAACTTCCCTGCTTGAGCAATTATTTCTCCTTCTCGTTCGTGATTTTTTGCATTTAAAACATTATGAGGGATGCCTTCGCGCGACAACATTGCAGATAATTTTTCATTATTTTCAATTGAAACAGTGCCAATTAATAATGGTTGTCCGGTTTGATGTCTTTTTTTAATCTCCTCAACAATTGCGTCCCATTTCTCTTCTTGGGTTTTAAAAACTAGATCTGGCAAATCAACACGAATCATTGGTTTATTTGTTGGAATTGGCTGAACGATTAACCCATAAACCTTATCAAATTCTTCAGCTGAAGTTAAAGCCGTACCCGTCATTCCAGCCAGTTTCTCATACATTCTAAAATAATTCTGAAAAGTAATGCTCGCTAAAATTCGATTTTCTTGTTTAACTGGAACTCCTTCTTTTGCCTCGATGGCCTGATGAAGACCACCTGAATATCTTCGACCAAAAAGCAATCGACCTGTAAATTCATCGACAATAATCACTTCACCATTTTTTACAATATAATCTTTATCCCGTTTGAATAAAGCATAGGCCTTTAAAGATTCTTCTAAATAATGCACGTAACGAAAGTTTTCCGGTGCGTATAAATTATCAATTTTTAGTATCTTTTCTACTTTGGCTATTCCACTATCCAAAATCAATACTGATTTTAATTTTTCATCAACTTGATAATCAACTTCAGGCACCAATTGTGGAACAATCCGAGAAAATAATTTATAAAATTCACTTGCTTCATAATCAGGAATAGTAATAATAAGCGGTGTCCGCGCTTCATCAATTAAAATACTATCAACTTCATCGATAATTGCATAATAATGACCGCGTTGAACTTTTTGGTTTAAATCTAAAACTAGATTATCTCTCAAATAATCAAAGCCAAATTCATGGTTTGTTCCATAAGTAATATCGGCTTCATAAGCTTCTCGGCGAGAAACCGGCCTTAAAAATTCATAAAAAACTTTAAAACCTCCCGTGGTATCTCTTTTTTCATCTAACAATTGATCTTCGCTTTCTCCTTCTTTTTTTTCTTTGTAATCCGGATCATAAATAAAGGCCTCTTCATGTACAATACAACCAACAGACAAACCCAAAGCATAATAAATTTGCCCCATCCAAACCGTGTCTCTTTTTGCCAAATAATCATTAACCGTCACTATATGAACGCCTCTTTTTAATAGTGCATTAAGATACGCTGGCAAAGTAGCCGCCAACGTCTTTCCTTCTCCAGTTTTCATTTCAGCAATTTTTCCTTGGTGAAGCGCTATTCCCCCTAAAAGTTGAACATCATAATGTCTTTGCTTTAGCGTTCGCTTAGCCGCCTCCCTCACCAAAGCAAAAGCTGGCACCAAAATTTCATTTAGGTCTTCTTTTGATTTAACTTGATTTTTTAATTCCAAAGATTTTTCTCGCAAAGACAAATCAGACAACCGCTCAAATTCTTTTTCTAATCTATTTATCTCATCAATAATTTTTTGATTTTTTTTATAAAAGCTTTGAGCTAAATCTTTTTTCAAAAATTTAAACAACATATTGAATTTATCTATTTTAGCATATTTTAAAAATAAAATAAATATGTATAATTTTTAATAATGAAATTAAATAATGACTACTATCTTTTGCGTCACGGCGAATCATATTCCAACCTTAAACCCCAATGGCTTTCTTCTGCACCCGAAATCAAAGTTTCCCACCTCACACCCAATGGCAAAAAACGAATTTTAAAAAACGCAAAAATTTTTAAAATGAAGGGGGTTGATTTGATTTTTGCCTCTCCTCTTCAACGCACCAAAGAAACAGCAACAATCATCAAAAAAATTATTAAAAAACCTGTTTTCTTTACGCCTGCTTTAAAAGAAATCGATTTCGGCATTTTTAATGGTTTGCATCCGGATGTTTATTGGGCTTATTTTGAAAATCCCATCCAACGTTTTAACAAAAAAATTCCGCAAGGTGAAAACTTAAATCAATGTCTAAAACGCATTTCTAAATTCTTTAAAAAAATTAACAAAAAATACAAAAACAAAAAAATTCTTATTATCAGCCACGCTGATATTTTATGGTTATTGGAGGGACTAATAAAAAAACAAACCAAAGAACAAATGGTTAAAAATTATCGAGTGCGCCTAAAGCCAGGCGAGTTTCACCTTTTTACAAAATCAGCGATTAACAACAACTAACGAATTAATTGCTAAAAAGATAAAAAAGTTTAACAAAGCCACGCTGGCAATTAAAAGAAGGCTAATTTTTTTATTTTTAAACCAGATAATAAAAGACAAAAATAAATGTAAAACAAAGAAAAAGAAAGCAATAAACCAAAAAAGATAAAAATTCCAAAAATAACCAAGAAGTTTAATACCTTCAAGTGATGTGTAATAAATAATGTAGGATCTATTGGGGATTGGTTTAATATTAATCAAAATAATAATTAAAGTGATAAACAAAATAAAAAGATTGATGATAACCCCGATTTTTACCCATTTATGTTTTAAAAAAATTTTTAACCCTTCTTGATTCATATTAGATTTAGCGCCCCCGACGGGAATCGAACCCATGTTTCCACCTTGAGAGAGTGGCGTCCTAGCCGCTAGACGACAGGGGCTTATTGTTTTATTTTAAAGATTTTTTTAAAAAAATAAAGGTATTGACAAGAAATAAAAAAGATTAAAATTAAAGGCAGGATCTTAAAAATAAAAAAGGAGGTTTAAAATGGGTAAGATTAAATTGTATAATCAAATGATAAAGGTAAAAGGGTTGAGAGAAAAAATGGGAAGGATTAAATTTTATAAAACTTCTCTAGATAATAATGATCAATTAAGAAATGAAAAAATTGATGCGGTGGTAGTTTTTGGAATGGGATTAAACAGGGCCCGGACTGAGCCTTGTGACCAAAGCAAAGCACTAACCAGTACAGCAGCGCACATTGCTCTCCAAAAAAATACTCCTCTTGTTATCGTAGGAATGGAACAACAACCAGATGTCCTATTTTTCAGAAATGAAGCTAGAGTGTTGTTAGATTATTTAAAGCAAGTTTTCGGGAAAGATTTTGAAAAGCTTTCAATTTCCCTCTTATCTGCTTATAGTTTATCTAGAAGAAGCGACTATTTAATTGAAAAGATTAAAGAAAAGGGCTGGAAAAAAATTCTTATGGTAGTTCATAAGGATATGGCTCCCCGCCTCAAAAAAATGTTGAGGATTGCTCTTTTTTCTAACGGCGATGACACAGCAATAGAGGTGTTCTTAATCCAGTTGGATTTACCTTATAATGGGGATAATTATCTCTTCTGGAAAAGAGAAAAAATTTTTAGTTTTATTTATGAAAAATTCTGTTTATTTTTAAATTCGATATTTCTCCCCTGAACCCCCCACCCACATATAAATAATATAAAAGGCCGATTTCTCGGCCTTTTTCTTTAAAATGTTATTCTTCCAATTTTAATTCATCAACAATTTTATCTAAACCAATTGCTCGGGATGCTTTTACTAAAATCAAATCCCCTTCTCTAATTTCTTTTTTAATCATTTTCCGCGCAGATTCACTAGTGTTAAAAATAATAACTTTGTTTTTATCAAAACCGTATTTAATAGCTGATTCGGCAATTAATTTTGCCGCTGTGCCAACACAAATTAAAACATCAACCACTCCTACTATTTCTTTTCCAATTTTTTCATGCGCTTCGATGGTATAATCCCCCAACTCTAACATATCCCCAAGAACTGCCACTTTCCTCTTAGCCGGAATTTCTTTTATAGTCTCAATAGCTGATTTCATTGATAACGGCGAAGCATTGTAGCAATCATCAAAAATTATTGTATTTTTAACTCCATTTATAAGATTAGTTCTATGGGCAAGAGGTTGATATTTTTCTAAAGCCTCGCCGATTTTAACTAAATTTATACCCATTGTAATACCGACGGCAGCTGCGGCGGCTGCAGCATAAACTTGTGGTTTTCCAATCGTATTATAAAGCCGAAATGGCACTAAAATATTTCCATATTGAATCTTAAATGTCATTCCCTCTGGCAACCCCTTTTTATCAAATTTATATTCTAATCCTAATATTTGGACATCTGATTCCTCATGAAAGCCGAAACTAATCACTTGCGCTCGTGTTCTATTCCTTAAACCCCACACTATCAAATCATCGCGATTTAAAATTGCAAAACCGTTAGCCGACAAACTCTCAATTAATTTACTTTTTTCTTTGGCTACTGCTTGGGAATTAGGATAATGTTCAACATGAACTGGCGTTTCACCAATAGCAGTAATAACACCAATCTTTGGTCGGGCAATATTAATTAAATATTCTATATCTCCCGGTTTGTCAGCAGCTAATTCTAAAACTAGAATTTCTGGATAATTTTTATTAGTAAAAATTAATTGCTTTAAAGAAAAAATAAACACTTTAAACCAAAAAAAGATGCCAGAAATTTTTTCGTAATCATTAATAATGGTAAGTGGCATACCAAGTTCATTATTGAAATTCCCTTTCGATCGCCGCACTTTTTTTTCTTGAGAAAGAACAGTAAAAATTGCTTCTTTTGTGGAAGTTTTACCAACACTTCCTGTAATACCAATAACAAAAGGCTTATATTTTCTTAAGGTTAAAATTGCTAAATAACGTAGGGTTGTTTTTAAAATATTAAAAGGTAGGCGCGATTTCATAGTAGTTAAGAATAAATTGGGTTAACTCCTTAAACATTGGAACGACTGTTTGACCAGCTAAAGGAGCTTTTGGTTTATTGAGTTTAACTAGAATGACAAACTGAGGATTTTCGGCTGGCGCATAACCGATGAATGATTGAATGGTTTCTGTTGAAGAATAACCTCCACCCTTTAGTGGAACTTGAGCAGTACCAGTTTTACCAGCAATTTGATAGCCTTTTATAGCCGCTAATTGGTTTTTATCAACTGAATACGTCATAATAATACGCAACTGCTGGGCCGTTTCTTCTTGAATAACCTCTTTTTTTACTGTAGGTTTGTTTATGATTTTTTCTTCACCCTCGGTATTGACTATTTTCTCTACCACAAATGGCTTCATCATTTTACCATTATTAGCAATAGCAGCAAAAGCATTAATCATTTCAATTGGTGTTACCGAAATTGCTTGACCAAAAGAAGCTGTGGCAAAATAAATATCATTAAAGCTTTTTAAATTGCTAATATTACCGCTTACCTCATTTGGTAAATCTATACCTGTTTTTTCATCAAAACCAAACTTTAATACATACTGATGAAAAATATCATGCCCAATTAATTTTTCTAAAAAAGCCGCGCCTGTATTTAAACTATTAGCGATAATTTCGTAAACATTAACTAATCCATGAGCCTTTAAATCCCAGTTTTGAATTTTTTTTCCATTAACCACTACCTCACCATTATCATAATATTCTGTTTTGGGCGTAATTCGTTTTGAATCCAAACCCGCAGCCACAGTAATAATCTTAAAAACCGAACCCGGCTCATAAACATACTGAACTACCGGATTATCAAAAAAAGAGAGATCATATTCCCAATAATTATTGGGGTCAAAATTAGGATAATTAGCCAAAGCCAACACTTTACCACTGCGAGGATCCATTACAACCACACTGCCGCCTTCTGCTTCCCATTTTTTAACATAATCAGCTAATAAATCTTCTGATTTTTTCTGGATATTAAAATCTATGCTAGCAATAACATCATAATTGTTCCTTTTATAAAGCAAGTTATCTAGAGAAAGAAAATCGATAATATTGTTGGAAAATTTTTGATTGGATAAATATTTATCATAATATTTTTCTAAACCATATTGACCATGAAAATCGTTAACATCATTCTTAACATAACCAAGTAGCTGAGACGCAAACTTCTGATATGGATAATAACGACCAATATATTCTTTTAAATAAACTCCTTTAAAATTTTCTTTTTGGATTAATCGATAATCATCTACTTCTATTTTCTTTAGGATCGGTTCATATAAACTGTTGGTTTTGGAAAATTTTACCATCAGATCTTCGTAAGAAAGATTATATTTCTGACTAAAAAACTTCGCTACTGCCACTTTATCTTCCAATTCTTTAGGCACGACAAAAACTTCGTAAAATGTTTTATTTACCGCCACTGGAATTAAATTGCCTTCTTTATCTTGAAAAAAAATACTCCCTCGCAAATACTGGAGGTTATTTTTTATTTGTTCTGATGCTCGAATTTGAGCAGCGGCCTTTTGAGAAAATTCAGCGTGTTTTAAAATTTGTAGCGAATATAATCGCCAAAAAATAAAAGAGGCTATTAATAAAAAAATTGCTGTTACAACATAAAATCTCCATTGTTTGCCAATTTTCTTTAACTTTTTTAATCTCATTTTTAATTATTATAATATAAACACTAAAATTTGTTGATACCAACTTCTGGGGATTTCTTCGTTATTGAAAAATAAACCGGATTTTCAACCTGAGATAAATTACTTTGCTCAAACAACAAAGGAAGAACTTTAAAATCCTTGATTTGTGTAAGTTGATTTTTTAATTCTGCATTTTGATGTTCTAAAGAAGTTAATTGAGCGGATAACTCTTTTAAATCTAAACGATAATTGCTCATTTGTATTTTAGAAAAAAGAGAGAAAATTATTGAAAAAATAATAATCCCTATTAAAAAAAGGTTGGAAATCTTTATAAAAATGGCTTTTTTACTATTTATTTTTGCTCTTTTTTCCCACACCGCTTTTTGGGCGACTAAATTATATCGATTGTGTTTTAAGCTTATTACGGTCATAAAATTTATTTTATTTTTTGAGCGACCCGCAATTTTGCTGATCGGCTCCGATAATTATTTAAAATTTCGACTTTAGTGGGTGTTATTGGTTTTTTAGTAATAATTTTTAAAAAACCTTTTTTACTATTTTCTTTGAAAAAATTTTTAACGATTCTATCCTCCAGAGAATGATAACTAACAACAGCAATGCGGCCAGTAGGATTTAAAATTTTTAAAGATTTTTCTAACGCGATTGATAAATTATTTAACTCATCATTTACAAAAATTCGGATGGCCTGGAAAACTTTTGTGGCTGGATGGCGGCGACCTTTAAAATTTTCTTTATGTAAAGCTTTTAAAATGATATCGACTAATTCTTTTGTTTTGGTAATTCTTTTTTTCTTTCTCTCTTCAACAATGGCTTTAGCAATGCTAAAAGAATTTTTTTCTTCACCATATTCTCTAAAAATTTTTCTTAAACTCTCTAAACTTTCTTCATTAATTACCTTTTCTGCTGTCAAAGCGTTTTCTGGATTAAAAGTCATTTTCAGTGGTTCATCTCTTAAAAATGAAAATCCTCTCCCCGATTCCTCAATTTGAAATGTACCTAATCCCAAATCAAAAACGATTCCATCAACTGAAGAAAAATTAGTTTCTTTCACAATTTCATCGACATCTCGAAAATTTCCTTGTTTCAAAATCACTCTGTTACCAAAAACTTTCAATCTTTGTTTGGCAATCTTTAATGATTCACTATCCAGATCAATACCCAAGACTTTTCCATTTGGTGCCGTATGTTGCAAAAGACAAATTGTATATCCGCCTTCCCCCACCGTTGCATCAATAAAATTTTCATTCGGTTGAGGTTTAACAAACTCTATAACTTCTTTTAAAAGAACTGGAATATGCATATTAAATTCCAAAGTCAATTAATTTTTCAGCAATTTCATTAACATCGCGCTCAGTTTTGCTTCGATATTCATTCCAACGACTCTCGTCCCAAATTTCTAAACGATTATTAACACCAGCAATAATTACTTTTTTATTTAAAGAAGCGAAGGTTCTTAAATATTCGGGAATTAAAATCCTTCCTTGTTGATCAATTTCAACTTCGGTAGCACCCGCCAGCATAAATCTTGAAAAAGCTCGAGAATTAGCCTGGGTTAATGGTAAAGTAGTTAATCTCTGTAAAAGGCTTTCCCATTCTTTTTTTGGATAAACAAATAAACAAGTATCTAAACCGCGCGTAACAATTACGGTTGAACCCAATTCAGGCCTAATTTTTGCTGGCAAAGCGATTCTTCCTTTATTATCTAAGTTGTAATGATATTCGCCGATGAGCATATGAGTTATCCACAATTTTTCTAGGTTATCCCCACATTTATCCACAATTCCCCACTACATTAAAATAATACACCACTTTTAAATAAAGTGCAAAATAGCTAAGTTGCTAATAAAAATTGTTTTCTAAAACTTTTGAAAATAAAAAATCCGCATTTTATGCGGATTTTTTTGAAAGGAGGTTTATTTTGGTTATTAAATTCTTCACAACTTATCCACAAGAAAAATTTTATTCCAACAAAATCCCACTTTTGAGAATTTCCCACTCTTCTGGCGGTAAATTGGGAAGTTGTCTAATAGGAGTAACGCCTGGATATCGCCAGACACTAATGATTCTAATTTTATCCTTCGAAAGTTTATTTTTTGGTTTTTTAATTTTAACTTTTTGAAACATTACCCAAATTTCTTTAGGATGTTTTTTTGTGCCAACACTCTGCATTGCCGCAATTGTTTCCGGTGCAATTCCTTCTTCAATTCGATGTGGAGTATGCAAAACGCGCCTCACACGTGACTCGGATAATTGATATTGTATCATTTTTTCAATCGCATGTTTTGTCCAAACAATTGTTTCGCTATCTTGAGGAATTTTAAAACGCATTTTATTTTGAAAATTTTAATTTATAAAAAATTCTATTTTTATCACTGACGGATAATTTGCTTTTATTTACTGTTTCAGCAAAAAATTTTATTGATTGATCATAAACTAAACGATCAATGGGATAGGGAGTTGCATCTTTTCCACCATGCGCAAATGAATAACGTGCTGGATCGCGATAAGAAGGTTTGGCACCATAAATAATTTCTGAAACCAACGCCAACGCTCTAATTGTTTTTGGTCCAACTCCTTCCATCGCTAATAACTTTTCATAATTTTCTGGTTTTCTTTCGCAAGCTAAATATAAAATTTTTTGCAAATATTTATTTTTTAAAAAATTCTCTTTTAAAACCGGGTGCCAAATAAATTCCTTGTTTTCTAAATTAAGAAAGATGCTTTGCTGACCTTTGTTTTTAATTTTTATCATTTGAGAATAATCCGAAAAATGTTTATCTAAAATTTGAATATCTCTAATTAATTCATGATAATTGCCATGCACTAATTGCGTACTTGTTTCTCTCGTTTTCTCACTTTCTAATGCCGTAAGATTTAATGTTGGCTGATTGAGAATCTGACTGATAATTCCTGTGTGCGGTTCTTTAATTAAATCTGCAACTTTCTTGGAATACCAATGGTATCTGCGGGCTGTTTGATTTTCGGTATTCATACCCTGTTGCACAATTGCCCAACTGCCATTTTTGAAAAAAAACAATGTATGATGATAAATTTGAAAACCATCTTGAATTAAAGCGCTATCAACTTTAGCTGTCATTCTTGAATTATAAATTAAGGAATTGACCTTACCCTCTTCTAAACTTAAAACTTCTCCCCATCTTTCAATTTCTTCAGGAGTTTTTCGAGAAGTTTTTCCTTTGCCGCCACAAATAAAAATTCCCAATTCTTTTTCTTGGCCACGAATTGCTTCTTTGAGTGCTGCTGTTAAAACAGTAGTTAAACCTGAAGCATTCCAATCAAAAGCCAAAACCGTTCCTAATGATTGAAACCAAACTGGATCGGCAATTCTTTTAATAAATTCATCTGGCCCATATTCTTCAATAATAACCCTAATAATTTCCCGACCCAGCTTAGTCATTCGTTCAAAAAGCCATCTTGGACACTTGCCATCATCTAAACTAAAAGTTGCTATCCCTCGATAAATCATACTCTAATATTTTAGCAGGTTTTGTCTAAAAAATAAATTGATTTTTCCTGCTATTTGTTTAAAATAAAAAATGTTGGGCGGTTAGCTCAGTTGGTTAGAGCGTACGGTTCACATCCGTAAGGTCAGAGGTTCGAATCCTCTACCGCCCACCAATCAAAAAGCACCGCCAAAACGGTGCTTTTTGATAACATTTTCTGATTCTTTATTACTTAATCTCTACAATTGCTCCAGCTTCTTCCAATTGTTTTTTAATTTGTTCAGCTTCTTCTGGTTTTAAGCCTTGTTTAATTGCTTTAGGAGCTGCATCAACCAAATCCTTTGCTTCCTTTAATCCTAAACCAGTAATGTCTTTGACAACCTTAATCACTTGAACTTTTGCCTGGCCGGCATCTTTCAAAATAACATCAACAGTTGTTTTTTCTTCAGCGCCGGCTTGACCACCTTGCGCGCCACCAGCCATTGGCATCGCCATCATTGCTGGCGCCGCTGAAACACCAAATTTTTCTTCTAAGGCTTTTACTAATTGAGACAATTCCATTACATTTAATTTTTCAATTGCCTCAATAATATCGGTTAATTTTTTATCAAGATCCATATTTTTATTGTTGTTTTTTAGTAATTGCGTCTAAAGCAATTACTAATTTTTGAATATTACCATTAAGAACTCCGACCAAAGTTCTTGGTAAAGAATTTAAAGTATAAACTAATTGAGTAAGTAAAACTTCTTTTGACGGCAATTTAGCCAATTCAACGATTTTATCAGCACTGAAAAAGATCTTGTTAATAAAACCACCTAAAATTTTCAACTTTGGTTCTTTCTTTTCGCTGCTAAATTTATAAGTGATTTTCGAAGCTGCAATCCCCTCTTCGGGACTAAAAATCAAACCTATCGAACCAGGAAAATTAAAAACATTAAAATTAATTCCTGAATGCGAAAACATTTTCTGAATGAGTGTTTTTTTAGTAATTTTTAATTCAATACCTTGTTTTTTTAGTTCTCTTCTTAAATTCTCCAAATTAGCAACTTTCAAACCAGCAAAATCAACCATTAACACCGCCGGATTTTTTTCGATTTTTTCTTTTAACTCCTCAATAATTTTAGCTTTTTGTTGCTTGGTTAACATAATTAAAAAATAAAAAACGACTTTTATAGAAAAGCCGCAGAAATTAAAATTCTTCTTTTTTTGCCTCAGTGGGACTTATGCTTCTTTTTGCTCGCCGCCCACTTTCTGCGGCTTGTTTTATAGTTTATCAATTTAAAATTTAATGTCAAGATTTGATCAAGAGCAATTTTTTGTGTAAAATCATAAACAATATGAATTTAAAAAATTTAACTAAAGAACAAAAGCAAAAACGCTTGGTTAATTTTGCTTTAAAACAATTGGGCAAACCCTATAAATATGCCGCCAAAAAATATGAAATTGGAAAAGTTTTTGATTGTTCAAGTTTGACCCAATATCTTTACAAAAGAATTGGGATTGATATTCCCCGTTCCACCATTCTCCAGGCTGAATGCGGCAAAATTATTCCGAGTAGAAAAACTCCACCATTTTTTAAACCAGAAGATTTACAAATTGGCGATTTACTATTTTTTAAAGGAACGAAGGGGCATTATAATAAAAAATTTCCTAATGGTATCGGTCATGTAGTTATGTATCTTGGAAATAAAAAATTTATCCATGCCAGTGGGCATGGTACGAAAAAAAATCAAAAAGTAAAATTAGAAAATTTTGAAAAAATAGTTAATCGAAAAGATTTTCAGATAGCCAAACGGATTATTTAAAAAATAATGGCGCACTCCACAAAACCAAAGATAAAATAAACAAAATTATTAGAATAATTTGGATAATTTTTTTCTTTCTCATATTATAATTCTTCTTGAAGACGTTTGATTAATTGATGGTTCTTCAATTTTTCTAATGCCTTGGCTTCGATTTGACGAATTCTTTCACGTGTTACATTAAATTCATTTCCCACCTCTTCTAACGTATGGACCACTCCATCTTCTAAACCAAAACGCATCGAGAGGATTTTCTGTTCGCGCGGAGTTAAATCAACCAGTATTTCTTTTAATTGATCTCTGAGCAAACGATGCGTCGCGGATTGATCAGGTGAGAGGGTTTTTTCATCAGCGATAAATTCACCCAACAATGACTCTTCGTCAGAATCGCCAATAGGTGTTTCCAACGAAACAGTATCTTGAGCAATTTTGATAAGATGATTAATCTTCTCAACATCTACTCCCATTTCTGCCGCAATTTCTTCGGGTAGAGGATCGCGTCCTAAATCTTGAGCTAAACGACGCCGCGCTTGAGAATATTTGGATAAAGTTTCAATCATATGAACCGGTATTCTAATAATGCGCGTTTGATCAGCCAAGGCTCTAGTAATTGCTTGCCTAATCCACCAAGTGGCATAAGTGGAAAACTTGAAACCTTTCCGATAATCAAACTTTTCAACAGCCCGAGCCAGCCCAATATTTCCTTCTTGAATTAAGTCTAATAAAGTTAGATTGTGACTTCGATTTATATATTTTTTGGCAATAGCCACTACTAAACGTAAATTGCTTTGAATTAATTGTTTTTTTGCTTCTTTATCGCCTTCCATTGCTCTTTTTGCCAATTCTCTTTCTTGAGCGGGCGTCAACAATGGAACCCTTCCTATTTCTCTTAAATAATTCTGAACAGCATCAGACATTTCATAATCAAAAGAGTCGTCTTTTAAAGAACGTTTGAGATCGTGAACGGTTATTTTCTCTTCCGGCAACTCAATCATATCTTTTGCTTCAATTATTTCAATATTTGCTTTTTCACAAGCATCATAAATTTCCTCAAGCAGCGAAATATCCTCTTCTATTTGAGGAAACAAAGCTAAAATTTCTGTTTCAGTAATAAAACCTCGCGTCTTTCCTTTTTGAATTAACGCCTGTAATTTTTCCTCTTTTTTAGAATCTCTTTTGATAATTTTTGATTTTGTCTGTCTGCTTTTCTTCTCTTTTTTATTTTTCTTAATTATTTTTTTGCTTTTTTTGTCTTTATTTGTTTTTTTATTTTTTTTGCTCATTTTTAGGTTTTTAAAAATTAACGTCCTTTAATAATTGATTAATTTCTTGTAAACAACGGCTGATTTCATCAATATTATTATTTAATTCAGCATTTTTTAATTGTCTAGTCTTTTCTTCAATTAATTGCCTATGATGTTCTTTTTTTAATTCTAAAATTATTTTTTCAAATTCCAAATTCCAATCAATCTCCCCATCTGAAAATTCATAATCGGCTAACAATTGCAAATAACCAATTTTTTCCCATGATGCCTCTTCAATTTCTTTATTATTATTCAAATGTTCTATTATTAAATTTGCCAATTTCTGATCTTCTTCATTTAGAAAATCGATTATCTCTTTTAGTTTTTCTTGAACGATTTTAATTTTTAAAGCCAGAGCTAAAACTCTTTCACTTAACAATTCCCTTCTTGTTTTTAAAAATTCTACTGTACCAGCTGTTAACTTTTGATCCGATCCTCTAATCGTTATCGAATTTAGGTTTTTCTTAATTTTTTCTAAAGATTCTTGCAAAAATTCTTCTTTTATCTGAAAATTTTCCGCAATGATTTTTAACCATTCTGAACGCTCAACAGGATTATCAATATAAGCTATTTTTGACAGCAAAAATTCAACGGCTTGTTTCTTTTCTAATAAATTGTTCAAATTATATTTAGCAATAGTTTTTTGAAAATAATATTGACCGGAATCAAGCGCATTATTTATTACTTCTTCTAATTTGTCGCTATGATTTAAAGCATATTCGGCGATATCTTTTCCTTCGGGTAAAGAAACTATTTTTACTTGAAAATCAAAAGTTTTTGCCAAATCAATTGCTCTTTCCGCCGCTAACCTACCCGCTTCATCCATATCATAGCCAATTACCAAGTTTTTCGTTACTCTTTTTAAAATTCTTAATTGATCCTCGGTTAAAGCCGTACCAGAGGTGGCAACTACATTTTTAATGCCATTTTGCCAGGCCATTAAAAAATCCATTTGTCCCTCCACTAATAAAACCCAATCTTTTTCTCTAATATCTTTTTTAGTTTTGGAAAATCCGTATAAAATTTGGCTTTTATTAAAAATGGGACTTTCGGGCGAATTTAAATACTTCGGCTCATTAATTGAATCGCCAAAAATTCTACCAGTAAAAGCAACGATGTGATCTTGATGATTAAAAATTGGAAAAATGATTCGATTACGAAAGCGATCAAAATAACTATCATTTTGTCTAGTTGATTTTATAACCAAACCCGAATTTACAATGTCTTCAATTTTAAATTTGTTATTTAACAAAAATTTCAAAAGAGCATCACTTTGGGGCGGCGCAAATCCTAATTGCCAATATAAAATTGTTTCTTTGGTAAGTCCTCTTTTATACAAATAATTTTCAACCGCTTTATTTTTTTTCAATTCTTCCTCAAAAAATTCAGCGGCTTTTTCATAAATATCGTATAATTTTGAAATCTGGTTGCTAATTAAAGGATCTTCCTTTTTTAATTCCACGCCTGCCTTTTTGGCTAAAATTTTTAAAGCCTCGGTAAAATCTACGTTTTCATATTGCATTACAAATTTAAAAATGTCACCCCCGCGATGGCAACCAAAACAATGCCAAATTTGTCTCTCTGGCGAAACCATAAATGAAGGGGTCTTTTCTTTATGAAAAGGACAGAGCGCTTTAAAGTTGGAACCCGCTTTTGTTAGTTTAATATACTCCCCTATTACTTCAACAATATCCAGTTTTTCTTTAATTTGATCAATGATGCCCATAAAGTAATTTGATCTATAAGAAATTATTATATCGCTAATTAAAAATTTTTTCAAACAATTAAAAGCGCCGCCCATTTTGGGCGGCGCTTTTCAAATCAATCTTTTCTCTTAAAAATCTGCTGATAGCTTTTCTTTTAATTGCTTAAGTATCTGTTCGTCATTTTCTGTCGTTTCATTTGAAAGATTAGCAGGAACATTTTCTTTATTTGCTTGAACATCTTCTTGATAATTAATTCTGGCTGGCGGTAAGTTAATAATTGCTGGATCATTTTGAGGAACTGCTGTTTTCTCTAAACCAACGGCATTTCCCTCCTTGTGTGCATATGCTCTATATTTCTCTAATAATTTTTTACCAACATAAACCCAGAACAACCAGAACAATAAAAGCAGGTTAAATAATAATGATAAGAAATACCAGGAAAAATTAAAATGTCTAATTTTATTCCACAAAGCAGCTAAAGCAAAAAATTTAGTTAAATCTTTTTGGGCATCCATACAAATAGGATCATACCAAGAAATAAAAGTTGGTTTTGGAGAAACAACAGTTGTTGCTGCTAAAACTTTTTTTATAGGAAGACCTGTGATTCCAAAATAACCGAAGTCATTAGTAAAAATTGAAAGATTATTATTGTTGGTATAGCGAATGGTATTTCTTAAAATCCAATTGGTTGGCATATACTTCGCTTGAACAATAGTTAAAGAATTTTCATTCATGCCAGAAATTTTATTGTCAAAATAATTCATTTGTAAAATTGCCAAGTTCTCTAATTCTATTGACTTACAATTTTCATCCTCAACAGCAATATGAACGATTTTGTCTCCAATAAATTGATAACTACCGACTTTTAGAGCTGGATTAATCACCTTTTGCCAATCAAAAATAGCAATATTAATTCGAATATCATCATAATAAGAACCGGCAATAATAGACAATCTAACATTAAAACCATCACTGGTTGAAATCATACACAAGCCACCACTTTTGCCATTAATCCAACATGTTTTTTCAGCAAGAGCGGTTGAAAAATGAGTAAATTGACAAGTAGAAGTACCTAAAACTGTTGGTGTAGGAGTTAACCATTCCCAATAGCCTGGACCACCACCTGACGAACCTCCCCCTGGTGTTGGAGTAGGAGTTGGTGTGGGTGTCGGAGTGATTGTAGGAGTTGGGGTTGGAGTCGGAGTTACACCGCCTGAAACAACCTCCAAATTTTTTGATCCATAAGCCACTTTTATCCAATCATCACCACAAATGGTTGGATCCTTAACGTAAACTTCGACAGTAATCTGTTTTGTGCCGGTTCGAGTAAATTTAGTAGTCCATTCCCCATCTAATTTTTTATTAATAACAGCATTAACATCACCACCCCATCGCCATTCACAAGTAGCGCTTGGAGAGTTACATTCGGGAATATTATCAGTTTTAATAGTTACATCAGTATTTATCAAGGCTGGATTTTGGGAAAAATAAATATTGGTTTGATGAGGAACAGCGGGGCAAGTAGGAGTTGGGGTTGGAGTTGGTGTAGGAGTTGGAGTTTTTGTAGGGGTCGGGGTTGGTGTAGGAGTGGGAGTTGGAGTGCAAGTAGGAGTAGGAGTTGGAGTTGGGGTTTTTGTAGGGGTTGGAGTGCAAGTAGGAGTTGGTGTTGGAGTAGGAGTTGGAGTAGGAGTAGGAGTAGAGGCAGTTACAGTTAAAATAGCACTGCCATAAGCAACTTTAATCCAATCGCTTGGACAAATTGAACTATCCTTAACATAGACCTCCACAGAAATATTTTTTGTTCCTGTGGTTGAAAAACTGGTTGTCCACTGCCCTGTTAATTTATTAGTGGTGATTTTTGAAACATCACCTGACCATCGCCATTCACAAGCAGCTGTTGAAGAATTACATTCAGGAATAGAAGCAGTTTTAATTGTCACCGTTTGGTTAACTAAAGCTGGATTGGGCGAAACGTAAACAGTTGTCGGATGAGGTAAAATTGGAGTGGCACAAGCTAAAAGATAGCGCGGATTAATACCCAAAAATCCGGCATTTTGATTTGTGCCTTCTTTAATAATAAGGACAGAAAGAATAATCAGGCCTGCAAATATAATAATTTTTGATAAATTTTGAATTTTCATAATTTTTAAGCTATTATTGGCGTTTTGTAAAGTTGACTAAATTATAATTATTTAGAATTTTTTGTCAAGAGAGGGATTAATTTATCAAAAAACCGCCTATTTCTGATGGCGGTTTCAAAATTGAACACCTCTTTTTTAACCTTCTCTCTTTAACCCCAAATCAATAATTTTAAGAATCAAATCTTTATAAGTTAAACCGGCCACTTTAGCTTCTCTTGCCAATCCCCCATCTTCAGAGATATCTGGATTAGGATTAATCTCTAATACATAAATTTTCTTTTCTTTTTCATCATAGCGTATATCCACTCGAATATAACCGCTGCAGCCAAAAATTTTAAAACATTTTTTCGCAATTTCTTCCAATTGATTTTTTAAATCATCATCAATATTGGCCGGGCAAATCACCGGTGTTTTCTTAAAAACAATGCTTTGTTTAACCCATTTTGCTCGATAGCTCACAACCTTTGGAATTTGTGGCGGCAATTCACTAAAATCAATTTCTGCAACAGGTAAAACCGTCAATTTTTTATTTCCAATAACACCAACATTAAATTCTCTGCCATCAATAAATTCTTCCACTAAAGCCTCTTGTTGATAAACATTTAAAATATGCTCTACTTGTTCTTTTAACTCTTCTTCATTATTAACAACTGATCTTTCTTTGATACCGACGCTGCCATCTTCGCGCACCGGTTTAACAATTAAAGGAAATTTTAGCTCAGGATTTAATTTGCGATTGATATTACTAAAAACCTGCCACTTGGGTGTTAAAATTCCATTATAAGCTAAAATTTCTTTGGCTCTCGCTTTGTTTTGACATAAGGCCAAAGCAAAATAATTATTACCAGTATAAGGAATTTTTAAAACATCAAAAATAGCAGCCACATGCGGTTCTAATCGTGGGTCATCATAAAAACCATCATCAGCTAAATTAAAGATTACATCTGGTTTTTCGGTCTTTAATTTTTCAAACAAATCTAAATCCACTTCTAAAATTTTCACCTCATGCTTTTCTGATTCTAAAATTTTTTTAATAGAGAGCGCATCATCAAGATTAGCCCTGCCATAGGTATCAACCTGATTAGCATTATTTTCAAAAGATTTAATATTGCGCGCAACGATAATTATTTTCATAGAATTTATTTTTTATTTTTATAATACAAAACTATTATAGCATGAAATTTTTGGTAAAAAGAGACGTTCCTGGGAAAAATTTTTATAAAAAATTTTTGTAAAGAATTGTAGGATAAGTTTTTTATTTTTAATTTAAGTTCGCCAACAAGGCGTTTAGTATAAGCATCAACAACAAAAACTGGTCGATTAAAAACATAAAGCAAAATCGAATCAGCTGTTTCATAACCAACACCTTTAATATTCAAAAGTTTTCTTCTTAAAATTTCTGTTTCTAATTTTTCTAAATTTTTAATCCCACCATTTTTTACAAAAAAACGCGCAATATTTTTTAAATATTCGGCTTTGATTTGATAAAAACCCGATGGTTTAATTAGCTTGGCCAATTGAGATTTAGAAAGTTTATTAATGGAGGTCAATGAATCTTTTCTTTCTTTTTTTAAATTAGCCATTGCCTTTTCTACATTTCGCCAATTGGTTTGTTGGGTTAAAATAGCTTCGATAATCACCCATTCTTTTTCTTTTGGGCTTTTCTTTGATTTGCACCATAACCGCCATTGTGAATCTTTTATGGGAAATTTTTTGAGTTTTTTACGATAAAATAAGAGAAGTTTTTTCAACATTTCTTAGGAACAAAGATTGATCTTCTTTTTTGGTAACAGTCTATTTTTTTCTTTTTTTAACGCGGAATTTATGAACTTCGCATTTTAACCTGGCTGGACGCAACATCGGCAACACACGTTTTTTAATTTTAGAATTTGTACTTTTGACGAGACTTTTTTGTCGTTTGCTCATATTTAAGGTTGTAGAATGTCTTCAGTCCGACCATTTATAGAAATAACCACATTTTTAATTGTTGGGAATTGTTTTAAGGTTTCGGTTATTTGGGCGCGAATCGCTGAAACGCGACAAGAACCGCCAACCTGGAATTCTAATTGTTCATCAAAATCAACATAAGCAGTTCCGTCTTTAATATTAATCGATTGGATTTTTACATCTTTGTTTAAACTGGTAAAAAAGCCTTGGTTTTTTTCTTCTTCAGTTGGCCCTTTTAATAGTTCTTCCAATGCTGCTTTGGCTACGGCTTGAGTTTTAATAATTTTTCTTTCAACCGGAAAAACTTTATTACAAGAAAATTCAGGATCTAAATTGCTATTATTAAAATAAACTTTTATTGTTATTGTTTCTGGAATTTGAAACTTTAAAGGAATTAAATAGTATATGTCATTTTCTTTTAAACCAGATGGATTATCATTTTTAAAAAGCAAATATCCTCTTTCCTGGGTAGGAATGAAATCAACTTCTTTGTAAAAAGGAACGAAATCTTCGGTCATCCAATCTCCTTTTGCTTCAATAAATCCTGAGGTGGTAGTGGTGAAATCCAAAGCTAAAATAAAAAATGGGGCCCTTCCTTCAAAAAACCACTTTCCCCTTGCCTCTCCTTCAATAATTAATTTGTTTGTTATTAATTCATTTGGTTGGGGTCGGGAAACGCGAATTAAATCAGATATTTCTGATTTTTCGTTTTTATCTTTTTTCAAATTCAAAAAATACCAGCCACCTAGCAATACAATCGCTATGATTAAGATAAATATTATTTTTTTATTCATATATTTTAATTATAACTATTTTTTACAATTCTTTTAATTTGCGGTGATAATCGAATTAAAATTTCATATGGAATCGTTCCTCCTATCTTGGCAATATTATAGCAGGAATTAAGTCGATCGGGCTTATTAGAAATAACTTCTATTTCGTCTTCGATCCGCAAATCTTTAATAGCTGAAACATCAACTATTGTCAAATTCATACTCACGCGCCCTAAAATCTTTAAAGGTATATTATCAAAATAGAAATAACCTGTGTTGCTTAAAAACCGCGGTACTCCTTCATAATAACCGCAGGCTACTACCGCTATCTTTGTATCTTTATCAGCAACCCAAGTAAATCCATAGCCCACTCCTTCACCTTTTTTAACTGTTTTTATGTTAACTACTTTTGCATAAAAAGAAAGAATGGGTTTTATTTTCAAATTCTGTTCTGCCGAACTATCAATCCCATAAATACCGCCGCCAATGCGCGCCATATTATTTTCAATTTTTGAAAAATTGTTTATGGTGGGAGTGGCTAAGATGTGAAAAAGATGATTTTTGTGATTGACAATTTCTTTTTTATAAATTTCGACGGCTTTCCCCCAAAGTTCAAAATGCTTTTGATTTAGATAGCTATTATTAGTTGGCAACGCCAAATGTGACATTAGGCCTTTTATTTCTAAATGACGATTTTTGTGTAAAATTTCTATAACTTTTTTCAAATCCTCAACAAAAATTCCATGACGATGCAAGCCTGTATCAACTTTAATATGAACATTTAAAGGAAAATTAACCTGATTTTTTAAATCATTAGCTTGTTCCAAAGAATTAATCACCAAATCAGCTTTTACTTTTTTCAAATCTTTAGTAATCAAACGCGGTACATAACCAACAATCAAAAGCGCCTTCTTAACATTATTATTTCTTAAAATTTTGGCTTCCATTATACTATCCACCACAAAATGCGAAACATCTTTATTTTTATCTAAAAAACTTCCTATTTCTTTAAGGCCATGACCATAAGCATTACTTTTCAAAACCGCTGCTAAATAAGGAATGCGGAATTGGTTCTTAAAAAATTTTATATTTTCCTCTAATTGCTTTCCGTCAATTTCTATTCTTAACAAATTTCTTCCCGGATCATATTTTTTAAATGATTCTTTTATTTCTCTTAATAAGCTAATGATTTTCATGTTCAATTGTATTATAAAAAATCTTTATTGAAATAAAAGCCGGTGGATTCACCGGCTTTTATTTCATATCATCTTGGAATTTAGAATAATTGCATTTTCATCTGATCTTTTAAATCCTTAATTCTCTCCTGCAGGCTTTTTATTTGATTTTTGATTTCTTCTTTTAATGTCTCTTTTTGTTGAGCTTTGATCTTTAACTCTTTTTGGAAAAATGGCCGACCATCATTTCCTACTAAAATCTGTTCGGCTATCAATTCGTTTGTGGTTTTATTATATTCACCTCTCACAATTGCTTTATCTCCGTTTTTTAAATCAGAAAAGTTTATTATCGTTGAGGTGCTCAATGGACAATTTACGGGAGGGTAAACTTGAATGCAAGCCACACCCTCGGTTTTAATAATTCGGGTACTATTTGTCACAACCACATTAATTGTTTCGTCATTCTCGGTTATCAATGAAAAGTTAAAATTGCCGAGATTTTGGATTAGACCTTTAAAAATAGTCAGGTGTTTCTGTAGCGAAAGGTTTCTTACTGTTTGGGCCGAAATAACAAAAGGATTTTGTTCGGAAATAAAACCATAAACATTAACGATATCGCCCACCACAAAATCATCCAATTCACCGCTCGTCCATTGAGATTTTAATATCTTAGTCTTACTTAAATCAACTGTATATTCAATGCCGAAAATTTTAATTTTGATTTCGTTGTTTCCCACGCTAGTTATTTGCGCGGCCTTAATTAAAACCTCTACCTCTCCCTTCTCTTCTATATTAGGACAACCCCCTACTATTTTGCAGATAATTCGTCCTTTAATCTCATTGATTGACAAAGATTGTTTAAGGTCTTTGTCGGAAATATTTTTTATATTTGGTATAATGGAAGGAGAGGGAGAAACACTTGTTGTTGGCGTCGGTGTAGCAGACGGTGATTCAGTTGGAGTAACAGAAGGACTAATTGTTGGAGTGGTTTCTTGAGCTAAAACAGAAGAACAAATAAAAGGCGTCAATATTATAAAGAAAACAATTGCTTTTTTTCTCATAATTATCAATTTTAACGCGCCCTTTTATCTTATTATTATAGTTGATTATTTCTTATTTGCAAATCTCTCTCTTATTGTCAAAAAGATTAAAATATGCTATAATTAAATATATGGGAAGCAAGCTCCAAAAACAAATATCTAATTATCTTATTCCCCAAATAGACAACGACTTTCAACCTCATTCTTTAAGAACAAAGTCTGTGTTGTGGATTTTTATTATTATTTTGATTTTAGAAAACTTCTTCTTTTTATTGGCCTATTATTTAATTCCCTCTTCTGAATTTCTTGCTTCGCTCATTTCCAATAGTATTGTTCAGTATACAAATCAATATCGACTAACTTCTAATGCGCCTCAGTTAACTATCAATCCGCTCCTTAATGAAGCGGCCCGTCTGAAAGCCGAAGATATGGCCCAAAAAGGATATTTTAGTCACACTAGTCCCGACAATATTACACCCTGGGAATGGTTAAAAAAAGTGGGGTATGATTATGTTTATGCTGGCGAAAATTTAGCTTTAAATTTTACTGATTCACAAGAAGTAGTTGAGGCTTGGCTAAATTCAGAATCGCATCGTCAAAATTTATTAAATCCTAATTTTAAAGAAATTGGTATTGGCATTGCCAAAGGAACTTACAAAAATCAGCCAGCGATTTTTATTGTTCAATTTTTTGGCACACCAAAATTAATGCCCAATTCAGAAACAAACCAAGCCAAAAATCACCTTGTATCACCCTCTCCCCTTGCCACCCCTATAAAAACTTATCAAAGTCCAAAACCAACCCAAACCCCTATTATTTCTCCAGCAACTACCAAAGAAATACCAACTCCCGAAACACAAATATTAGCTGTCTCACCAAGCGTTACCAGTTCCGACACATCATTTTCAATCAAGCCCCAATCATTATGGGCTTCAATTATTCAAAAAATCATTGCTAACCCCAAAAACTCTCTTAATACCACTTTGGAATTGTTCGCAATTTTCATTATCATTGCTCTTTGTTTGAAAATCTTTATAAGAATTGATATTCAATATCCTGCGCTTATTGTTAATGGCGTCTTAATTTTGCTGGTTATCATCTTTGCTTGTTGGTTAAATAATTATATCTTTAATCTCTGGCCACAAATTATTTAATTATTTAGTAGTTTTTGTTTTATAAAATAGTATTTGGATATTTCTATCATCACTAAATTTAAAAAACCAAACATAAACAAAATTATCCATTCAATATAGTTTAAGGGTGTTGTTTTTAATAACCAGTTAAAAACAGGCAAATAAATAGCAGCTACCATAACCAAAAAACAGCATGCTATAGTAATTAATAAATATTTGTTATCAAAAATACTATATTCCCAGATATTTTTTCTAAGGTTTTTACAACTAAAAATAAAAAACAATGAATCGATGATCAAACCAACAAACATAATGCTTCGAATTCTTTCTAATGGATAATCAATTTTCCATAAATAATAGAATAAAAAGAAAAGAATAAAATTAGTTAACATCCCAACAACAAAAATTATAAACTTCATTTCTTTATTCAAAAGCGGTAAATTGGGATTTTCTGGTTTTCTGTTCATAATATTATCTTCTTTTGGTTCGAAAGTTAAAGCCAAAGATGGCGGTGTTGATTCAATAAGATTCTTCCACAAAATTTGCCCTGATAAAACTGGCAGAGGCAAAGCGAAAATTACTGATAATCCAATTAAAACTAATTCTGTAAAACCACCGGCGAGTAAATATGTTATGATTTTTCTGATATTATCAATAATATGCCTTCCTTCTTCAACTGCCAAAACAATAATAGAAAAATTGTTTTCTAATAAAATTAAATCCGCTGATTCTTTAGCTATATCTGTACCCGAGCCCAAAGCTACTCCAATATTGGCTTTTTTTAAAGCTGACGCATCATTAACACCATCACCTGTCATTGCTACAATCTCCCCTTTCCCTTGAATGGCTTCAATAATTTTCAATTTTTGAAGTGGCTCGACTCGTGCATAAAGTTTTATTTTTTCTATTTTTTTAAAAAATTCTTCATCACTAATATTAGCTAATTCTTTTCCTTCTATAATTTCATCTTCTTTAATCTTCAACCCTATTTCTTTGGCCACTGATAAAGCTGTATTTTTGTGATCACCAGTTACAATTAAAACTCTCATTCCTGCTTCTTTACATTTTTCAATTGCCTCCATCACATCTTCTCGAATCGGGTCTTTTAAAGCAATTAGCCCTAAAAAAACGCCGTCTTCTATTAATTTATCATTAAAATAACGCTCTTTATTTTCCGCAAAATTTTTTCCTTGGCTATCTTCCAAATAAACATCTTCTTTTATTTTTTTATAGGCCACGCCAACTACCCGCAGACCATCGAGCATCATTTTTTTTGTTATTTCATTTAGGTTTTTTCTTTCATCCTCTGTTATTATTTTTATCTTTCCATCAAAATCTAAATATCTCGCGCTTTCAATTAATTTCTCTGGTGCTCCCAAATAGCATATTAAACATTCATTATTAAATTTATTAATACTGGCTGAATATTTATAGATTGAACTAAATGGCAACTCGGCAATTCGAGGATATAATTTATCTAATTCATGTTTTTTAATTCCTAATTGATATCCTAACTCAATAATGGCTTTTTCGGTTGGTCGACCTCGAATAATCCATTCTTCTGTTGGGGCTTCTGGATTTTCTATAAAAGAATCTGAAGCTAAAATCGCTGTTTTCAAAACCAACAATTCCGCCGCTTGACCATCTATCTCTAAAAATTTATGAGCGCGCAATTTTTTTCCGAATAGCTCTCTATTAGCCGTATAAATGCCGGCCATCTGCATTTTTCCTTTTGTTAAAGTACCAGTTTTATCAGTACAAATAATTGATGTTGAGCCTAAAACTTCAGCTGCAACAAGATGTCTGACTAATCCGCCGTGATTTAAAATTTCTCTTATTCCTAAAGTAAAAACAACAGTGATAACTAAAGGTAGTCCCTCAGGAATAGCTGCCACCGCTGTTGCTATTGAAACTGTTAAAATTTCAATAAAATTTTTGCCCGTGGCTAATCCAATAATAAAAATGCCGATGACAAAAAAATAAAATAATAGCGCCTAATAATTTACTCAGATTTTCCACTTTTTTTTGAAAAGCAGTTTTCTCTTTTTTAATATCTTGAACGACAAAACCAACTTTCCCCAATTCCGTATCTTTGCCAATATTAATAACAACCGCTTCACCCTTACCTTCTTCAACAAGTGTTCCCATAAAAACTAAATTATCTCTATCAGCCAAAGGTATATCTTTGTCTAATTTCTCAACTGTTGCTATTTTAGCCAGCCACTCACCAGTTAAAATCGATTCGTTAATTTTTAAATTATCAACTTCAATTAATCTTGCATCAGCCGGTACTTGCTGACCTGCTTCTAAAATAATGATGTCGCCTGGCACTAAATTTTCTGCTTCGATTTCTTTAATAACGCCATTTCTTCTTACTTTGGCAGTTTTTTTCAAAAAACTTTGCAATTGTTGAAAAATCTGATTAGTCTTTTTTTCCTGAAAAAAACCAATAAAAGAATTGATAATGATAGTACTAAAAATAACAATGGAATCAGTGAAATCTTTTAAAAATAAAGCAATAATCCCACCAATTAACAAAATATAAATTAACGGACTTTTGAATTGTTTTAAATAAAGTTTTAATAAAGAAGTTTTTCTAACTTCTTCTATTTTATTCAATCCATAAATTTTCTGACGCTCTTCTACTTCTTTTTCTTTTAATCCTTCTTTCTGTGTATTTAAAACCTGAAAGGTCTGACCAATATCTAACGCGTGCCAACAATGATTTTCTATTTTATCTAGAAATCTTTTTTCTTTCATCTTTTAATATACCTTCATTACGAAGGTACTTTTATTATACCAAAAAATTTTCTTTTAAAAAATTAGCGGATCTGAATTGAAGTGGCGCTTAAAGTTTTTTGATCAACGCTTTGAGTGGAAATCATAACATTTTGTCCAACTTTTAAATCAGACAATTTGGCTGGTTCGTTTTTTTCA
Organism: Minisyncoccia bacterium; assembly: GCA_049720475.1. Lineage (GTDB taxonomy): Bacteria > Patescibacteriota > Minisyncoccia > UBA6257 > JAAZHW01 > SKW32. The sequence goes on from JBNASH010000036.1 coordinate 150,825, forward strand.
ACTTTAGTTACATTAGAATAAACTACAATTTGCGAACCGCCATTCGGTAATTTAATTGTCAACGTTTGATCATCTTTAGCAATAATTTCTCCTATTATTATCTGTTGTCTTAAAAAATTTAAACTATTTGTTGCATTACCATTAACACCAAAACGATTGAAATTTCTAGCATTGGCAGTTTGATTAATAGTTACGCTTTTGTTTTGCTGATACTTCATTCCACCATAGAATGAAATAATAACAGCCACAATTAAAATAATGACGAAAATTAAATTTTTATTTTTCATATTTTTAATTTAAAATTTTAACGACTTTTTTATTCGTATCGCAAAGCTTCGATAGGATTTAATTGAGCGGCCTTCTTTGCTGGCCAATAACCAAAAATAATCCCAATTAAAGTCGAAACGCCACAAGCCAAAAGTACAGCAAATAAAGATATCTGAGTATTTAAAGAAGCAAATGTACTAATACCATAAGCCAAAATTGCGCCCAAACCAATTCCTAAAACACCGCCCACAAAACTTAAAATAATGGATTCCATTAAAAATTGCAGAGTAATTTCTCTTCTTTTAGCGCCAATGGCCTTTCTTAAACCAATCTCTCTAATCCTTTCATTAACCGCTGTCATCATCATATTCATAATGCCAATTCCTCCCACAATTAAAGAAATTCCAGCAATTGAAGCTAACAAAATAGTCAAAGTATTAGTAATTGAGGAAGCGGTATTTAAAATATCTGCTTGCGTGACTAAAGAAAAATCTAGAGCAGTAGGATCAAAAATATTATGTCTTTGCATTAAAAGACTAGTGATTGCTGTTTTAACATCATTGATAATCTTATCACTTTCAGTCTGAACATAAATCGCTGAAACATATTGACTATTGCCCATTAAAAATCTTTGGGCAGTAGTAAAGGGAATATAAATGACATCGTCTTCCATTGTTGAAACGCCGCCTTTTGGCTGAGTAATACCAATCACTTTAAAAATAACACCATTAATCTTAATTGTTTCTCCAACAACATCAGCTCCTTCTCCAAATAAATCATCTCTCGTTGTTGAGCCTAAAACTGCTACTTTAGCATAGGATTCTAATTGCGATTCATCAAAAAAAGAGCCGGTATCAATCTGAATATTTCTGATCACCTGATATTGCGGATAAACACCTTGAACTTGGGTATTAGTGTTAGAGGTTTTACTAACAATTTGGAATCGACGTGAAATAACTGGCGATACATTTAAAATATTATCAACTTCTTTTTGAATTGCTAAAACATCGTCAATTTTTAAACTTGAAGCTGTGCCTCTACCTGAAGAAACAGGCGAAAAATTTCGCGCGGCGCCGGGCATTATATAAATTAAATTTGAACCCATTGATTGAATTCTTGACTCAATCGAAGCTTTTGAACCACTGCCAACAGAAACCATAGCAATCACCGAACCAATACCAATAACAATTCCCAAAATTGTTAAACCTGATCGGAATTTATTGGCTGTTACAGCAATGGTTGTTTCTTTTAATAAATCCGAAAATAGCATATTATTCTTTAATTTTTTGAAACTCCTTCGACTGAACCAATTTTTTATCTTCAACAATTTCTCCATCTTTTAAAGCAATAATTCGTTCGGCCTGTTCAGCAATATATCTTTCGTGCGTAACCAAAATAATTGTTTTGCCTCGACGATGCAAATCTTTAAAAGTTTCTAAAACTTTTTCGCCAGTTTTACTATCTAAATTGCCAGTTGGTTCATCAGCTAAAATTAAAATTGGGTCATTAACCAACGCTCGAGCAATTGCCACTCTTTGCATCATTCCTCCTGACAATTGATTTGGCAAATGATACCAAAATTCTTTTGGGAAGGCACTTTCTTCAAGTGCTTTCTTTGCGATTTCTTCACGTCTTTTTAATGGCACCTGAGCATAAATCAATGGCAGCATAACATTTTTCAAGACATTAACACGCGGCAATAAATTAAATTGCTGAAATACAAATCCGATTTTTTTCTTTCTAATTTCAACTAATTTATCCTCATTCGTTTCCATTATATTTTCTCCATCAAACCAATACTCTCCTTTTGTCGGTTTATCCAAACATCCCAAAATATGCATCAAAGTTGATTTGCCCGAACCCGACGGTCCAATAATAGAGACAAATTCTCCCTTTTCGATTTTGAAATTAATATTTTTCAGCGCTACTGTTTCAACCGCTCCAGAATAATAAATTTTTGTTAAATTTTTAACTTCGATTAAAGGCTTTAGCATAATTAAAACATTCCTGGAATACGAATATTCATATTTCTCTGGGAAGAATTATTATTAGAACTACTGGTTTTTTGATTGATAGAAGTAATTGTTGAAACAACTACTTGTTCTCCCTCAGACAAACCACTTATAATTTCAACTTGTGAACCATTATTTAAACCAATCTTAACTTCTCGCTGAGATAAAGTATTATCCGCATTAACAACTTGAACATAATAAGTATTATTTTGTCGTTTTAAAGCTGGGGCGGGAATAATTAAAACCTGCGGCCGAATTTTCGTAATAATTTCAACATTAGCACTCATACCGGGTTTAACTTTTGAATCAATAGTATCTAACAAAATTTTAGCAGAATAGCTGACAACTCCTTGAGAAACTATGCCAATTGGATCAATATCGATTACTTCGCCAGTGGCTGTAAAATCTTCCAAGGCATCAAAAGTAATTGTCGCCTTCTGTCCAATTTTAACCTTTGCCGCATCAACCTCTGGCAAACTGATTTCAACAACATATTGTCGGGAAGTTAAAACCGCCACGATTGTAGCTGTTGAAACTTCATCGCCAACATTAATTGACGCAACATTACCTAAAACTCCATCCATTGGTGCTCTTAAAGTGCAATTAGCTAAATTTTCCTGGGCTGTTTCTAATTGCTGTTCAATTTGTAAGACATTATTTTTTTGGTCCTCAATATCGAAATTAGTATTTACTACAGCTTCTTTTTTATTCTGAATATCATCTTTTAAATTGGAAATCTGAGTAAACAAATCGCTCGTTGTCGCAAAAAGATTATTTAGGGTGGAAAGTTGACTATCGATTTTTGAAGAATAGTTTAAATTAGCGGCGGTCATTTCATTTTTATAAAGCTGCACTAAATTAAGCATTGCTCGGCTAGCATTATTAATATCTTTAATTGCCTGGTATTCTGCATTTACACAATTTTCAATATCAGAGGGGTTGCTTCCATAAGTTAAATTTTGGGATTTATAAATTTGGTTTGCTTGATCAAAACTGATTTTAGCTGTATCATAAGCGTTTTTTGCTTCATCACTAAACTGCTGAGCTTTATTATTGAAGACAACTAAACTTTGACCATAATAATCCACATTATAAGTAATGGTCGATAAGTCATTGCCATAAATAATATCATGCAAATTATTTATTACATCGGGAAGATTTTTTACCAAATCTGGTAGAGAATCAACGGCTTTTTCATAGGCTAATTTTAAATCATTTTCAGCTTTCGCTTTGTTAGCTTCAATACTTCCTTCATTAGCAATCACTCCACTTTCCATTTTTAATAAAGTTAATCTGGCTCTATTCAAATTAATTTGGGCAGTAGTTAAAGCATTGCGGGCATCAGTATCATCAATTTTTAACAATACTTCGCCTTTTTTAACCTGTTGACCATTTTTTAAATTTGTATAAACTACCGTTCCCGATGTTTTTGATTTTAAATTTACTGTATTTAAAGCCGCTATTTGACCACTTGCTGAAACCGTTACTATTAAATCCCCTTCTTGCACTTTTGCATAGCGATATTGAATATTAGAAGAATTGGGATGGCTTCTTTTATAAATTAAATACCCTCCACCGATTAAAGCTATAATGATAATAATTGTAATAATTTTGTGAATTTTCAACCAATTTAATATTTTTCGGCCCATATAAATAAAAATTTAAAAGATTTTTCGACCATCATTAAAAAAACCTGCTTGTTTTAATGGATCGGGTAAAAGCCGGATGATTTTTGCTTCAATTATGCCATTTTCGTTTGGTTCACCAATCACTACCACAAAATCATCATTTTTCAAATCATCAAAAGAAATTTTTTGTCTTCTCATCTCAATAATTGTTTCTGTTGAGGCGGCAATAATTTTTTCTGGTTCTTGATCATTTTTAATAACTAAAGTTTTATCATCTTTATTAATGTGGATAATTTTTCCAAAATTGCCATGAGGACGTATTAAATTTCTTTCGTCAAAATTTTCAAAAAAACGCCGCATTGGATTCGCTTGTGGTCCCCAAAAATTTGGCGCGTAATGTTCGGCCCAACGACAAGAAAAAAGAGCCTTTTGAGCGCCAACAAACATCCCCAATTTAAAAATTAAAAGTGCTATAATTAAAATACCCAAAACAATCAAAATAATTTTTAAGACTTTTGAAGTAATAATTTCGTTAATTTTCATATTTTAATAAATTAACCACGACTAAATAAAAATTTAAAAGAAAGGTGACGAGAATTTTTTAAAGTTTCTTTTAGAGAAACGAGAAAAGAAAATAAATTTAAAAGAAAGATCATTAAACCAAAAATCGGCAGAGACTCTAAAAGCGAAATTAAAATTTCATTAAAATAAACATTCGATAAATCAAAATGTGAGATACAAATATCTAGAAAATAAACAAAACCGCTTTGAGTGAAATCATTATAAGCTATTGGCCAGCTAATAAGAAAAGCACAGAGGCTGAAAACCAATCCGAAAATAGCCAAAAGTGTTTTTCTTCTTATTCTTTTATTTTTTTCCTTTTGGATTCGCTCCAAAATTTGATTTAAAAGTCTATCGTTTAAATTATTGCTTTCGTTTGATAACATAGCCTTCTTTATATTAATACGAGAGGTTTGATGTTTTGGCGCAAAAAACCGTTTTTTCAAAACGGTTTTTTGCGCACAATTATTCCCTCTTATTAAATATTTAGCTTCTTTTGCAATTTTTTAATAAGACGATAATAGCGCGTTTTAATAGTGTTTACTGAGGTCTTAAATTGTTTGGCCAACTCCTCAAATTTAAAACCTTCCTGACGTTTTAAAATTAATTGCCGATCAGCCAAAGAAAAATTTTGAAAAAACTCCTCCAATTGTCGAACTTTTTCTTTTTGCTCTACTGCCTCTAAAACCAATGATTTTTCATCAATAATATCTTCTAAAAAAGCAGTGGTATCGGAAGTGTTTTTACTTTCTAAAATCGAGAATGTCGTTTCTTTTAATTGTCCATTCTGGTAATAATATTTTTTCAAATAATCAATAAATGTATTTTTGGCAATGGTAAAAAGCCAGGTTTTAAAATTTTTCTTCAAATCAAATTTTTTAAGATTGCGCCACATTTTAACAAAGGTTTCTTGAGTCAAATCTTCTGCGGCAAGATTATTATTAGTTCTTTTTAGAAAATATAAATACACGGTTTTTAAATATTTATTTATCAAAAGCGCCAATGCTTTTTCATCGTTTTTCTTCAAATATACTTCAATTAACTCTTTTTCATTCATAAAAGCTATTATAATATGTTTTATTGTTTTTGCAATTTAGATATTTTTATTTTCTTTAGTTATCAACAAAAAGCCGAAAATCAGTAACAAAGCATTAACAAATTCCCAGATATAACCAATTGAATATCCCGAAACTGGCAAAAACCAAAATTGAGGCGGCAAATGCATCATTCCATAATAATTAAAAGCATTAACCAATCCTCCTAAAATTGTATCAGCTAATAAAATCGCCAACCCTATTTTTTGATTTTTTAACAACGGCATACTTTTATCCAGAAATGCTCTGATAATAATTAAAATAGTTACCAACCGAATTGGGAAAATAAAAACGTAATACAAAGTTTTGGCT
>JBNASH010000037.1:0-1153 GCA_049720475.1 Minisyncoccia bacterium
TTTTCTTTTTGGTAACGGTGTCATATAGAATTAACTTAAATATTAATTAATTTAAAATCATATCATAAAATGAATCTTAATACAAGAGATAAATAAATAGTAATGAATTATGAATAAATAATAATGATAATTTTTTCTTTTAAGCTGAAAAATTTAAACTGAATGGTTTTTAAGGATTAACATTTGAACTTGATACTCCCCAGATGCAGGCAATTCTCGTTTGGCCATCCTGGGCAAAACATTGCGTATTACAATTAAAATTGCCTTCCGGCGTTAAAGCGCTGCTATAAGGAAGGATTTGCTGATCATTTTCCAAACAGGCATAAAGTTTATAACCATTATTCACACTATCATAGTCGTATTGATATGTTTTTGATGAAACAGGGTCATTTGGCACTTTTTTCATATATACTTTTCCATTTAAAGAAAATTCATTGCCAAAGACAAAACCAGATCCTGGTGCTTTAGTGGGATAAGCACGATTATCTTCATAATACATCTCAAGGGCTCTTTGGATTTGTTCCAAGTCACTTTTTCGCCTAGCATCTCGGCCTTTTCTCAATGATGTAAAAAAATTACCTAGAATTAAAGAAGATAAAAATCCAATTAAAGCGATCACAACTAACAGTTCAATCAAGGTGAAAGACTTTTTCATCAAATTATTTAATACACCAATAACAGTCTAGACTGGTTCCGCCTTGAGATTTACATGAACCATCAGTTATCTCTGTGCCATCTTGTGTGAATTTTGTATTTGGATCATTGATAAAAGATTTGGAAGTTGGTTTAAAACAGACAGTTACCGTGGCATTAGAATTACTTCCAGTTACAAATATTTTTGATAAAGTAGCATCACCTGCTAAAGAAATAAAATCTTGTTTTAATTCACCAGTTGAGATGATTTCATTAATAGTATTTGGTAGTTCTTTTAAAGAAGTGTTGCCATCTGGTTCGCCATTGCCATCCCTAACTTGGGAACAATCAGAATTAGCACACCAAGGCATAATATTTTTAATAGCATAGTATCTTATCACAGCTCCATGAAATTCAGAGACAGTATTTCTGACCCCTGTGTCAGTTCCTTTTTTTAATTGTTCAAAAGGATCAAGAGCAGCTAGCAACCCAACAGCTAATGCGCCAAGTAGGGCAATTA